>PBPC01000006.1 GCA_002724575.1 Gemmatimonadota bacterium | reverse complement strand
CAAGCCAATTATGAGTATCCCTCCTGATCGCTGCTACGAAGTCCAGTTGGTCGGTCAACGTGGTGGTCGTTTGTAGATACGCACCAAATAGCGTCGTTTCGTCGTTGTTTTCATTCGCTCCGTTGATTGTACCACCGGTCTTCGGGGTCACATTTGAGTAATCGACACCGACAGTGGCACTGAACCGATCACCGAGATCGAAGTTGTACTGGCCTTGCGTCGCGAACGTAACTGAGTTGTCGACGATCGGGTTGCCGGTACGAAGTAGATATGTGTCTCCAGCACTGCTGTTGTTCAGGAATGCTTGGACGAATAGGCCACTCTTATTTACGCGGGCCTGAAGAGATTTATAGGTCCAATTCTTAGCTTGACCCGCACCAATTCCTGTTGGCTCGATTGAACTGCCGAGGGTTTTGAGGCCACCGGTGATGATGATGTTATCGTTTGGGTCGTCCCAGGGGCGGAGATCTAGACGTGCCTCACCTCCGTAGTGCGACGAAAAGAAATCCCGGACACCGATCTTAGAGCCTGCTGGCGCCGCAGCCCTAGCCGCAGCTTCCACTGGATCCGTGTATTCAAAGTCATTACCGCGGAAATACTGCCCAGAAACCTTGAGTCCGGCCTTTTCACTGAATGCCCAGGCATGTCGGAAGACACCTCGAAGCATGCTTTGGTTACCACCTGACAGGGCCACGCTCGTTCCTGGTCTGTCGATCGGTGACGATGTGATGATGTGCATTACCCCGCTGGTGGCGTTGGGACCGTAAAGTGCGGCGGCCGGTCCCAGAACGACTTCGATGCGCTCGATATCCAGCGGCGTGGTCGGGTGCAGGTTGTAATTGTTAAGCCTGATTGATGGTATCCGAGCGTAGCGGTAGTCCGTGAGCACAAGCAGTGCTCCCGAAAAGACATTATTGAAGCCTCGTGTAACCGTGTTGCTCTGGTTGATGCCAACCTGAGAAACGTCTACCCCGGGCAATGCTTTCAGGAAGTCCGCAGTAGATGTAGATGCGATTCGTGAGATATCATCTGCGGTTACGATGCTTACTTGGGCGGGAGCCGACAGGCTGCTCGCCTCTTGGCCACGACTCACTGTAACGCTGACAGGAGCAAGAGCGAGTGCGGCTGAGGTCATCTCTACAGTGATCTCTGTGGCTGCACCCCCGCTGACGGAGATACCGTCAACACGCACTGTCTCGTAACCGAGTAGCACTGCAACGACCGAGTAGGATCCAGGATCCAGACTCAAGGTGAAGTTGCCCTGTGCGTCTGATAGAGCACCACCCGACGTGCCTCCGCCGAGCACCTGGATCTGAGCTTGAGCGAGTGATTGACCCGTACTTTGATCTGTCACCTGGCCACTAATAGACCCTTGTTGGGCCTGAAGCGGGATCGTAACAATGAGTAGGGTGCCGATTAGAATGCCGAGAGAGCTTGTAAGTCGGTGGCGCATGTTCAGCCTTCTCCGTATGTCCGGGAAGCTTTCAGCGAGTCCTGCTGGAAGGAAAAATACACACTATTTGCTAGAGATTGCAAAGACTTTTTCCGAAATAACGCCTGGTTTTCATGCTTCCAGGAGTGCCAGATCTTGATTTTTTCAGGCTGGACCAAGGCCTATCGCGTGCCATTTGCCACCTTCTAGCCCATTATTGCGTACCTGCCCTGAGGCGGGTTCATTGCCAGAACTGTATCAATATCTACCGATCGAGGACGATATGCGCTTTCCGTCAGCCACATGCTTTCTCATCTCTGTGCTTGCGCTCACATGGGCGGGAGAAGTCAGTGCTCAACAGCGAACCTTCACGTTCATGGATGTGCAGGAACTTAAACGAGCTGGATCCTGGGTTCCTCGATCGGATGGGGCGCTCATGCTCTATACCGTTACGACCCCCGATTGGGTGGAAGCAAGTTCTCAAAGTGATATCCATATCGTGTCATTGGCAGATGGGGTGTCTTCGAGTCGAAGACTTACGTTCACTGACGATAAGAACGAAACGCAGCCCACTTGGTCTCCAGATGGCTCGTTTTTTGTATTTCTATCGAATCGCGACTCCGGAGAATTTGAGGGGAACCAGCTGTACATGATGCGTCACGATGGTGGTGAAGCTCAAAAGATCACAGAAGCTCAAGAAGGGGTATCGGGGTTTGATTTCAGTCCAGATGGGCGCTGGCTTGTTTACCGGAGTGGCGAGTCCGGACAGGAGCAGCTATTTGGAATGTTAGTCGCTGATTTGCCCGCGGGTGAAGCTGAGCAGCTCACGGAGGGTGAGGCTGGCATCGAACAGTGGGACTTCAGCCCTGACGGAGATCATATCTACTTCGTGCGTCCTGACGAGTTCGATGAGGATGAGAAACTGCGGTTAGAAGAAGGCTTCACTGTGGACGTAAAGAACGCCACAACTCCCTTCTCTAGGCTCTGGTCACTCGACCTCGGTTCGGGCACTGAAAGCCCGATGACGACCAGTGAATCGTATAGCGTAGATGGGTTTACGATCTCGCCAGACGGTCGTTGGATAGGCTTTGCAGGGGGATCAACTGAGCGTTACGAACGAAACATCACACAGGCTCGGCTCTATACAGACCAATACCTTTTGGAGGTGAGTAGCGGACAAGTCGAGCGCCTAACAGACAACTATGAAGTTGGCGAGTCCGGACTAAGCTTCTCGCCGGATAGCCGCTGGATTGCATTCACTGCACCGGACGATATGGAGCGCTATTCGATGACCAATAGCCGGATGTATGTCCGTGCTGTGGATGATGGGGGTGGAGCATTCCGGAAGATTGGCACAGAGTTCGATGAAAATATACGAGCTGGTTTCTGGTCAGATGATGCCACCACCATCTATTTCAATGCGGGTGTGACGGTCACCACCCAGCTGCATGCGCTGGATGTCCAGACTGGCCAGGTGCGCCAGCTAACGCACGAGCGAGCGGCTCTTTCCGTTAGCCGTGACGAGGACAGTGGAGTGATCCTAATTGGATATTCAGATCCCGTTACTCCGCCTACAGTTTTCACGACTGCGAGCGTAGAAGGAGTAATGGATCGATCATCCTGGATTCAGCTTGTTGACGTGAATCAGCAGTTGAGAGATGTCAGCTTTGGCGAGGAGGTGGAGATCAACTGGACTTCAACTGACGGGAAGACCGTAGGTGGAGTTCTGGTCTATCCAGTTGGTTACTCAGAAGGAACACGCTATCCGCTTATCGTCGCTATTCATGGGGGCCCAGCGTCTGCGGATCAACTGCGATTCAATGGCGGATACAATGCGCAAGTGTATGCGGGAGCAGGCTACGCAGTTCTTAAGCCTAACTACCGAGGGTCTACGAACTATGGCAACGCTCATCGGACAGATATCGTAGGTGACTATTTTACTCTCGGCTTCGACGATATCATGACAGGTGTAGATTACCTGATCGAGGAAGGCATCGTTGACCCCGAACGTATGGGAGCGCTGGGCTGGAGTGCTGGTGGCCACTGGTCAAATTGGATTCTGACACACACTGATCGCTTCAAGGCCATAAGCTCAGGCGCGGGTACGATGAATTGGATTAGCATGTATGCTCAGAGTGACGTTCAGAGGAATCGTCAGTTCTATATCGGGGATGACTTTCTCTACGAGAACTTTGATCCGTACTGGGATCAGTCTCCACTGAAGTACATTGCTGATGCGAAAACCCCGACGATGGTTCACGTGGTCGAAGGTGACCCGCGAGTGCCAAGCCCACAGTCCGTAGAACTCCATATGGCGTTAAAGAAGCTTGGTGTGCCAACAGAGTTGTTTATGTATCCTGGTCGTAGCCATGGAATTCCTGACCCTAGAAACCGGCTGGTCAAAGCGGTCAGTGAGATGGCATGGATGGACCACTATGTTAGAGATATCGGTGACAAATTTGAGTGGAAGCAAGTTTTAGAGACCCTTGAGACCAATAACCGGGACCCTAGAGTAATTTCAGATCACTAGTAGGAAGTATCTCTTTAGAATAGGAGTATTTATGAGCGAAAGAGCAGCAATCGAAGCAACAATCCAGACTTACTTCGATAGCATGTATCAATCAAGTAAGGATATGGTTAACGCAGCCTTTCATCCGAATGCGAAAGTTACAGGGATTTTCGCTGGGGAGTTTCACGAGATGAGCCGTGATGAATTTGGTGATTTGGTTGCCGCGCAACAGCCTTCTCCACAAGAGAACGGAGAGACTCTAAACACAGAGATCCTTAGTATCGAGGTAGCTGGTATAACTGCTGGTGCTCGGGTAAGAGATGAGTACCTCGGATTCACATTCTTGGACACGCTCTCACTGGTCAAAACTGACGAAACATGGGTCATTTACAACAAGCTGTTTCATATAGAATCTGGACCCTAAGTACGTTTGTTTAGGTGAGCAGATGGAATCTTGAGCCGTCAGGTTACGAGTACGGTCGAGCCGACGGTCTTACGGTTCTCGAGGTCCTGATGAGCCTTTGGAACATCTGACAGCGAATACTCTTGGCCAATAAGTGGGGTAACCTTACCGGATAGCACCATATCGAAGAGCTTGGCTATGCCTTCAGCAGCTTCGGTCGGATCCGTGTAATGATGCGCTAAGACAGGACGTGTTAGGAATAGCGAACCACTTTGTGAAAGCAGGAGTGGGGGCACAGGTGGCACAGGTCCTGATGCATTTCCGAAGGTTACCATCATCCCACGTGGCCGAAGGGATTTGATCGAAGCCTCGAAGGTGGCAGCTCCAACCGAGTCGTACACGACGTCTACTCCTCTCCCATCTGTAATTTCTTGAACCCGATCAGCTACATCTTCAACACGGTACAGGATCACCTCGTCGCACCCACTTGTTCGTGCTAATTCACCTTTCTCCTCTGATCCCACTGTACCAATAACTTTTGCACCTAGAGCGTTGAGCCATTGTGAGGCGATCAACCCAACTCCCCCGGCGGCTGCATGGAGTAGGACCACATCTCCGGCAGAGATAGGGAACGTCCGATTCACGAGGTACTCGACTGTGCACCCTTTGAGCATGATTGCGGCGGCAGTGCGATCATCCATCGCATCCGGAAGTCGAGCTAGTCGTGTTTGCGGCAGAACCCTTGTTTCACTGTATGATCCGGGCGGTCCATTTCCTGTGTAGGCTACTCTTTCACCAGGGCTTAGATCATCGACATTCGATCCGACTGCCTCAATAATCCCCGCGGCTTCTACTCCAGGTGTGAAAGGCAGCTCTAACGGATAGAGGCCTGTCCTGTGATATACATCAATGAAGTTCAGCCCTACAGCTGTATGACGGACCAGCACATCAGTTGGGCCTAGTGGTGGCAATTCACTTTCTTGCCACTCCAGGACCTCGGGGCCTCCGAACTGACTTACGACTATCGCTCGTGTGTTTTCATTCATGTGCACAATGTCTGTGGATTGAGATTGGAGGGAAAGCTATATCTCATGAAGCATTAGCCCTATGTATCACTAATTCCGAAGATCTCTTCGATCGCTTGTTTCCTGTAGTCGAAAATCGATTCCAACTGCTGCCGAATTATGAGGGAGTTAACGAGGTTACCGATAGGACCGAGCGGAAGCGAGTAATGGACTGTGTCTGTCATTTCTATACTACCCTCTACTGAGCGGAACAGGTGGCGATGGTACCAGCTTCTATACGGTCCGTGCGTCATTTCATCAGTAAAACCGATGTCTTTCTGATATGCACTGATCCTTGAGTCCCAATTCAAAGGGAAATGTTTCCAGTGGAGGCGGTACGAGATTCTCGTACCCAACTGTACCGTGGTATCTGTCGACGATACGACTCTAAAACTCAGCCATGGGGGTGTAATTCTTTCGAGGTTCAGTGGGTTCTCGAAGAAACGAAACACATCGCTGATCTTACCGGGGACGAGTTGCTTCCGGTTCAAGGTATGCACAGTCATAAGGTGTTCAGGTAATCAAAGACAACAATTTCGATATGAACTACTAAGCCGTTCTTGTTGTCGTGGAGAATCGGTAGTGTCCCACGAGCCACTCGCTCCCATTGCGATACCCAAATAATTCTTCGCACGCGAGAAAAAATAATCTCCAGCGGTTCAGCCATTTTACAGCATCCCTGCCATATACCTTACTTAAGACGTCAACGAGTTTGGATTGGTTGGCCTCCAAGTTCTCTCGCCATGCGGCTGCTGTGCGCTGATAGTGCGTCCCGTCCAAGGCCCATTCATCCTCCACCGAGAGATGTTCATTAAAGGAATGAAAAAGATCTAGTGAGGGCATGATTCCACCTGTGAAGAAGTGGCGCCCCATCCAGTTGTGTTCTCCAATGGTATCGAACGGGTAGGGATAGGACCTGTGACAAAATACATGCACGAACACGTGTCCATCTGGTTGAAGCCAACCAGACAAGCGCTTGAAGAGTCTGTGGTAGTTTCTTAGATGCTCGAACATTTCAATACTAACGATCCGATCAAATCTTTCATGGAGATCCAGATTGTTGATGTCAGCGGTGATGACTTGGACTTTGGATGATCGGTGAGACTCGATATAGCGACGCTGAGATTCAGAGTTTGACACTGATGTGATCGTCGCATTCGGGAAATGTTTTGCGACGTACAGAGAGAATGAACCCCATCCGCATCCCAGATCTAAGATGCGCTGCCCATCTTGTATTTTAGCCCGCTCGCACACCTGTGCGAGAGACGCTTCTTCCGCTTCGGACAGCGTTTCGATTCCGTCGGGCCAATAACAAGCACTGTATTTCAGTGAGTCACCTAAAACCATTTCGAAGAACTCAGATGTCACTTCATAGTGTTGTTCATTAGCCGCTTCTGTGGCGATGGCGATTGGACTCGAGAGAAGCTCTTGAATAAACGCTGTCTTGGACTCTTCGTTTATCTCACGAATGCGATGCTGGATCAGGTTGCGGATGCCCCATCGGAGAAGCTTGATAGGAATGATGCCGCGTTCCGCAAGTGCAGTACCTACTCGCAGGATCATGCTATTTGCTTTTCCTGTTGTGGTATGTTCTTGAGAGGTAATGCCGCGCCCGGTTTAGCAAATATCAGTTGGGACACGTTGATGGCTCGCTCAGCAAAGCCTCCCTCGCAGTATGAGAAATAGAAATCCCAGATCCTGCGAAACCAAGTGTCGAATCCAAGAGCAGCGATCTCTGTATCACGCTGACTGAAACGGTGCCTCCACTCCCGTAAGGTGCGCACGTAGTGCATGCCTAAGTCCTCAGTGTGGACAATGCTTAGATCAGTTTGTTTTGCGGCAGACAGCAGGACGGCAATTGAAGGAATACATGAGCCAGGGAAGATGTAACGTTTGATGAAATCCACTTCTTTTCGGGCTTGCTCGTATTGGTCGTCGAGGATCGTAATTGCTTGAATCGCTGCGAGACCTTCCGGGCTCAGGAGATTTGCACATGTCTTGAAGTAGGCAGGAAAATACTGGTGTCCTACAGCCTCAATCATCTCAATGGAAACTAGTCGGTCATATTCACCTTTTATATCACGGTAATCGGATAGTAGAACGGTGACATGGTCCGACAGCCCTGCTGCACGAATACGCTCTCTAGCAAGTTCACACTGCTCTTGAGAGATCGTGGTGGTTGTAACTTGGCACCCATATCGCTGAGCCGCATGAATCGCAAAGCCTCCCCAGCCACTCCCAATCTCTACTAAATGATGCTCAGGCTTGAGATCAAGCTTTCGGCAGATGCGGTCGTATTTGGCCTGTGAAGCTTCAGCGAGGCTCATGTTGTCATGTTCAAAGTACGCGCATGAGTACGTGAGTGACTCATCCAAGAACAACTCGAAGAAGTCATTACCGAGGTCATAGTGAGCAGCAATATTTCGCCGGCTTCCGACCTTGTTATTTCGGTTCAATGCGTGGATAAGCCACCGAAAAGGTTGGACTAGGCGTGCTAGTCCAGTCTCTAGTCCATCTACCAATTCACGGTTCTGGACGAATACGCGCACAACTGCGGGCAGATCTTCAGTGGTCCACCATCCTTCAGCGTAAGCGTCGGCAGCTCCGACATGGCCACCGATTATGACCGCCGTGAAGAAGCGAGGCTCCACTACTCGTACCTCAGCAGTTAGGCCCTGAGGATTGCCAAAGGCATGGTGTTCACCGTCGTGGTGAATTGTGAGATGGCCGTTTCGGAGGCCTTCCAGTTTCCAGAAAACCAACTTCCTAAAGAAGCGTTGCCAGAGGGTCATCCCGATATCTTAGCTGGATGGGTGTGAAACGGGGCTCGTTTAATCCACAGTCTTGCAGCCTGCCAATAAATCCCGAAAGCGACTCGTGCAGTCATCCAAGGGTGCCTCAACAGAACGCGGGTCAGAGCCTTATTCGTAATCTCTCGGCGCGACAGCATGAGTGTAGCATCGAAGAATTTTTGCTTCTCAGCATAATTCTGTGTATGGACGGTAAGACGGTTACCTGGCATGCCGATCCGCCACTCGTAGTTCACATCCATCGGCATAAAAGGTGAAACATGAAATTCCTTCCCGAAACTGAATCCATATGGATGCTCGTATGGCTCCTCTGTGGACGGCTTGAGAACATGTGTGTGTCGCTCACCCCATGGAGTATTGGTAATTTCAGCAACCACTGAATCAAGACCGTCCTCTGCACTCCGGAAGCAATAGTAAAACGTCACCGGGTTTATTACGTAGCCAAACGTTCGCAGGTGCGTAAGCACACGTATCGGGCCATTCGGTCTCTTTCCCGTGGCCGATTGCACGGTGTCTCTGACAGCCGCATCTAGATCTAGATCGGGGTCTCCGAGGTAATCCTTGCGACGGAACCAGGCTGCCGCAGGACCTTCAGCCGAATAAAGTCTGTGATGCCGAAATAGGTCCGGTAACTCCGCTAAGTCTAAATACATCATGAAAAGAGGGTATCGGAATTCATGGGGTACCGGAGTGAACCTTCTGTGGCGCACGAGACCTTCGTAGATCGCGCTCTTCATACCACAACCCCGAACGCGCGAGCGACGGCAAGTGCACTATTCAGTCCGTCTTCGTGAAAACCATAACCCCAATACGCCCCGCAATAATGTGTGTGGCCGATTCCGCTAATTTCCGCATGACGCTTCTGAGCAGCGATTCCCTCCAGTGTAAAGAGAGGGTGGTGATACTCAAATCGTTCCAATACGTCTTCATCATTAATCGAAGATGAATCGTTGAGGGTGACACAGAACGTATCCGCCAGGTTTAGTGCCTGAAGAATGTTCATATTGTAGGTGAGAGCTACTGGCCCATTGTTCCCCAATGGACCACTACTATGGTAGTTCCATGCAGCCCAGGCTTGTCGCCGTCTGGGGAGAAGACTCGTGTCTGTGTGCAGCACTACTTCATTGGCTTGGTATGGAATTGCACCCAGAACCGAGCGTTCGGCAGGTGAGGGATCCTTGAGAATCTCGAGTGCTTGATCGCTATGACATGCGAACACGACTTCATCAAATCGTTCACCATCCACAGTTACATGGTCTGGAAACCGTTCAACTTGCCGAACAGTATGGTTGAGCCTGATACGGTCCCCGAAGGGCTTGGTGATTTCCTTCACATATTGGCAAGATCCGCCCTTGATCACTCGCCACTCAGGGCGATCATCAACAGTGAGCATTCCATGGTTTTCAAAGAATTGGATGAAGAAACGTGCAGGTATATCAAGAACTTGGGTCACCGGAGTCGACCAAATCGCAGCACCCATAGGGACGAGATAGTATTCGATAAAAGGTTGACTGAACCCGTGCTCATCCAAGAGTTCGCGTAGTGACCAATTCGTTGGGTGGTCATCAATTGCATCGGGAGCCATCCGATTAAACCGCAGGATATCTCGGAGCATCTTATAGAACCAGGGCCGGAAGAGGTTCCGTTTGTCAACAAACAGCTGGCGAAGAGTTGACCCATTGTATTCCAAGTCTGGATTGTCTAGCCGAACACTGAAGCTCATTGAACTTGGTTGAGTTTGAATATCGAGTTCCTGGATCAGCTTAACGAAATTAGGATAATTTTGTTCGTTGTAGACGATGAATCCTGTATCGATATTGATCGTGCCGTGTTTGCTTTCAACCTCGACTGTGTGCACGTGGCCACCCACTCGAGAGTTAGACTCGAAGAGTGTGATCTCATGCTCTCGGCAGAGCAGGTGGGCTGTCGCTAGCCCTGCGATACCGCTACCGATGATCGCGACGCGCATCCCTAGTGACCGTTCGGAACTCTAGTGAATCCATTGTTGGTGAAGGCTAGCGCCCTCTCCATTGTTCTAGATGTTCAATGAGCAATTCATTGAGCTTGTCTGTGGCTTCTTCAGCAATCCAATGACTTACGCCCTCAATTATTTCAAACTGGTATGGGCCCGTCACAAACTCCTTAGAAGCCTCGGCGGTTCCTCGGACGAAACAGCAGTCCTCTGTGCTCCAGATATAGAGTGTGGGGATGGTGACCATTGCAGCGGAAGCAGGCGGAGCATCTCCCTGGGAGGGTATGGCAGAACGATACCAGTTAAGAGCAGCCCGAAGTGCATTTGGAGTACCGAGCACACTGAGGTAAGCATCCAGATCTGTCTCTGAAGAGCTAAACTGGGACAGTATGCTCCTGAGAAGCTGTGCCTCATTTGCCAGAAAAAGTTGTTCCGAGCCTGCTGATCGGAACATCGTCATGTAACCAGACGCTTGTGATTGTGCAGAATTTGGATCTGACAGCGCGCGTGCAAAAGCAGTCATGTGGGGTGTAGAGAGCGCGGTGATTGATTGAACACGTTCGGGTACGGATGAAGCGAGGATCCATGATACAGCTGCTCCCCAGTCATGCCCAACCACATGAAAACGCTCATACCCAAGAGCCGTTGCAATTCCTAGCACGTCCCCTACGAGTTCTTCCATCACATAGTCGGATTCTTCTGGAGGGCGGGCCCTTACTGAGTACCCCCTTTGATCTGGCGCCACAACTCGAAAGCCAAGAGCAGCGAGGACTGGCAGTTGGTTGCGCCATGCGTAGCCGGCTTGAGGAAACCCATGCAAGAGCAGCACTAGTTCGCCATCCTGTGGCCCCGCTGCGAGCGCATCAAATACGAAATCTTCGACTGAAATTTCTATCTGCTCCAATTCATCCCCTGTGGATTGTGCAAGATATGGAGGCGTAATCCACCCCAACGTGATACCGAGTAATAAGGTTGATCTTAACATTGCAAGGTCTCGTTTTTACTGGGAACAGGGGAGTATACGCTTACATCGATGCCAAGACATCTGGAAGAGAGGGTGGGCCCTAGATCCTAGCAACCGAGACCTGAGCGTCTATCTTTCCAGTTATTACTGTTTAGCCCGGAGAATAAAATGTGTCGCGCCCGCTTTCTTTTGACAGCCATACTCGCTGCTGCCTTTGCTGCCCCTCTTTCAGCTCAGTCGGCACCTTCAAATTTTGGAGAAGAGATTTCCGGGCAGTTCGAGGGTTCAGCACGTAAACTCGTCGCTCTCGCGCAAGCGATGCCATCTGATACCTATCTTTGGCGCCCCATGGAGGGTGTGTACTCGGTAGCGAGGGTATACACGCATATCTCCCGCTATAACTACATGTATCCCGACCAGAGTCTTGGTATCGAATCTCCTATGGGGCCAACGGAATACGGGCGTTGGGAAGAAGAAGTTTTTGATAAAGACAAAATAGTCGAGATTCTCAGTGCCTCGATGAACCATGTCCGGGCAGTAATTGATCAAATGTCAGAGCAAGAGCTCAGTAAGCCGACCCACCTTTATGGGAGGGAGGTCGGCCAATGGGCAGTTCTCTTACAGCTTGTCACCCACATGAACGAGCATCTCGGTCAAGCGATCGCGTACGCGAGGATGAATCAAGTAGTTCCCCCGTGGTCGAGCTAGGAGAAAGTCACTATGTCCCGCCGACCTCGATTGTTCATCAGTCTAGTCGCAATTACCGCCTTATTCAGTTGTCAGAGCCAACAAATGGAGTCGCCTGACCCCTCGGAGGTGGAAGCTATGGTGGACCAGGAACCCGGTTCGAAATTGGCTCGTCTCTTAGCTGAAGGTCAGGCAGTCTTCGGGATGTTCGCACGTCCGCAGAATGCTGAGGGTGGTCAGGTTGCTGCTGCAAACGATGAGACGGATTTTATTTTCTATTCTCTAGAATCTGGGCCATGGGATATACCGACGATGGTATCCTTCATGACTGCAATGGCTGAAGCGACCGATGAAAAGGAACCACATCCGGTTACGCTTCGAATTCCACCGATTCGTGAAGATCGTGAGGCTGCGCTCACCCATATTTCTGAAGGTATCGCTGCTGGTGTTGAGGGGGTTGTATTTCCTCACGTTGAGTCAGTACAGGATGCAGAACTTGCAGTGAGTTCTATGGGCAATCGCCTTTGGCCCAGTAACCCCAGCGGTGATCTCATTAATATCCTACTTATAGAGGATCAGGTAGGTATCGATGCGGCTCGAGAGATTATCGGGACACCGGGTGTCAGTGTAGCGATTCCCGGTCCAGGTGATCTTCGTAGGGCTTATGAAGGAGATATGCAGGCGGTAGAGGCTGCGATTCAGACAGTACTTGCAGCATGCAAAGAATTTGATGTTGCATGCGGAATTACTGCTGGCGTCGATGACATTGCTGAGCGCCTAGCACAAGGGTTCAAGCTCATCATTGTCAATCAACCCGAAGCGCTTTCGGTTGGTCTCGAGGAGTCTGGTCGTGGGGGTTGAGCGCGTGATTGCGATGGTAAGCCCATACGGATTCAAGCTGATCGCAGTGAGCGTTGCTCTATGCATGACTGCGGCTTGCTCTGACGTGTCAGACGACAGCAGTGCAGCTGATTCCGAATCTACCTCCAGGCTAATACAGCTATGGTCTGCAGGTGCACCCGCATTCGGTGTCTTTGTCCCAAATGAACGTCCAAGAGGTGAGGTGGCACCTGATGGTTCTCGTCTCCCGCCACTGTATACCGCTGAGGGAGGCGCGAGTCTCGGCGATAATCCTTTGTTGGACTACCTCTTTCTGAATCTAGAAGGGAATTATGATACGGAGGCTGTAGCTGCGATTGCAGAAGGTCTTGGTCGATCCGATAGAGACGGAGGCCCTTCGCTACTTGTCCGAATTCCACCCATAGAACGTGATGGTCTCGAAACAGCACGAGCGCGGGTGATCGAGTCACTTCAGTTGGGCGCAGACGGTATCGTGATTCCGCATGTACGTAGTGCTGAAGAAGCACGATTGGCAGTGAGTTTCTTCACAGATGCTGGAGTTAGCGTTTGGTCTCCCGATAATCCGGATGGCCAGAAACTGGCCATGATCATGATCGAAGATGCAGGTGCACTCGCGGCGGCAGCAGAGATCGCGGATACGCCAGGTTACAGCGTTTTGGCCTGTGGTATTGGAAGCCTTTCACGTGATTTAGGAAGCCGTGAAGCCGGAGAAGCCGGTACACAGGAAGTGCTGCAGCAATCAGAACGTGTGGGTCTCCCGAATATGATCACGGCCAATGCTCAAGATGTGGAACAGCGGCTCGAAGAGGGCTTTCTTGGTCTACTGATGTCTGGGCCAGGTGCAGACGAGGCGATCCGTATCGGCAGGTCTGCCTCCGGACACTAACTGTTTTGATATCTAGTATTGGTAGTGTAGTGGCCCGCTAGGGGGAGTCTCCCTGTTCTGCTTCTGCCTGGTCTATTCCTGCGCGCAGCGCTGCGATTAAACGAGGTATCTCAGACTCCGGGGTCGCACAGAGAGCGACTCGCACCGCTCCCTTAAGGGGTATCACATAGACGCCCATATCACGCATCACCGCGGCAGTCTTTTCACCGTCGGGAGTGAATACCACAACAAAGAATCCGCCATCATAGCGAGGCACATCAAGCCCTGCAGCACCCGCAGCTCTATTAAAAGCTTCAACCCTTGTCCTTAAGAGTTCGACCAGTTCAGCTCGATCAGCATCAGCGCGCTTACTCAATTCGGGGTCTACGAGTAAATCTGTTACAGCAAGTTGGCCCAGATGGTTGGAGTTCGACCACGTCGCTCGGCACGTGAACCCCAGGGCATTCGCAAGCTTATTCCTCTCTTCTTGATCTGGATGTAGTGCAACCAGTGACCCGATCCGAGCACCGTACTGACAAAAGGATTTAGAAGCTGTCCATGCCAGGAGTACTGTGGTCGTATCCAGCATCTTGGGGAGCGCATCAATCCAGAGGTCCGCGCTCTCTCCACCAAATCGGTGGTAGGCCAGATCAAGGAGTACAGCTACGGGCGCTTCTTTTCCTGCTTCACGAACCGCTTCGGCGATGCCCATCCACTCACCTGAATCCAGAGAGTATCCTGTCGGGTTGTGACAAGGAAAATTCAGGATCAGCAGCAAGCGTCCCTGGGTGTCTAAATGTTGACGGATTCCTCTTTTCATCGCTTCCAAGTCGAAGCTCAGATCTGAAGAGAACATGGGAAAAGTGCTGACGTCTCTTTCCAGATGCTGCGCGATTACCGGGTACGGACCCCAGTAGTAGTCGGTCGTGAGCGCCTGGTGGCCCGGCTCTACAAAGTTCTTGATTGCTTGATAGATTGCGCCACTGCCCCCTGGAGTGGTTACTGCTACCGACTTCGACAAAAGATCTGGATGTTCCAGAAGGTCTTTTCTAACTGCTTCGAGGAAAGGCGGAGATCCAGAGATCGGAGAGTAGCCTGCTGCCTTACCAGTGGGTACGCGGGCTATCGCTTCAGCCACACTCGGCATAACTGCGATTTGACCCTCATCATCCATTAGGGCACCCATTGTCGCATCAAGGATCGACTCTCCGGCCTCTGCTCGTTCTCTAGCCTCACCATTTAGCCTAAAAATGGGGTCATTGCCCTCACGGGCCTGAGAGGCTGAGGTCAGTGCACTGCTGGTGTGTGTGGTCACCGATTTTCACCTGGCAGGGTGCCATCGAGTTCAGCATAAACTTGTTCGATCGCCCGGGGAGCCTGACTCGTAAAAAGTGACCAACTCTCAAGATCCCCGAAGTTGGCCTGGATCTGCGCATCCTCGAGGCCGTAGCCCTCTTCGTACTGCTGAGTAGCTAGTTCGATGACACGGATCACCGCACGCCGATAAGTGTCTAGCTCTTCCTCGAGTACCGCAGAAGAGTCAACAAAACCATGGCCCGGGACGTAGGTATCGATATCCATGGCTTGGGCCCTCTCGATCATTTCTACCCACTCCGAGGGATAAGCCGAGCGCATTGCTGGGAAGACTCGGTTCAGATAGGCCTCACTCATGAAAAGAATTTTTTCTTCAGGGAGATGGACTACGAGATCTCCACCAGTATGGGCGCGTCCAAGGAAGAGGATCTCAATCGTTCGGCCTCCGAGTTCCAATACCTCACGTTCGTCGATGATTTGGCTAGGGAGCACGATTGGTGGCGCGTTTACATCCCTGTTCGGTGCATTAGCGCTAGCCTCAAGTGTGGCTGCTGAAGTAGGGTGAGCCAGGAATTCAGCTTCCGAGGGGAATGCGGAGTTACCGGCTGTATGGTCACCGTGATCAGAACATATTACCACATGGGTTATGGGCTGATCAGTAATTTCGGCAATGTGGTCAATCATCATCTGAGTTTCGTCAACACTACCCTGACCGTCAGCAACGAGGACGCCTTCATTGGTAACAACAAACATGCTGACCGTGGTAAATCTCTCATCACCCGCAGACCTGAGTTGTTCGTATGAATAAACTCCGGTAGCGATCTCTTTGATACGTGGAAAATCTTCGTCGGTGTACCCACGAGCATATGGGTCTGCAGTTCGGATTATGTCCTCAGTTACAATAGGATCGACCCGCTCAGTTGTCGTTTCTTCTTGCGCAGATTCACCGCACGCCGAAGAGATTATGACTACGATCCACAGGAGGTTTAAAACCCTAGTCGCCATGCTTGCATTCCATAGGTAAAATGGTCACTCAGACTGACTGAGAGGAACCACAATGATGAATTGGAAGTTAGTTGTCACGGCTTTGGCCATAATTCTTATAGCACTCATAGTCGCGATGCGTGGCGAACGAACGCCTGTGGAGACTCAGGTAACTGATGATGCAGCGCTGCAGGCTGAGTTGATCATGGAGCGGCCAATCGAGGCCCTTAATTCCATCTGGATCGAAGAACTTACTTGGATCGAGATTCGGGATAGAATGGCTGACGGGACGAACACCGTGATCATCCCAACTGGTGGTATCGAGCAGAATGGTCCTTATGTAGCTATGGGCAAGCACAACTACGTTCTTCAGGGAGCTTGTGAGGGAATCGCCCGCGAACTCGGTAACGCACTATGCGCACCAATAGTGAAACTTGTTCCGGAGGGTGGCATAGCGGAGCCGACCGGCCATATGCGTTATCCGGGAACCATCAGCCTTCGAGAAGAAACATTCCAGGCGGTTCTGGATGATGTAGCGAGCAGTTTAAATGCACATGGCTTCGAGCATATTGTGTTTATAGGTGATAGTGGCGGCAATCAAGATGGGATGGCGGTAGTGGCTGATCGACTTAATGAGCGTTGGGAAAAATCTACGGCTCACTATATCTCTGAATTTTATGACAACGCCGGAGTGCAAAGAGTCATGGAAGAAGAGTTTGGGATCTTTGAGGAATCCGAGGGCTTTCACGATACGTACTGGCTTACTGCCATGCAGATGACTGTAGATCCTTCTTCAGTTCGTTATGAGGAGCGGGTTGCTGCCGGTCGGGCTTCAATTAACGGGGTTTCGCTTACTCCACTTGAGAAGACAATTGAGGTGGGCACGAGGCTCATGCAGTATCGAATAGACAACACATCACAACTGATACGGGATGCGACCCAGAGTACCCACTAATCATTTTCAAATAGTGAAGATTGGGTGAAGCTAGCCCCCGGCCTTCCATAGGTCATAACGCATTCTAAGCGTGATTACAGGGTTCCCATTCTCGTGTGGCTTTATGTCTTCATCAGTCGCGCTGATGTACATCGCGTAGTCGCCATCGTTGAATGACGATCCCTCAGGATCATCTGTGTCAGCTTGGAGGATATATGCGACATGCGCATTCCGGCTGTCGCAAGCCGCATCAGGAACGGGCACTGTTTCACAGGTACAACGCACGTCCCCGCCCGCCTCATCCGCTGCTTCCATGGCTGCCATCACCCGGTCAGCGAGTGAACCATTCTCTGTTTCGAAGGCCCGTGCAGCGTTATGTACGACTGCATCCGAAGCCAGGATATTGCCCTGAACAGAGTAGTAGATTTCGGTATCTGTGACCCGGCCCTGCTGAGACAGCGATGCAGCACTATTACCGCTACCAGAAAATCCAACTGATCGGCCCTGCATGTCTACGATACCAAATTGCCGCCGCTCAATGTCTGGATCTTGTTTGAGTAGTTCAAGGATCTCAGTGGGGTCAGTTCCAGCTTTCATTTGGGCATAGATGAGTTGCTGGTTTTCTCTTGTACGGTCGACTCCGGCCTGAGCGGCCGCGACACCGATCCCTGGCACTACGATTGCCTGGATATCCATAAGGCCTTTCGAGGGGAAGCCAGAGAATCTGCCCTGAGCAACGCATGTTGCTGAGGCAATTACAACCTGTCCCGTTCTCGCGTCTACTGCGATAACTGACCATGTGGCGGATAGCGAGGTCGGCAATAGTGTGCAGGCAGTGATGAACAAAACTACCGCTTGTCTCAAATTTCTTATGATTTCCATACTCATCTCCACTCTCCATCGATCCAAGTGCACCAAGGCTCAAGGAGTCCCAGCCAATCCATAGCTGGCTGTCCAATGGGGGCTCCTGGAGGAGCACTCACCGAACTTGGCATTTGTCCTGAATCATAAGGCCTTCCGAGGAATCGCCTTATCTCAAGCTGGAGCAGCACAGAGGCATCAGAAGGCTCCATCTCCGCCAGGCGACCGGCCAAGGTCCTAAGTGCCAAGGTCGACTGCGCCCTCACCTGCATCATTGGTGCGGTTTCCGCTAGCGATTTCACTCTTTCAATTACTACTCCAGCAACGGTATTTCTGATCTCGGTCTCATAACTGTTGTTCGCCTCTCCCTCAAAAGCGGCCTGGAAAAGTCGTTGTAGGACATCGTTTAAGCCCGGCATCGAAGGATCCAACATCTTCTGTTCCACCAGTCTCGCTGCTCGGTCTGCCGTGAGGATGTTATTCACGGTGTGACTTGCTGCTACGAATGCAGGTGTGAGCGCATCAAAGGCGGAGCCAGTGTAGCGCGGGAAAAGTTCTCGTGTCCTGCCGTACCCTGGGGGTCTCGGAGGAATAGCTTCGAGAACTGAGGTCGGAAGCGCTAACTCGCTAGGAGAAAGAGTTCTCATTAGAGCATCCAATGCTCGGTTTTGATACTCGGAAGCAATATGCCAGACAGGTCTCAGGCCATCACCTCTGGCGGCGTAGATATAGCCTACTCCACCCATCACCGATGCAGTGGATTCCACTTGATATCGATGATGCAAATATAGTGGTACTAGCACCTCTTCGATTGTTGCCATGGGCATTCCGTTCTTGATGGCTGCCTCCCCGAACCGGGACATGGCCACTGATCTTACATCCATCATTCGGTCCAACTCGTCCGCCATGTCAGTGCCGTTTGCCCATTGGTCTGCTTGAGGTGTTGTCTGAACATCCTGGTTTGACATATAACGCACATCATCATCCCAGGCGTCTTCAAGAACTCTTGTCAGGGTAGCTTCGTCATCTCCCCCACCGACGAAGTCTTGATAACCGAAAGTGACAGCAACTTTATCCCAGTCACCGATTCCCACATCGTAGACCTGAGAATGGTCTAACGAGCCATCACCGTTAAGGGTGACGAGGGGATGTGGATAATCCATCACTGAGATGCGACCAGCTGTGCTGTTGTAGTAGTTGTGGCCTAACCCGATCGTATGACCCACTTCATGTGCCGAAAGTTGGCGGATCCTGGCCAGCGCCCACTCGGCTATCTCAGGCGTCAGTTCATCACCTTCTGTATAAGGAGAGAGTAAGCCTTCGGCGATCATGTAGTCCTGCCGAACCCGGAGTGAGCCAAGGGTCACGACTCCCTTAATAATTTCTCCAGTGCGAGGATCGGATACCGAACCACCGGTGCTCCAGCCTCTTGTGGAACGGTGCACCCAATTGATGACGTTGTAGCGAGCATCCAATGGACTAATGCTATCTGGCCTAAGTGTAACCTGGAACGCGTCGCGATATCCTGCGGCCTCAAAAGCCTGGTTCCACCACCTAGCTCCATCCAGAAGGGCCGAACGAATCGGTTCTGGAACCCCGGGGTCCAGGTAGTACATGATCGGTTCCACAGGATCACTTACCGCAGCAGATGGATCTTGCTTTTTAAGCCGATGGCGCCGGATAAAACGTTGGGTCATGGGCTCATCAAGGGGTACTGCATAGTCCTGATAGCTCGATGATCCGTAGCCAGAACGCGGATCGAACATCCGCGGTTCGTAGTCGTCATCTGGCAGTTGAACGAATGAGTGGTGAACCCGGATACTTGCCGCTTCGCCAGTCGAGGCAACGCTACCTACACCCTCGAATCCGCCCCCACCTCTCCCGCCACGGCCACCACCACCACCTGGTTGCTGGACAAAGGTTAGTTCTACTTCCAACTCTGTATTTGTGGGAAACGAGCCGGTCATGTCCATGTAGACTGAGCTTCGGCTGTTATCTAAGCGGTACGTCCCCGGGCTCATCCTTTGGCCGGCATTTGTAGCATCTCTAATTAGAAAGTCCGTGAGATCAACGAGGACACGTTCACCCGTTTCTGCAGCTGGGGTAAAACTCCATAGGATCGACCTCGCAAATGCATCGCGCACTGCTTGTGTCTCAGCCGGGTTGTCACTGTTTGCCCTGAAACGATAATTCGGCTGAACCATTAAGATCTTGCGACCTACTCGTTCAAATTTGACGATTCTTGAGCCGCGTAGGGCCCCACGGTCGAGGCCGATATCATTTGATCCGAGTCCTGCGCCAAATCCAGCAAAATGGATCATTTCTTTATCAAGCTCCGGAATCTCCATCCAGAGTTGACCGAGGCTGGCGTCCCAGTACAGAGGGAGAAACCCATCAAGGATATCCAGGCCATCGGTTCTCTCCTCAATGGTAGGGAGATCCGCCATTCCTTGATCCCCACTACTGCCTCGTTGAGCAGAGATTGGGCTTGATAACACACTCACTAGGAGTGCGACTATGATGAAGAACTCTAAAGAGCGCTTAGATCCTGCTGAGGTCATGCGGTCCTCCTAGATATTTCCACTACTGAATTGTCTTATGGGTACGCTTGGATGCTTTCAGCGAGAGAAGTCGATAGTCGCATCGAGTATCTCACCGCAGTCAGTGATTTTTACGCCCCCCGATATGTTTGCCCCGTGTTCCGAGATCGATAAGGCACCGTCCATGGTGCCACCACTGCACCCGGTTGCGGGGTTGTTTCCGTAAGCGATCCCTACCGTAAGTTGGTCGCCCGTTAGAGTCCCATTAAGTGTACCATTGATCTGGATTGGTTGATTTACTGAAACCGTGCCAGTCACCGCCCCCCCAGGCTGGGTGCTTACTTGTATGGTGCCCGTCATTGTTACCCCGGCTACCGTGAGTGAGCCGGAGTAGTCACCGGCCACGTTATAGGGGTATCCGGCATCTCCAGGCCCTGGCGAACCAGCACAGCCCACTAGGATCGCGACCAATACGAGAAGCCCAGGAGTTTTGATTCTTATCCAGAAATCTTCAGAGATAGTCAAGATAGATTTCCTCAATAATCAGTTGGTCCCATTAAAGCCGAGCGTGAATCGGACTGGCACGAGCTGTTGCGAGCTCTTGCCAACTAGTTGACCGTAAAGGTTACGGTATCAACAACCCATGGCTGAAGTGGCACGTGAATTCCATCAGCCACCACTGCAATGAGTCTATGCTCTCCGGGGGCTACACCCTCGAAAGTGTACTCAGACGAGCCATCTCCCATGTGGATGATACTACCCGGTACAGTCGGAACCGGCTCACCAACTCCGGTCAGGTCAGCATCTAGATACAGGTGATGATGACCTGTTCCGGATGTCATGTCCCCTGCAGGTACGATTGGGAATCCTGCAACCTCTAGGCTCACGGTAACATTCCCGCCCATTACTTGAGATCCTGTAGCGGGTTGAGTGATCGTGACTGTCCCAATAGGAGCGTCATCGGCAGGATCTGCATCGGTTTACGCTGGGGGCGCATCACCGCAGGCTGACAACGTTATTGTGAGAACAGCGAGACTAAGCTTTTGGAGATTATTCATTGCAGGTTGGGGAGGAGGGGTTGGACTATACTATCGTGCCTCAGAAAGGGTGTGATCGGGGCTCGTCCCGCAAGAGCATCCGCCTGGGGTTTTGATCAAGACTACCCTGATCTCCATCCTCATTTCCCGGAGGTCGTGGTCGATTCATCCTAAGGGATACGCCTCCGAAGAAGCTTGAGCCGGACTTGTTGACCTTGTGGTCTCCATCGTTCAGGTAGTCGAGGATCGCTTGGTCCCATGAGAGGCCTGCTTTTCCGACGAGTTCCATCCATGGACCGTAGGCAGTTTCATCCGGAGCTTCCGTTGTACCACTCCAGATTGTTATGCGGGGGTTATAGCCACCTCCACCCTCACCACTTGAGCCCTTGAGCGGCATCTGGATCAAGACACTATCCGTCATTGGGAGCCTGAAAGTCTCAGGATCAAAATTAGCTCCGTAGCGTCTGTATCGAGCGTAGTTGCGTTGGTTCATATCAAAAACGTCCTGATTCGAGTTGATGCCTGACGTGATGTAGTCTCGAATCTGGAACGCAGCTTCCTTGTGGCGGGGAAAACTTGGATTATCGATGAAACTGAAGCCGGGCATGAACCAGCCCTTGTTGAACCCCCAGTTACGCTCTGTCACTCGTCCACGTCTGACGAGTCCGGTGTATTCACTGAATAGTTGCACGACCTGGTGGCTAGGATAGCCGTGCGGGTTGAGGAAAATATCTGGGAGCCAGGTAGCCCAGAGTTTCCCTCTCACAGTTGATTCCGGGTAGATCGGGTGATCATCATTTCCACCAGAAGTCGCATCCTGCCCAAGAGACCCAAGATATCCAGCGTGGAGGATGTAGTCGGGATTTGTCTTGTAGAGGTCGTATGCTAGTTGTGCCCCGTCTGGGTTGGTGAACGGATGCACGATCACATTGACTCGATTGAGTTTGGCCCGCTGTGCAGAATCAGTTAGGAGTAGCTCCGCGTGACGTAACACGTGGCTAGTCGATGAGACCTCATTTGCATGCTGCCTCGCCGAGTAAACGACCGTTGGTTTGAACGTAGTCGCCTTGACGTGTGACCAGTGTGTGGCTGAGATCGATGGCATAAGGTCCATCGCCCAGATTTCTTTGCCGAGGTAGGAGTGGCCAACTCTGTAAATCGACGCTTCATCAAAAGAAGCCGCCATTTTTGCGATCATCTGGTGACCCTCAGGAGGAGGGATCGGGGTATCCCACTGAACAATGCGGTCACCCTCATACGACCAGTTCTCAGGTAATAGGCTCTGCCATTCAGCGAGTGGATGTGGAGATCCGTTGCTGTTGAGTGTTGCGGTTCGTCGGGAGTTGGGATCCTGCTTGTGAGTCCACTCCGCCCAGATCTCGATTGATCCTAAGCCGTGGTAGGAGAGCGCGGTACTATAGAGCCCCTGGCTACGTAGTGACTCAATTTCTTGAATCGTTGCTTCAATTTGAGCGGCCGAAACCATGCTGCGGTCGACGGCTTCCGGGGCAGAGAGAGTGATGAGACTGTCACGTGCGTCCAGATCTGTATCGACACGCACTCTCAGACCTAGGTGCCTGAGTCCAGGCTCATCTTCATGGACCTTGGCTAGTCTCGCAGAAGGGCGCTCAAGTCCTGTCTTAGGAATGTCGAGGCGCACCTCACCCGTATCGCCTTCGTCGGTCTGATATTCAACGATGACCGCCGGGCGCGAGGTGGCGAAGCCTGTGAATACGACCTTAACCGTTGCGGCTGACCCGTCTGATTTGGGTTGCATGCGAGGTATGACCCGTCCTGGGAAGGTCAGCCCTTGTCCGCGAGAGTTGCGGCCCAAGATATCGAAGAACTCGATTGTGCCGAAGTAAATTTCTTCGTGTAGGGCATCCATTGGTGCATGGATTTCATTATCGATGTCCAGTCGGTAATCTGGTTCACTCATGGCCATCTCGACGGTCAGTGACCCGAAATAGGGGGCATCACCACTGCCACCGTTTGGCATTCCCTCGTGTAGTTCCATCACGTAGTCATAAATGACTGGTAGGACCTCGGCTTGGTAATAATCCCAGAACGCTTCGGGATCCGTCACAATTCTTTCATCTGCGATAGTTTGGCCATCAGCAGTAGCCCTTAGCCAACCAGTGGTCACCCTGACCTGCTCGTAGTCTCGGAATCGGTCGAAGTAAGGGCGAAGAACCCATTTGGGATCAAAACCCTCGTTGAGAATGACTGATCCTGATGCGTCCGTCACGCGGACTTCGTACGTAGGACCTTCGGTTACTTGCTCAAACCTTATTTGCTCTAGTTCAAGGCCGAGATCGCGCGCGAACACCTCGTCAATTGGGAAGATCTCGTGTAGCCAGCGGACTGGTGTGTTAATCGCTTGTTGTGGCCATTCCTCCGGAGGGTCATTTCTCCGGAAACTGATGAGGATTTCTCCCAACGTTTCGCCTTGGAGTCTTGGTGCGATCACTTCTTCAAGCCAGGAATAGCCCTGTTTGAACGCAGAGAGGATACGTACTTCCGTGTTGGCAGGGTCAGCGCCTGCATCAATCAAGGTTTGCTGCGCTTCAATAGCGATTTGGGCACGAAGCTCAGGAGGTTCACTCAAGCGGGCTTCTACCCGAATGGGCTGACCTGCTGTTGCTGCTGGAATAATTGTTTCTCGGAAGAGAGACCAAAAGCGGTCAACCTCGGACGGAAGTGTCTTCGTTTCCTCGTAGATTGTGGCGGCTTTTTGGACGTCTCGATTGTCGATCAAGACGTCTAGATTGTCTGTTCCTAGGCCAGAGGAAGCTCTCGCCCGAACGTACTCACCAAGGCCATCGTCTGCTTTTTCAACCGACATAAGCACACGGGCAGAAGAGACGGTGATGTCAGAAAGTGTTTCTGCTATGCGATCGAGCTTGTACAAGCCAATTGCTGCTTGTCCTACGGGCGAATACCCAGAGAGTGCATCCCATACTTCCTCCTCAACGTCATCTACGGTTGGCCGGTCTTTCCCGCGTTCATCGAGATNAGGAAAGGTCAAAGCGACTTGCTCTAATGCTCTCAGGGCACCGGATTCATCGCTTCCTGTGACAACAAGTGAAGATTTCGACCCAAANGCGTCTGGAACAACCTGGATTAGGCCNTCCCCNGGCTCCAGAGTCAGAANTNTTGANCAGGCTACTNTCGGCGAGTTGGTNCGTGNACCGGTTCTCANTGCCGACCAGGACCANGGTAGGTTGTGANCCGGGGTTGTCGAAGGTNTNAGCTGGTCGAACAAGTGGCACAATNAATCCAGTGGACTCNAGACCGAGTCTTCCAGCTAGATCGGGTAACCCTTCTGAGCCTGAGGACCCTGGAACAAGCACGACATCAATACGGTCAGGTATAGGTCCTCCACCTAAGAGCCCGTCTGTTGTGTATAGGCTTGAAAGGTCTAGGTCGTTTTTAGCGCTACTGCCAGGTCTCCCTGAGATGGGTCCCGGAGGGTCGGGTTCTGCTCGGCCCTGAAGACGGATCACCGGTCCGCCGGTAATTCTCGCCTCTACCGAACCAAGTCCAGGGTAGGACAGGGGAATGTGCCTGTAGTCATCATCATCCTGAGTTGTGACAGAATCTGTTTCTAGCAGGGAGGTTTCAGCAGATTCTTCTGGCTCAGAGCTTTCATCACCAGGCTCTAGGTCCCGGAGGCGACGCATCGCCGTTGCTGCTGAATCGATGTCAGCAGGATTGACCGTGATATCGGCGACGACTCGGGATACACCACTTCTATCTGCTCTGGCACGTGCCTGAGTCAATCGAACTTCCCCATCCACCACTCCTGAGTTTGCTAGAGCATCTGAAAGGTCTTCAGCAACTGCGTCCAGTTTTGCAGTTGAGAGCGTTCTCGTGTGGGGAAGTACACCAGAAAAGAGACGGGCAGCCGCCATGAGTCCTTTATCGTCACCGCCAACGATGAGCACCCAAGTGCGGTCATCCGCATTTCGAATGACTACCGAGCCTTCTCCAGCATCGAGCGAGGTTGGGTCAATACCCGGTGAGCTTAAACCAGAGGCGGACAAGCCACTCCGCCCGATCACGATCAGAATTCCTTCGGCTGAAATTCCTCTTTGGATCGGGAGGTTCATCGCCATCGTTTCGAAGCCGAGGCGGGCTGAAATCTCTGCCGCCGCCGCCGTCTCACTAATGCTAGGTGTCTCACCTAAAATGAGAGACGCATTCACCAGGTCTGGCACACTATCCGCGTTGGTATCGACCACCAGATTGCCGAGATCGTATAGAGTGGCCAAGTCCATTCTTGTTGTCTGAACTTGAGCCGAAACAGCCGTCGTTGCGGAGTTGCTCAGGACTAGAGATATCGTGATGAGGATCAAGGTATGGCGCATGGTTCCACTCCGGGTACCGGGGTAGAGCAAGGTGTATCGGAACTGGTTCGGAAAGCGAACCTAGGGGCCGTCTTCCGTAGCTACAAGCGTGATAGAAGAGCGTGCTTGTAGGTTGTTTCTCCCCTCCGTGCTGGTTGAAACAGATGTCGTTCTACTTTTCCGGGACCCGCTAACCCCTCATGATTCGCAGCGAACTAAGACACGGGTAGCAAGCCGCTGCGTAGGAGGCACTCATGATTCGCACTTCGATTACCGTTTTGTCCCTCTTCCTACTCTCAGCCTCAGGTGGGCTAGGACAGGATCAAACAAGCTTCAGTATTGAAGACATTCTCAGTCCTGGATTTCCATCTAGCCTAGTCTCAGCAAGACATGCAAACCGGATTGCCTGGATTGAAAATGAACGGGGCATGAGGAATGTCTACACCGCTACCCCTCCTGAGTATGATCCGGTTCGGCTCACGAGTTATTTGGAAGATGACGGTGTCGATCTCACCGGTCTGCAAATTTCTGACGATGGTAAGATCGTGACTTTTATTCGTGGTCATGCACCTAATCGGGAAGGATGGGTTGCAAACCCAACCAGTAATCCACGAGGTGGAGAGAGAGTTGTATGGGCGATGGGTACCGATGGTGGTAGCCCATGGCGGGTGGTAGCGATGCGAGACTATGAACTCTCGCCAGATGGTCGCTGGGTTCTATATGTGAACTCCGGTCAGATCTACCGAGCTCCAGTGAACTCCGGGTTAGGAGCTGTGGAGGAGGGAGGCACACCCTTCATCACTAATTACGGTCAGAATAGAGATCCTATTTGGTCACCTGATGGAGGTCACGTGGCCTTTGTTAGTGACCGTGGTGATCACAGCTATATCGGAGTTTATGACCAGCGGAGTCCTTCGATCATCTATCTTTCTCCCGGCGTTGATCGGGATTCCTCGCCAACTTGGTCGCCAGATGGCTCACGAGTTGCATTCATTCGCCGTCCAGGCCTGCCTTTTGGTTCGAGTGCGGAGCGTCCTGAAGAGCTCGAAGTATCAGATTTTCCTGATGGATTGATCTCTTCGGCATTTGTTGGCGGTCACACACTCGAGATATGGGTTGCTGACGCGTCCACTGGTGCGGGGAGGCTTCTTTGGAGTGCGCCGGCAGATGAGGATGGGCTCAACCAGATCAGTCAGATCCAATGGCAAGGTGAACATATCGTTTTTGAGGCAGAGCCTGGAAACTGGCGGCACTGGTACTCGATTTCGGTCGAGGAGCCCTCGCTAGTTGAATTGACACCGGGTGATGGTTTCGTGATGCAAACAGCCTTCTCCACTGATGGGCGTACACTGTTTTATTCCTCAAACCATAGTGACATAGATCGGCGAGACTTGTGGCGTGTGCCGGTAGCGGGTGGGCGGTCTGAGATGATGACTCAAGGAAATGGGATCGAAACATATCCAGCGGCTCTTTCATCGGGTGATGATGTTGCAATCCTTTTCGCGGATGCTCGACAGGCGCAATCCGTTGCTGTCGTTCCAGCGATTGGCGGACAAGCACGGGTGATCACTCCGCTTCCGGATCGATTCCCGCGAGGTGCACACGTGATCCCTGAAAACGTTACTCTGACCGCAGAAGATGGTCTTGAGTTTAACAACCAACTCTTTCTACCCCCTGATCTCCAAGAAGGAGAGCAGAGGCCGGCTCTGATATTTATCCACGGTGGATCAAGGCGGCAGATGCTGCTGGGATATCATCATCGCGGATTCTACCACATGGCGTACGCTATGAACCAATATTTTGCGTCGCGCGGTTATGTGGTGTTGTCGGTTAATTACCGAAGCGGGATTGGGTACGGAAAAGAATTTCGAAATTCTCCGGGACGTGGAGGGCAGGGGAATACTGAGTACAGAGATGTGTTAGCCGCTGGAAAATATTTGCAATCCCGAGATGATGTTGATGCTAGCCGGGTTGGTATATGGGGACTCTCTTATGGTGGTATTCTTACAGCTCAAGGCTTGGCCCGAAATTCGGAAGTGTTCGCAGCTGGTGTTGATATCGCTGGGGTGCACCTCTGGGGCGACTCACTTGATCCGGAAAGCGTATCCTGGCAGGCATCATCAATCTCAGAGATCGAGAATTGGACATCCCCAGTTCTATTGATTCATGGGGATGACGACCGAAACGTCGATTTTTCCCAAACAGTTGGCCTTGTCCAGTTGTTACGAGCGCACGATGTCGAGTACGAACTGATAGTCTGGCCGGATGACGTACACTCGACCCTACTGTTCAGACGCTGGGTTGAAGCCTTTGAGGCGTCTGATGACTTCCTGGATCGCAAGCTTGTGCAAGGAGAACGGGTGACAGCACAGGGTTTGCCTGGGAGATAATAGCGATCAAGGGAACGTCAAGAACTCAGTGTTTTAGTCTGACTTTCAGTTTCGGATTTTTTGAAACTGCATGTTGTAAACCCTTCCGAGGCTGAGGCTTAGCTCGGTTATTCCTCCGCTCAAGGCACCCTTGAATCGTATGATCTGTCCTCTTGAGCTAAAGGCGTTTGGATAGATCGGGGTGAGCACGCGGGTGCGACCTGGGCGCTGCGACAGCGTGAGCACGCCGTCAATCACTTCTACCAAGAACGTGGTTTCCGCATCGTGGCTAGTGTATGTGCCCTCGAATGATTCGACCTCATCTGAGCTTGGCGACCAAGCTTCTACAGGTTCGAACACTTGGTCTGTGTATTGCCAAGCTTCAATCTTGAACCGGGCGCGTTGGCCCTGGTTGAGTTGGAACCGGTAGATGCGATCTGCAGTTCCAGCCTGGAAATGGGTCTCACTAAGCGGAATAAGTGTTGTATTTCCATCTTTGAGTTCGCTATCTGTGAGCGTTAAGGTTCGAGTGTTGCCAGTTATGGGGTCTCTGTAGAGGCCGACGTAACTTTCCAGGACCATAGCTGACACAGAAGCTGGTTCTGGAGGGGTGGTCTCGGTAACCGCATCCCCTAAGAAGGCCCTCGCGACGCTTGAGCCGGTACCCCCGGTGGATACGTTCGACGCATTACAAAGCATTGCGACTGATAGTTTGTGGTCGGGATAACGTCCGAGGAATGCTCTATATCCTGCAGTAGACCCTGTATGGGTTACTGAGCGCACGCCACCCATCGTTCCATGTTGGAGTCCTCCTGCGTAGATGATCTCGGCACCATTAGATAGCCTACCTCTCTCATCATGCATCATCCGCACAAAATCTGGACCTCCGAGCCGTCCGTCGGTGAGTGCCTCATTCCAGATCATTAGATCACCAACGGTCGTTAGTATGCCTCCATTCCCATGGACGTATTCGATAGGTCGGTTGATTACCCAGCTGCCCCCGGGCCTTGCTGCATAGGCTGAACTGCGGCCTGGCACGAGACGACGGTAGTCATCTCTCCACTGGGTGCTGTTCATTCCCAGGGGCTCGAATATGCGTTCCTTGGAGAAGTCCGCGAACGACATACCAGCGACACGATCCACAACGATAGCAAGCAGATTGTATCCTGTATTTGAATAGGAGTATTCGTGACCCGGGTCGAAATTGGCGGCGCTCTGTCGACTAACGATGTCGAGGACATGTTCATGGGTATGACTTCTTTGCTCGCGACCCCATCCTGAGATTCCCGCTACGCTACCCCAATCTCTCAGTCCACTCGTGTGTGTCATGAGATGACGCAGGGTGATAGTAGGGCCGTAATTCGGAACTTCCGGCACGTACTTCCGAATATTGTCCTCTAGGGACAGCTTTCCATCGAGGGCAAGAAGCATGATCGCTGCAGCTGTAAATTGCTTGGATACAGAGCCGCCCTCGAAGATTGTTTCCGGCTTATTGGGAATCCCATGCTCCAGATCAGCCATACCGTAGGCTCTCTCCAAGACGGTCAAACCATCTACAGCGACGCCTATCGCACATCCAGGGGAGGATACTGACGTCCAGGGTGCGAAGATCTCGTCCACACGCATTGACACGTCAATTGGGACTTGGGCGTAAATTATGGTCGGGATCACGGCCAAAATGAGTATGCTCAGTCGTATTTGGCTCAAGAAGCTCATTTTTCTGTCCATTTGTTTATTGGTCTTAATGAAGTCCCAGTAAAAACTAAGGGGGGCCGGTGCCCCGGCCCCCCGCTCTCCTAAGTATTTCTGGAACTACCGTTTGGGCTAAAGCTTAATGTCCGTCCTGCTGTTCCGTGATCGTGAGGTCTTCATCTGCTAAGTGAACATCAAGCCAGGCGGTCCAGCGTGCCCATAAATCAAGTATCGTCTCTTCCGTGGCTGGCCCATGGTCCTCAAAGGGGTATAGGTACATAGCTGCCTTTTTGCCTAGCCCATTTAGGGCATGAAAGAGGCGTGGTGAGTGATCCGGCGCTGTACCCACGTTCTGGTCATGGAGGCCATGGTAAAGAAGAAGCGCCCCCGTGAGGTTGTTCGCGTATACGAATGGTGACATCCCGAGATAGACCTCTCTGGCATCCCAGAATATCCGCCTCTCACTCTGGAATGAGAGTGGTGTGAATGTACGATTATAGTTGCCATCACCAGCAATCCCAGCCTTGAAGAACGGGGTGTGGACCATGGCGTTCGCCGTTCCAAACGCTCCGTAAGAGTGACCTCCCAGGCCTAGTCGTTTACGGTCGATAATCCCTCTTTCATCGAGTTCATCGATTACCGCCGCCAGGTTATTTCTAAGGTCGTGCTGATAATTGTTGTTCATCTGCCCGGCCTTACCTACGATCGGAGCATCAGGCTCAACAACCGCGTAGCCTAGCCGAACCAAGTACTCAATTGAACGAGTTCCGAAGTTCGGGTGGGCATTGATGTTATAGGTGCGGCCGCGCTCATCGTAGCTTTCCTGATCTTCATATTCCCGAGGATAGAACCAGAACATGGCAGGCAGCCGCTCACCAGGTGTATAGCCAGTTGGTAACGTTACGTTAACCAAGAAACGGAACCCGTCCGGTCGTTCAACAACGAAACGTTGCCTGGGGGCATTCGTTAGATCGGGCGTGTAATCGATATTGTCAGTGAGTTGCGTGCGTTCCGTTCCGCTCACCAGGTACGATTGGCGGATTTCAGTTGGACTCTCACGGGATACGACGAAGCGTTCTGCGTCGACATCCAAGATAGCTGAGATCCGCTCATACTGACCGTTGTTGTCACTTTCATAAATCCGCTGTTTCTCACCCGTCCGGATTTCGACTTTATCAAGAAAAGTTGTAGGCCCTTCGGCAGCTGGGTCTTCGTTGTAACTCGTGCCGTACAGGAAGACGTTGGCGCCGTCGGAGGATGTTTCCACCACACTAGCTGAGCCACCACTAGCACCACCACCACCAAGTCGAACGCCGCCACCTACACGTCCACCTGCCATGACTAGTGATCCTGGGTTCGCATAGAAGTCATCAGAGTCATATTCGACAACGGTGTAGCGTGTGTCAGGGTCACTAAGGTCTACTGCATATTCCCTCACGTTCCCTCTCCGACTTGTTCTGAAGAAGACCATGCCGTAGTCAGCAGAAAACCGGTAACTCTGGATACCTGAGTCATGCGAGTACAGGGAGTACTGGCTGTCTTCATCGAATGGAGGTGCCCAGAGCATCACATGGTCGGAAGCTCCTGAGTTTTCATCGGAATCAGCATCATCCTCTTCTTCTTCATCACTCTCTTCCTCTTGGAGAAAAGTCAGGCCCTGACCATCGTTTCTCCAGGCGACCTGTCGTCTGTCTGAATCCCCACCGATTCCAGCCACACCTGGTGCTGCAGGGCGGTTGTCACCCAGGCCAGTATTCATCTCAGTCACATCTAGCTCTGCGAGCACTGTTCCTTCTCGGTCCCAAATCTGCTCGACCCGGCCAAAGCTTCTGACTGGAACGATATAGCTGAATGGCTTTTGAAGGAGCACGGTTCTCGAATGTGCACCCGTTGGTGAAAAGTCGAAGCTGTAGATCATTGCCGGATCACCGATTTCAGTCACTTCCCGACTCTCTACATCGATAGTTGCGAGTTGTCCGGTCGCATGCCATTCAAGCAGCGTTTCATCCTCTGGTGTTGCCATGAGACTTGCGTAAGTGCGGAGCATGTTCTCTCCGTCCTCAGTCTGTTTTACTTGAGGTCCACTAGGTGCTCCTATTAGGACGGGTCGCGCAGACCGTTCTGAGGGTACCAGGACTGTAGCGATTTCTTCTCCGTCCGTAGTCCACTCGAAGTTTGTGACCAAGGTTGCTAGCACTGGTGAGCGAGTCACTTGCCGGGAGTCACCACTTACCGGATCAGCCACATAGATGTGAGTTGTTTCATCTGTGTGCACAAAGAAGGCTAGGCGAGATCCATCTGGTGACCACGTTGTGTTCGAGATTCGTGATCCTCGGGGCACGTCCACTTGTACCTCGGAACCATCCGCTGCGGATATCACGGTGATGCCAATGTTTGTGCGGATGGAGAGGTTGCGATGCCGGTTAGCGGCATAGTCGATGAAAAGTCCACCAAGTTCATCAAAGGGCCTGGAGAAGCGGTCCATTGTGACGGGGCCATCACCGATCTCATGGATGAACCATTGTTTGTCGGGACTTACGTCGCTGAGCGTCACGTTCAGGTAGCGAGGCGCCATGGCTGCTTCTGCGATCTCAGATGGTGGCGTCACCCACTCTTTAGCAGCAAGGATCGCCTCGGGATCGCGCGTATCTTGAGCGACTAACGCACTTGGTCCGATAAGTAAGCTCAGTAATAGTACTGAGGCGCCAAACAAGATTTTCCGATGGACTCTGTTCATTATTTTGTCTCCAACTATGTCAACATCTGAAGCCCTAAAACTAGCTTGGGGGAAAACAAAGTGCATGCTGTCGAGCGTTCTGGATAGGCAGCTAATCATGTCTCGATATTATCGCCCTGCGTTGGGTGATACGAAGGCATGCGTTAGCTTCGAACTCCCTTTCGAAAAGGATTAATGATGCGACTTCAACCAAGGATTGCGCTTTTCGGCGCGACATTCGCGACCGTGGCCTTTATGGGTTGTGAGGGTCGTGTCGCCATGGACTCTGCAGACCTCGAAACATCTGACCAGAAAGCCTCCTACGGTATTGGCTTAAACATAGGTAGTCAGCTTACTGAGACTAAGGATCGCCTTGATAGACCGGCTTTCTTGCGCGGGGTTGAAGATGCCCTTCAGGGCAATGAATCGGCGGTGCCTTCGGATGAACTCCAGATTGAGCTTCAGAATTTTGCCGAAGAGATCCAGAATGTTGCCCAGCAAGACTTTGATCGTCTAGCCGCGGAAAATTCTGTAGCCGGTGATGCGTACCTGGCAGAGAACGGATCCAAAGAGGGAGTGATGACGACTGAGAGTGGCCTACAATATGAGGTGCTCAGCCAGGGTGATGGACCGATGCCTGGATCAGAAGATCAGGTACAGCTGCACTATCGTGGGACCCTGATCGACGGGACTGAGTTTGATAGCTCATACGAAAGAGGAGAGCCAGCTCAATTTGGCGTTGGTGGGGTCATTCCAGGTTTCTCAGAAGCCTTACAGCTCATGTCCGTGGGAAGTCACTTTAGAGTTGTGATTCCCTCTGAGATAGGCTATGGACCCCAAGGGACTGGTGGCCCGATTGGTCCGAACGCAACGCTGATCTTTGAGATCGAGCTTCTGGATATCATTGACCCAGCATAGGCAGCCTTAAGTCATAAGCAGGGTAGAGTAAGAACCTAACTCCAGCCTAGCTGGGTATATCAGACGATCCTCAGTTACCTCCAGCTTCGGCTTTGAGTTGACGGTATACGTCGCGGGCGGAGTCAAATTGACCATATACGTGGTCTTTTTCAGCCTGTGAACGCCAGTCAGGCCATTCTTCTGCCATCTCTTGAAGCTTATCGATCCATGCTAGTCCGTAGTCTGCAGCTTCCGAAGAGCGGACCGGAGCTCCATCCACGATGACCCATACTGGATTCGTGACAGCCTGCACATAGCCGATCCCCATAGGAAAGGCTTCTCCATTAGCCCCATTCACACGTACGTGATACCACCCCGAGCGGGTTGGCTGGAAAGCACGTACAAATGAAACTGAACGCCTGTCAGTTGATAGAGGCATATCTGCAATAACCTCACCATTGAAGACAAGTTCTGCCTTCTCGAGAGGAGTGAGAGAGGTTGCCTCAACTGTGATTGTGACATCGTCACCACCGGAGAGATCGACTGTCTGTCCCGGTATCTGCCCTTCGACCTCGAGTTCCACGAGTGGGCCGTTCGACATGAAAGCGTGTCCGTCCTTCATTGCTTGCAGCCAACCGTGCATTGAGAGTTTGCCACCTGGGATCTTCACATATGTTCGTACAGAACCCACGATAGCGGTGTTATGTAAATTGCTGATGGAATCTTCCCCACCTACGAGTGCAACCCTGAGTCCATTATTCCAAGCAGCATATACTGGGGCGAACCCAGTTTGTGAGGCGGACCACTCTACTGCATCAGTGGTAGCTAGAGCAGCATCAACCATAAAGCCTTTTGCACCGCCCAGCGTTCCATCAAGAGGGTCACCGCTGGACCATTGTGAGTGAACGTAGCCGGTGTAGGCTCCCTGTGATTTTGCTTTAAGAAAAATATCCGTGTTTGACGGATAGAGACTTTCGATCCCTGTACCTTCATATCCCGTAGTGAAGGGTGAGATCAAATGGTCTCGCATCCCGAACAGGAAGACATGACCGTAGAAAGGTGGGCGGTATTCCTGACCGACAACGAGCACGCGGTCTTCGGTCGAAAGTGGGTGTGCTTGACCTCCTGGCACAAAGTACTGGTAGTCTAGGATACGGTTGTCTTTGTTTGCGATCTGCTCCAGAACGATGTCCTGGTCTTCTGCTTCCGACATCATCATGAGGTTCTCGAGCGAGTTATGTAGATTCCCTGCGTAGTTCGCGTGCACATGAGTTGAGCCGCTAAACCACCCTCGTTCCTCCATGTCGATCACTGTTTCGAGCTGGAGCGTGACTTCGGTCACTTCTCCGGCCCGGATCTGAGTTGTCATGCTCTCAGGCTGGTTTTCAAAGCCTTTGACTGCCAAGAGAGCAACCTCTCCCTCAGGGAGTTCCAGGACGGATGTGCCCGTATTGTGGAAGAACCAGAAGCCTGCCCTTTGCGCTATACGAGCGTATGCGTCGGTTGGTGCATAAAATTTTCCGTCGGATGCCTCAACATGGATTCGAGTTCCGGTCGCCTGACCGTCTGCTCCGACCGTCGTCACACGTAGTGTGCCCGTCGGATTCTTCCAATGGCGACCAGTGATCTCTACGTCGACAATTTTTCCGCCGTAGACTTCTAAGAGTTTTAGTTGTGGCAGGCCTTCACGGTTATCGATATATGCAATCCATTCGCCGTCCGGTGACCAGCGTGGGTGAAAGGCATCGTGAGTGAAGAACGTCATTTTATAGGGTTCACCACCCACAGTGGGTTGCACATAAAGGTTGTTGAATTGGTCAGCGGCACCTCTGGTCGATGAAAAGATGAACCGTTTTCCATCTATTGATACGTCTGGCTGCGTACGGTAAAGAGTCTGCTCAGCTAGTACTGTTTCGCGTTCTTCAAAACCGTCTTCTCGAGCGGGAACGCGAAAGACATTACCGCTTCCCAGCGGCACATCACGATTTGATACGAGCAGAAGATTCTTGCCATCCGGGAACCAGGCAGGCGAGATATGGATATCATCCGCGCCAAAATACAGGCGATTACGACCGTAGTTATTGTCCCGGGTGACGGCTATCGCTTCACCACTAAAGTGCCCGGCTGAGAATGTCTGGATATAAACGTTGAAATAGCCAGAAGGTTCGGTTGATACGTATGCGATACGTGTTCCATCCGGACTAAAGCGAGGGTCAGTATAGATCTGCGTGTCGTTTGTCAGACCCATTGTCTCGCCAGTCTCAATGTTCAAGACCTCAAGTTGAATTGAGCGGCCGTGGTCATCGGCAGTGTACACGAGCCAACGTCCATCGGGAGAATAGCTAGGAGACGAGTAGTATTTCGGTCCTGAAACCAGCTCTGTCGCCAACCCAGAAGCTACCTCGATGCTCCAAATAGATCCCTGCATTGCAACTGCGACAGCCTCTCCGTCTGGCGACCAACTTGGGTACCATGGTGTCGAACTTGGTGCCGGTGGGAAATAAAAATTGTGCATATAGTTCCCTCCCATCCGAGCACTCGGATACCCACCGAATAGGGTTTGGGCAGGAAGGGGTAGGGCGCTGGCCAAGACGAGCACAGCTGATGCAATTGCGAGTGAGGAATAGAGACGACGCAGCACAAGGGCCTCCGGAATGATGAACTGAATGGGCAAGCTTCGTGTCCTAAGCCACCTGTATCAAGTAGGGCCGTAGATAGTAGAGTACTACCCCAGTTCACAAGTAGGGCCTGACAACAGGCTCTATATGTGCGCAAGTTGAAGTCATCAGCTTGATTAGTACTTTGGGATAAATCGATTCATGGGACTGATGTTGACCTTACTTCGAAGTTGGAGTTCCTAGAGTGTCGCCACGACTGTGGACGCATCGTGCATCTCCGTGGAGTGCACTTCTTGTTGCAGCTCTCGGTCTAGGAGTGGTCTGGCTTTTAAGAGCATCTTTGAGTCCGCGAGTTGAAGGTGACTTCTTTTTCTCTGAGAGTGATCCTCAACTCCAGACTTCGCAGAGGATCAATGACACTTACCCATCGAGCCCACAGATCATTCTTCGGGTGGCAAGTGGACAGGGTGCGGAAAACTCCTATGAGGGCCGCATTGAGGCGCTTACGGATGAATTGTTGGAGATTGAGGGAGTAGTCGGCGGATATAGTATCACGACCGACAACCCTGAAGGCAGTGCTCTCTTCAGTAGAATTTTGCTCACGCCAGATGCTGCTGCCACCAACATTGTGCTATCGGCAGACGAAACAGATCCCGAAGTCCTTATTCCACGCATTGAGGCGGTTATAGCGGAACACCAAGCACCAGAATTGGGCATCGTTATGTCTGGTGTACCAGTGATCGTCGAGCTGATCAGACGGAATCTCTTACGTGATTTAATCGTTTTCAGTCTAGCAGCTGTTTTAGTGTTTGGTCTGCTGATTACCATTGTTTACCGCGATATTGCCATTGTGGTAGGTACTTTGGCGACTTGCTCTATCTCTGTGAGCTTGACGCTCGTGTTAACACAGGCAATTGGTCTCTCGATTGGGTTGTTAACAGCCAACCTGGTTACGATCGTTTTCGTCCTCACCCTCTCGCACGTTGTCTTTATGACAGCGAACTGGCTGCGTGCCGCTGAGGAGCGAGCTGACCGGGCTCTCGTCATTCAAAGTGCGATCCAAGACACACTTGAAGCCTCGTTCTGGAGTATGACGACTACGCTCCTGGGCTTCGCCTCACTCTTGATCGCAACAGCACAACCTCTTCGTGAGCTTGGGATCGCGGGCGTAATCGGCACGCTAACCGCTATGGTAACTGCTTACTCTGCTTACCCTGCGTTTTTGGGGCGATGGGCTAAGGTTCGCACCTCAAATAAGGTTATGGACCTCGCAACAATCTCAGTCCCTACTCGGACACGTACGCTTGCGGTTGCAGCAGGAGCCATGGTGCTTCTTCTCGGCGCGGGTCTAGTCCGAGTTGATACTGATCCCGGACTACTCACCTACTTTGCTGAAGGTGATCCGCTCCGAGATGGTCTTGAACAAATTGATGCAGATGGAGGAAGCAGCACGCTAGATATCGTGATTCGCGATACTGAAGGAGCGCTTCTTGACTCGAATCCAGTATTCGAAAAAATGCAGGCACTACAGGCGTCCCTTGAAGAGGATTCCGCGGTTGGTGTCGTGCTGTCACCAACAGTACTGCTGGAGCATGCAAGGACTCTCCCGTTTGCAGGATTCTTGAGCCTAGGGCTCCTGCTCGACATGGCCTCGACTCCGCAGCTTGGTAGTGTCGGGTTGGGGTACGTCACTGCAGCTCGGGATGAGGGTCATTATTTCTTGCGTATGCGTGAGACCGTTGAAGAACCATCTCGTCGGGAGATCATGGAACGATTACGGATGGATGTAGTCGATGCGGGACTTGAGCCAGTTTTGATTGGAGGCCTCTATGATCTCCAAGCGCAGCTTGGAGAACTGATAAGGTCAAGCCTAAAGATCGGGATTGGTGGGCTCATGGCCTTATTCCTCGTCATTGGGTTCATCGTATCCCGTTCTGCTATGACGACATCTCGAATGTGGATCTGTCTGGCGGCTGTTCCAATTGTAGTACTCGGTGTTTTTGGCCATCTCGGTATCGCGATTGACATCATAACGTCTCCGGCTGCGAATATTGCACTTGCTATGGGTGTCGATTCGATGATCCACCTCGTTGTCCGTGTGCGTACATTGGATGCCCTAGGAGAGCCGCTGCCCTGGAGCAGGGCATTAGATCAAATTAGGACCCCTGTGTTACGAGCAAGTATGATTATTTGTGCAGGATTCGGAATTTTTGTCCTATCAACGTTCCCGCCAACGAGCCGTTTTGGTTTGGCCGTAATTCTGGGGACGGTGACGGCGGCGACAATGACGCTCATTGTGCTACCTCGGATCTCTGCCACCGCAGGACGTTCTGGCGCCGAGACGTGATAAAGAACAAGAACACGGTGGTGCCACGATCGAGTGGTCTCACCCGCCAACTTGGGTTACTGGGTCTCGCTGCAACAGGAATTTGCTCTATGCTTGGAGCAGCGATCAACGTACTGCCATTCATGATCCAGCGGAGTGTCCCGGGGATAGGCCCTCATGTGCTTTCAGCGTATGTGTTTGCAGCGGTTCCCGCGATACTCGCTGCACTTGCCTATGCTATCCTGGCATCATCAATGCCCAGGGCTGGAGGTAGCTATATTTATGCGAGTCGTGGCCTTAACCCTTACCTAGGATTTGTTGCAAGTTTTTCTCAGTGGTTCGGGGTTTCTGTAGCAATCGGTGTAGTCTCCTACGTATTGATTCCCTTCTTGAGGGACATCGTCTCGGCTATGGGGATCGACGCGCTTGCTGTCGCACTCGACACGGGAGCCGTGCGTGTGAGCCTTGCCCTGATTTTCCTCTGGTCTTCTGTAGGGATCAACTTGCTTGGGCTCCGAGTATACGAGCGGATTCTGGTCCCGATGATGTTCGTAATGTTTGTTTTCGGGAGCATAGTAATTGTTGCGGGGTTCTTGTTTGATCACGGTGATTTTGCAGCAGGATTGGCCGTTCGGGAGGGCATCAGCGTACCTCCAGAGCCTGAAAGGCCATTTAATTGGACAAGCTTTCTCGCGGCTTCGGCTCTCCTTTTTTCAAGCTTTATAGGCTTTGACTCAATTGCTCAAGCCGGTGGAGAGGCAAAAAATCCTGGCAGGTCTCTTCCACTTGCGATTGGTATTGCGGTTGTATCAGTAGGCACATTCTATCTGCTTTTCACCGCAGCTGTTTACCATACGGTACCGTGGAGTTTCGTAGCTGAAAAAGCCCTAACTCAGGACCTTACAGCTCCCGGGCTGCTGGGCTATGTGCTTTCACCTGGTTGGACAATCCTTATTGTAGCAGGTGCGGCAATTGCACTCATCAATGATTTGCCAGCGATGCTCTTGTCGGTGTCTAGGCTTGTATTCGCTTGGGCTGAAGATGGTGTGTTCCCGAAAAGTGTCGCCCGAATCCATCGGACGCGGCACACGCCACATGTCGCACTAGTGCTCAGTGGTCTTATGGCCTCACTGAGCATCTTTGGTAGCCATTTTGCCGGCGATTTCTTCTTAGGTGTGGATATCCTCGTGACGTCCATGCTTCTGAACTTCATAGTTATGTGTGCTGCAGTTCTCGCGCTGCCCCATCGGAATCCGAAGATTGCCAGAGATGTGACCGTGCTTCAGTCGCGTCGATTACAGATACCAATTGCAGTGACTGGAATCATACTGCTTGGGACCTTTTTGGTTGTGCACCTTTGGAAGGATATGACGGCTGATGTCAGCGCATGGTACCTACGCTCGACACCTCTGTGGATGGTTGTGATGGCGATAGCGACATGTATCTACATAAGGGAGGTCCGCACGCTAAAACGCGGCGGGGTCGATACGGCGGTTCTCTTTCGGACACTTCCGCCTGAATAGCTTGATGGTAGAACGCACACAACTGGCAAGCGGGCTAGAGATCTCACGTGTCTTGATGGGGCTGTGGCAGATAGCAGACATGGAACGTGAAGGCATTTTCATGGATCCGAAGGAGGGTGCCCTTGAGATGCGTCGATACGTTGATGCAGGGTTCACAACGTTTGACATGGCAGATCACTATGGTACTTCTGAGTTGATCGCCGGTGAGTATGAAGCGGGTTGGCCCGGGTCAGGCGAACTCTTAACAAAATGGGTTCCAAGCCCCGGAACGGTTGGAAGAGAAAAGACGCGCGCCGCTGTTGAATTAGCACTGGAGCGCATGGGTCAGGAGCAGATTGATTTACTCCAGTTTCACGCTTGGAGTTACACAGACCCAGGTTGGCTTGACTGCATATTCTGCCTTCAGGAGCTAAAAGAGGAAGGCTTGATCAAGCAGCTCGGTGTGACCAACACAGATGCCGCCCACGTTGCGATGCTCCTCAACAGTGGAGTGGACGTTGTCTCAAACCAGGTTTGCTACTCGCTTCTTGATCAGCGAGCGAGACACGCGATGACCGACCTTTGTTTGAAGTGTGATATCAAGCTGTTGGCATTTGGTACGCTTGCAGGAGGATTTCTTACTGAGCGGTGGCTCCGGGTACCTGAGCCTGATTTCCAGTCACTTGAGACCTGGTCTCAGATGAAGTACAAACGTTTCATCGATGCTGCAGGCGGGTGGGACAAATTTCAAGTTCTGTTGGCAGCACTAGAACGAGTAGCAAAGCGTTTTGAGGTGTCGGTAGCAAACGTAGCATCTCGAGTGATTTTGGATGCACCGACAGTGGCGGGTGTGATTATTGGGGCACGCCTCGGAAGGGGGGAGCACATTGAAGATAACCTCCGCCTTTTTGATTTTGAGTTGGATGGACCTGCCCTAGAAGAGATCGAACAAGCCCTAGCAGACTTCCAGCAAATTCCAGGTGATTGTGGAGACGAATACCGTAAGCCTCCATTCCTGACCGCTGCCGGGGACCTCAGTGATCACTTTGATGAGTTTCCTTCACCTTACCCTACGAGNNTAACCNAGGAAGGCCGGNCGATTGCNCTCAGCGGTACCAAGTGGGAGGATGCAGCTGGTTTTGCTCGAGCATTGAGACAGGGNGATCGCATNCTTGTTTCNGGNACAACAGCAACCCATAGAGAAACNCTTATAGGGGGNACTGATCCAGCATCACAAACNCACTTTTGNATTGATAAGATTGAGGGNGCNATCCAGTCTCTTGGTGGACGNNTAGAGGATGTCGTNCGGACCCGGATNTATATTGCTGACCCGGANATATGGGAGCCTGTANCCCGCGCACATGGTCAGCGNTTTCGGCATATTCGTCCCACAAANACTCTCGTGAGAGCAGGATTGATTGGAGAAGGATATCTCGTTGAGATAGAAGCAGAGGCACTAGTNCTNGAGACCCCGGACTAAGATCCTCTNATGTGGTAACCGCTAGGGTGGCCACATTGTCTGATTCCCGCATAAAGCTTATGAGACTGATCGAATCTTCGAGTAGATCTCCGAGTCCGGTGGACCCGGATAACTTTGTTCTGTCGGGTACATTTCAGCGTTTGTTGGGGCCTGACGACGATATGCCGGTGCGTCTTTACCGGGTGTACTTTGACCCAGGCGGTCGCACGAACTGGCATCGTCACGATGACTTCCAACTACTTCTCGGGTTGAGTGGTACTTGTTCCGTGGTAGATCGCTCTGGCCACGAGCTAACCCTAGGAGTGGGTGATCTCGCGGTGATTGGTCCAGATGAGGAGCATTGGCATGGGGCAGCCCCTAACACCCGTGGAGAGCATCTCGCGATAAATCTTGGGCTGACGACGATCTGGCTCGAATCATCCGCCTAGCCGATCAGAATCTTTTATAACAGCCGGCTGCAGTTTTGCTCTAGGGTGTTAGAGCCTATCTCCTGACCGCTGTCAGTTCCCTGATGACTCGTCGGAGTTCAGCTGCCTTGCCTGCGGACTCTAGTGCGATCCACATGCGCTCGATGGTGGCTGCATCAACTAATCCAGGGGGGCTACTACCTGAGTTAGGAACTGATAGGCCTTGGCCCGAGCGGAATTCGTCTACTGCCGAGATGATCTCATTATCGTAGAGTCGCCAGTTGCCTTCTTGCTCTAGGGTTTCAGTACCTGAGCGGTAGTAGTCGAGAGCATGCATGATAAGTTTCACCTGCCATACATCGTTACCCGTGTACTGTTGGAGCGTGCGATACCCTAGGGTTCCCGAAATCGTGTTGTACACTCGTCGTAATTCCGCCACCGGAGTAGGGTGCTCACAAACATTGATATTTGCCGTGAGCCCGTCGGCACGTCGGGAGCGACCTTCTCTTGGATCGGCTACGATTACTGCAGCGGATTGCAGGCGGCCCATTCTCCGATCACCACCCACTTCCTGACCTGCCCCTAGCGCTTCGATTAGCCGATCCGCTAGATGACGTTCCGATCCTTCAGTTTCCTCGAAGGCTGCTGCAACGGCATCGATGACCTCCGGCCCAACAAGCACATTGCCTTGAGCTGCATAATTAAGACCGGACTTATGGCCGGCCCAATAACCAGGACCGGTTCCAGTATGTTGGGCGGACGTACCATCTAGTGCCACGACTCCTACTTGCCGACGTTCGGACTCCGGGTCACCAGCTATAGCCCGGTCGAGAGCATCCCGAGGGGTTTGCCCTTCTTCGAGCATATCAAGTAACTCATTCCCGTAGGCTGTTCGTGTAGAGGCTTGTGTTGCCACAGCACCAACGCCTGCGCGTACCCAGGGTACTCCATTTCCTACACAAGGAACTCGTGTTGTAACGGCCACACCAGATTCGCCAGTCCTCGGATCAACTGCAGCGATAGAAAACGTATGAAAAACCAGTTCTTCTCCCCATGCGACTGGTTCCTGCGCCCTGAGATCTTGGTTTCCGGAGAAGGTAGCTAGTACCAACAACCACAGAACGCCCGGAGCTATTCGGCTCCGGGCGTCTTGTGGGGACGTATTCTTAGCCGTCCGCATCGTTGCCCTTCCAGTTAGTAGTTGCGTTTCTTGCCTTATGCTAAGCGATCTCCTTCAGCGCTTGCATGAATCTCTCGTTCTCTTCTTCGTTACCAACCGAGACCCTGAGCCAGTCAAGCATCGGTGGGAAGTCGCGACCTACGGCAACCCCTCTTTCTCGGAAGGCAGACCTGAATTCGGATGACGGCCGAACCGTATGCATCATAAAGAAGTTAGTGTTAGACGGCAGTACGTCGAATCCCATTGATTTTACCCCAGCGACCATCTTTTCCCGGAGTTCAACAGTCTTATTCAACACCCACGCCTCAGCTTCCTTGTCCTTCAAGGCTGCTGCTCCACCCCATTTTACCAGCGCATTTACGGAACCGGTACTATGGGGGCGCATACGATCGATGAGTTCTGGTTTCGCAATCGCATATCCGAGTCTCATCGCTGCTATACCATAAATTTTTGAGAACGTGCGTGTGATAATCACGTTGCGTCCCTCTAGGACATACGGAAGAGACTCAGCGTAGGAAGGATCTTGGACAAAATGATGGTATGCCTCATCAACCAACACGGGCACGTCCTCAGGGATGTTGTCCAATAGTTGTCTTACCTCTGCTGCTGTGACCGTTAGGCCAGTTGGATTACTCGGATTACAGAGGAAACAAAGCCGATGTCGCGGTGATTGACCTTAATGGTACGAATCATCTCCGGGATGTTCTGCCGGTAGTCTTCCATCAACGGTAGTGTGATCGCATCCGCGCGAAGGTCCGTGGCATGCCTGTACACCGTGCTATATGTGGGTTCAACACCGACAACCTTCTTGCCAGGACTCATAAATGTGAGCCCGACGACCTTCAAGAGTTCACCCGAGCCGGCACCCATAAGGATATGATCTCTAGTTACCCCATGGTGATCAGCAATTGCCTGTTGGATGTCCCCATCGGGGTAGCCGTAGCGATTGGCGTACTTCCAGGCTCCGTTCATGGCTTCCAACACACTCTTGGAGGGCCCCCATGGGTTTTCATTCGAGCTTAGTTTTGCTAGGGAGTCGTAGGGGTCATCTAGCTTACGTGCTAAAGGAAACCTTACTGTCTCATCGGTTTCAGCAGCCAAAAGCTCTGCGCCCGGCTTTAACCCTAGGTAACCCAGCGCTGTCGCTGCTCCACCCATGAATTGCCGCCGGGAGAAAGAACGCCTCAGGTCCATCT
>PBPC01000005.1 GCA_002724575.1 Gemmatimonadota bacterium | reverse complement strand
CTCGTCTTGACTGTGAAGACTCATCGTTCAAACTCCGTCCGGTCTTCGTAGTATGCCGTGTTCCCCTCGGGTCCGAAGGTTTTGAACGCGCACCCCGGTCGATGAAACGCACACATATCTTTTAGCTCAGCATGATAAGCCTTATCGCTCGGGCAGTAGGTCACGGTCACATCACCTTCTGCGTAAGTGACCATCGTCCCCGTGCTTTTGTTGATCCAGACCCCGAAATAACTCGCGTCCTGGCTGGTGTCGAATTGCCTAAAGCCTGCGTCGAGCAGTAGACTATCGAAGAAGTATCGGGACTCGGCCCCGAAGTCCTCACCCCTACCACACAGCTCCAGCGTGTTGTTTGATTTGTTTACGTATGTTCTTGAACTAAACATTATCATCCCTCCTAATTAGCTCAGGTCAAGTACGTCGTACTTGCCCGTGAATATGTTGCGCTCGACCATCACGTTGTCGAGCTTGTGTTTAGCGATGTATTCCATCGCTTCAGCTTCCCATAGGAAACTCGCTAAGACTTTCATACTGTCACCCGGTAGACGACGAAGGTCACGGGAGCCCGTAACTTCATCCACCATGCAGACGATTCCTGTACTTGCACGTCACTCGATGTCTCAAGTCGCTTCCGTATCTTGTTCATCGGCTTCTGGTTTACGTTCCATCGGTATCCTTTACGATACCCACACTGATACCCTGCACCGTGGCGAGAGTATCTGAAGCCAGGAAACTCACGACCCAATGATCTCAGTAGTTTCTCTATCTTATTCATGTTGCCTCCCGTTGAGTGTTATAAACCACACCTAGACCGTACTCGTTGTCATCACACAGTGCGCAGGAGAAGACCGAACTAGACTCACCGGGTCCGACTCGTGTTAGCCAGCCCCAATGCTCCATCGATGACAGGACCGATGCGTGTGTCTTTTCCGCTGCACAGTCTTCGCCGTGCGCATCACCTGGAGCGCACTCGCACCAGTAATCTAGGTGCGTCCAATCATCGCCGGACACTCCTACATCACAATTACTGCATATCTTTATTGTCATTATCTATCCCTCCAGCTTCGCGAGTCGTTCTTCTAAACGCTCGCGTTGTTTCTCCATCGTCTTGCGGTAGCTATCCCGTAAGACCTCGGGTGACTGTCCATAAGTCAGCCCAAGGTCAGGGTAGTTACCCTTGTCCATATCCTCTAGCTCCGCGATTGTATCCGCGAGCCAAGACTTTACGTCAGCGATGTCGTCCATTCTCATTATCCCTCCAATCACTTGCCCGCGTAGACGGGCATTGATTTATCCAGTTCAAAGCGGCACTCGCTACAAGTCCCGCAGGATTTCGTAGTCACTTGCACCGCATAAATGTGTGCATCGTGCCATCCGTTGTCCTGAATCATCCATTCCAACTCTTGCTGGTCAGATGATTGATGCTTGCGTCCGCCCCACTCGAACTCGAACATCCATTGGATTCGACAAGCGTTGCTCATCCCATACGCTCCCACGTAAGGATGTCAGCTACTCGCTGGGCCTCGCGCCACTCGCCACGTTCATTCGCGTGCATCACGAAGACCGTGTTTGTATGTTCCTTCACGAATTGCTTTCGTGTGGTTGGCACATACGGTGGCTTCAATCTAAACATCGCTTCGAGCTTGACTGCCAAGCCCAACTGGTTTGTCAGTTTCCATTCGTAACTCATGAGTGTGAATCTCCCTCGGGACTAATCCCATACACCCGGTCGCCAATGCTTGTCTTGATGACCACCGATGCCCAGCCTTTAGGTAGACCGAAGCAGTCCATCAACACATCGACGCTCTCGACAGAGACACCGTTCTTTTCCAATCCTTGCGTGAGCCTATCGAGCTTCGCTTGCTGTGCTTTATTCATTATTTGTTCCCTCGAATAATTTCCTGAAAAGAAGCTCGGCCTCACCTAGGGTGAACCCCTGTCGCTGCTCTCGCATGTAGTTGTAGATTGCTAGCACTAACTTTTCTCTTTTTTGCATTATCTGTCCCTCCATTGTGTGGCGCGGTGCGCCTTCCATGAGTGCTCGGGCCTTCTGTTCGGAAGATCCCAGTCCGTGGGAAGTCCGCGACCCTGGCGACGTTTGATGCGTCCGCGCTTCAGAAGCCCATCGACTTCCAACGCAGTCGCAGCCGCACACTTTTCTTGGTGTGTTCGTGGTGTTCTACGGTAAGACATTCTCAATCCTCCTATCGGTATTCGTAGGAGCACTCGAACTCGGTGCATCCTACGAGGGTCAATTGAGGTCGCTTTGCTGTCACGACCTCGGGTTCAAATTCGTATCGTGTCACCTCGACGGTGATGATCACGGGCTCCATGTGGATGACGTTAGCCTCAGCCTCAGCCTCCACACCATTCGCCCAATGGATCGCAATCCCTAACGGGACAGCGAATCCAAGGACGAACAACAGCGAGCTAGTGATGAAACCTTTCATTATCGTTTCCCCTCTATACTATGTGCGTGTGAGCTATCGAGCCCAGCACTCACAGTTGTACATGAGCTTGCCGATCTTGCTCGCATCATGCGCGAGCATCCCGGCAGTGGGTTTGTCGAACCTCGGCAAGTCCCAGGCATAGACGCCCGGTTCCTTGACTGCCTCAGCAGTACGGTGGGCGAAGTACGCCTTGTATAATGCTTTGTTCCTTAGCCCAGGTCGTATCTCCCCGGCCTCGTAGTAATGGCTTGCCGTGACCGCGTGACGGTAAAGCTCGTCCGCGAGCTTCTGCATCTTGGTAACGTGGTGACGATGCTTCGCCGCCTCGCGAGCCTTAGCCTTTTCCTCACGGACCTGCTCCCGTGCGGCGTCCACGGTCGCCCCGACCTTGCGGCCTTTGGGCAGTGCGACCACCGCCCGTTCCAGTTTACGGCGAGCCCCTCGCTCACCTCTTGCGGCATCTACCGCGAGACTCTTGATGCGAGCGTTAGACTCGCTAGGTGTCTCGGTCTTGACCACCACGCGAGCCTTAGACTTGGCCGGAGCTGCGACGTACCCGCGAGGGTCAGCGAGTTTCGCAGGAATATCCACGGTCGAGCGAGGCATGATACCTCGTGCCGCGACGGATAATTCCGCCGCCTTGCGAGCGTTCGCACGACGCTTAGTAGCCTTGCGGGTTTCATCCCGCATCGCAACTTGGAGATCCGCGAGTCCGCGAATACCGTTGAAGTTAGAGGTTTTGGTTTTGAATGACTTGGCCATGATTGGCCTCCTATGGCGTCCGCTAGGTGAATCCCTCACGAGTGCGGACATGACTCGCGAGTTTTAAGAGATTGACTTACGACGGCCCATTGTCGGTGAACCATCGGTGAAATCCCGGCCCACCTTTATCGCGTGCGCGGGAGAGAATTGAGTGAGCAGTTTTGGTTAGTGAGTGCAGCGGGCCGACAGCGCTGATCGCTTAGGCCCCATCCTGCTCCTCACATCGCACGCTTGCTCAGGTGCGCGGCAACTACTGACCTGCCGAGTGGACGCCTCCGTATAATACGCTCAGAGGCGGGCGTTGAAGCGGCTAGCTAATCCGCTTCGCGAACTCAGACAACACCCGAACCGTGAAGCTCGGATGCTCTCAGAGTGGCGCGATAACCCTCACGCCGGGGGTGGTCGCGACCTATGCTAGTGTGAAGCCAGCTTTGGTCAGGCTGGTTTGGGAGAGTGCAGCTCGCGCCACGCTCATATACCATCCGTCACGATTGCGACGGACCTTGCCTCCTAAGTGGATCTTCGCGGAGTCGGATGCCTCCCGCACTTCATTCGGCTGGGTGTATCCTGGCACACCGTCAAGGACGATCTTTACCAGGTTCTCAGACTTGTGATGAGGGGTGATGGTGCCGGTGACACCGTTGACGAATTTGATCCGCACGGGATCTGTAATTCGAGTCAGGTCAGTCTCGAACCTGCCCTCGGTTAAGACGACAGGTGCAGACACGACTCGCGCTTTAGATTTCGCCTTAGATTTAGCCTTAGCTTTAGTCGCCTTGACCTTGACCTTGACCTTCTGACCTGGCTTGACAGCCAGTGCAGCGAACTTCCGATCATTTTCGTCACGAGCATCTAGCTCGCGACAATATGAAACGTTCCACATGATACCACTGGCACGGGATTTCTTGTGCTCAGCGACGTAGGCGGTTCGTTGTGCGGGTGTTAGGGTATTAATGAATGACATGGTTTACCTCCTAGGTAAGTGTGGGTGAGAGTTGTGATCGCCCAAACGATCACTCGGAATCCCGACCCCCGCGACTTGCGCGGGACGCTTTGGGCCTAACGGGGTTAGGGGTCTAGCCGTGATACTTGCGGCTTCGTTTGTGAAACCGACCCGTATCCGCGATGTCCTGAGCACAGCCATCGGCCATAGCTCGGACTCGCGCTAGGGGTTTAGCCGCTACTGCGACTGGTGCTCGCGCTACCTTGACGACATCGACAAAGACTTTTTCCTGGCGATCAGTGACGGACCCCTGGTCGTCGAACCAGACACCGTCTTGGTCGTCGAATTGTTCCTCGCGTGCGAGACGTGCTCGCATGGTTGGGGATAGTGCGGGTACTCGGTTGAATTTAGACATGTTGTCTCCTATGGACGTGAGGGGAATCCCCCACAGGTAATGGCTAGGTGTTACCCTAGCAGGTTACATCGGACTCGCGCCCGATGGTTGCGAGCCGAGACTGGCGACTTAGGCCATTCAGCGCGCTTGCGAATGATAAATTTACCCGTAGAACTAGCTCGCGCTATTTCATCAAGAGCTTGCTTGAGCGTTAGGGTATTGAGTATGAGGTCAAGATCGGCAGGGGAAACGTAGCCATCCCCAGGGGTAATCCCTAGTGCTGCGGCTACGTCTAGTTTTGACATCCCGGTTTTCCAGATGGAACCCCAGGTGCCTGGTTTGTTCGTACCCTTGTTTACGATGGAGTAATGTAAGGCTCCAAACCTAACACTACCATCGACGAAGCGTACAAAATCGATCAATGTTATTGCCATAGTGTAAACCCTCCTACAGATTTCACTAAACACCTAATAATCCTAGGAACATTAGATACTTAGGGAAATCCCCTATGATGACGGCATAGGGGAACCGTGCTTATCTGACCAGTACTTAAGAATCTAAGTATAACCCCTAACATAATACGTGTAATGTCTAAACTCTGGACTACGCCCAACCGAGTATGTAGGACACTGTATTATGTGTAGGACTATACTCACTTTCAAAAGTGTGAAGTGTAATTAGTGATTACCCTGACTATTGGGTTAGTCAGTAGCAGTGAGGTACCAACCCCAATCCCTAAGGATTGGCTAGGCACCTCTGATTATCATTCCAATCTTCGTTTATTCTCACTAAGTGAGACAAGTTAACCATTCATTGACAGCCGGCATGTAAACCGTCAAGCTATTGTAATCACTGCACTTTCAAGCTAACCTGTTATCCAAACAAGCAAAAAGTGAGTGTTTACCCTGGTTTATGTGAATATCACCTTGGAATAACTTTGAAAATTAGGATTCAAGTCTCTGGTTACAACTTGAATTGACGATCTTGATTTTGGCTTTCTTTCGATTGCCTACTGTGGACTGCTCCGGTTCCTGTAATTTAGCCAGTTTAGTTAGTCGATATGAACACCGTGTTAGTGTGTCCAGAGCACCATTGCTAAACTTCCGAGCTTTCCTAATTGCTTCAATTCGCTAAATCCTTGGGAATGAAATCCTTTCTTCCGGTCGAGTATCAAAATCTTTCCATAATTCTTGGAAATCTAAGGTAATATCTTATCAACGGCTGACTTTGACTGGGCCATTTTGGGCGTCGATTTTGCGGGTTTGATATTGCCAAAATTCTGGACTTACTGTATCAAGGTCTTTACCGCGTTGGAATAATTGTGATTCACCTCCTCAGACATAGCTTGGACCAATTCCAAACTTTCAACCGTCGTATGATGCCTGAATACCTATGCTACCATCGTGCCAGTATGCCAGTAATCTGTAACATACCGGAATCATTCAGGTGGGATAATACTTACATGGTCAAGTTTGGTGCCAATCACGACATTAATGTCATAGAGAGGGTAACTACTTAGTCCCTTTTCTGTAATGCTGGTATGTTGGCATAGTTCTTGGGTCTACCAGTATTCAGGTATTTATGGTATACTGTGACACTGGTGTCATAGGTGTATCAGATTTTCACGGTCTAGTAATATCAGGTAGTTATCGGAATCACATAGATCTAGCTGTACTCAAGTGCCTGTTTTTATTGGATGTTTGTGTTTGCGGGAAAGAAAAAAGGGTTCCCGCGTACACGGCCCCACATCCCCCCACAATCCCCTGACGCGGTGCGTTACAACATGCACGCGCGTGATACTTAAAGGGCGGTCTACATCGGACGGTGTAAACCGGTATAAGCTCCCGTAATCATTGGGGATTTCGGCCCAAGAAATAGGGGTCCCCCACACGCCCAGTGCCGGATCCTTCTATCTGACCGTCATCAAACGAGCGCAGCAAGGCGTTGTTCCCCTAGGCTTGGGGGTACATGACCTGGGGTCAGTTGAACTATTGGTTTAGATCGATCAGCGTTATGGAGTGGGCGGCTCTGTGGTCTTAGTTCTCGGTGCGTATTCCGTAGCGGCTTTACTCGTTGCGGGAGTCCTGTGGCTATTGCTCGAAGCGAATACCAGGAGAAGGCTGAGGCTAAGTGTCCGAGCGATCGATAACATAACTACAAGAAATGATTGGTCGAACTGGCTGTCTGATGCTGCGGGCATCCTTGTCGGTTTGGCGGTGCGCGATAACGTTTCCGCTACGATCCACCAGTTACAGAGAACAGATGCAGACGGGATCTGGGCGCTCAGCGAACAGGCCGAAGCGATACTCGAACGAGACGAGAAGTCTCAAGAAGGCAGAGAAATCCTAGCCGAATGCGGACTTAGAATCACAACACTTTGTAGCAGTCAGACGTTCTTCGATGATGACCCGTGGCGACTGGCGATAGCTGCCACTGTCTATGCACGATGCGGACTACGAACCAGAGCCTGTCAACTCGTTGCGAGAGTAAGGAATGAGGATGCTCAGCGCCGAGTTATGTTATTGCGAGATAGACACCTCGTAGGATACCTTTACCTGCTGCGTGTCCTGAGTAGCTACCAACTCGATACCGAAGGACTGCAGACCGTCGCTATCGTGCAACTTGAGTCGAGGATTCTGAGGAGTCTGGACGAAGAAGGGACCGCCGCACTCCCGACTGTTATGCAAAACCGTACTGCAACCAAAGCTGCCGAGAGGATTTTACAAGGCACCGCACCAGTTCACGCGAGACGAATCGCGGCCTGGGCGCTTGCCAGAGGGACAGAATGATAAACGATTTTTCGGTGCGTATGCGCTACGCGGAACCCCCATCCTTAGGGGAACATCAACTAGGTTATACTGAACAGGGCTCCTGCTACCCGACGAAGCAGAATAGCGATGGAGAGTCGTATCGACGATCCGAGTTAGCGAACGCACTCCCAAAAGGATCGTTCACCAACCCAACTATCTACCCCGACGTTCGTTTGCAGGAGTCCACTCATGCCTAACCATCCGTTAGAATCTACTGTGGGAGATTACGCTAAGCGGATATTCTCACAACGACTACGAGAGCTTATGGCGAGTAGAGAGATAAACCTGGACAAACTTGTTGAACTGACTGGGATCCATACGAATACATTGAGAGCATATATGTCGGGAGAACGACTGCCGCGAATACCACAACTATTTTTATTAGCAGATGCCATAGATGCGCCGATTGATTGGCTGACGGGCTTTGGCGATTGGGATGGCTACCATTCAGACCAGTTGATAACCCCCCAGGATAGGGGTATAGTCCATTGAGTGGCGACCGAAAGACAGTATGAAGTGTTGAGTGCTTTCTTCTCTGCTGAGCAGAGTCGATTGCCTGCGCCGACGTATCGTGACTTAGCAACGAGGTTCGACTGGAGTTCTCTTAGCACAGCTAGGGATCATATACGAGCGTTGGTTAGACAAGGATTGCTCGAAAGAGTGAGTGATACAACACAGTCAAGACCCTGGAGATTGTCTGATGCAGGCACGAAGCTGGTTAGAGCGTGGCGTGCGCGTGTAGAGATGACAACGTAGCGCTCCAACAATTTAGTTTCCAGATTAGGACTATTTTATAATTTTTCTGGTAACATGCGAACGTGTCCGTTGAGATCACTCCTGATCATGTAAAAGCAATGTGCCAGAGAAATCTGGCGCTCTATGCTTCGGAGTACCTTCGCGGTCCAGATAAAGCGCCGTATCATGGTCAGTTCCTCATCGCAGACCACCATGAGGAGTGGGCACAGCTGGTTAACGATCATAGTCGCCTATGCCTTCAGGCCGCACGAGACCACGGCAAGAGTCACATGTTCACCCTGGCTTATCCCCTCTGGAAAGCAGAGCAGCATCCAGGCGAATACGGATTTATCTTCAGCGCCAGCCAACCGCAGGCTGAGAAAATCTTACTCAAGATTATCGATGAAGTAGAAACGAACCCAAAACTACAGCACTTAAGACCTCAAGCCGGAGGGCGTAGTCGAAAATGGTCAGCGCAGTGCGCACAGTTTGCTAATGGGTTCACCATCTATGCGCGTGGCTACGGTACGAAAGTCCGTGGTGCGCATCCTATATTCATCGTAGTTGACGACGGACTGAACGATGAGTCTGCATTTAGCGAGCGTGTTCGCACCAGAGATATTGATTACTTCCAGTCTGCCATTACGAACATGATTGTTCCTGGTGGGCAGATTGTTGTCATTGGCACTCCACTGCATAAAAAGGATCTGTATGCAATTCTGGAAGAAAATACAGAGTACGCATTTGCTCGATACCCTGCGATTATAGAGGACGGTGAGAAGAAGGGATTACCCCTGTGGCCTGAACGTTATGACTCTGAGTCGTTAGCGAAAAGAAAAAGAGAGATCGGTTCTATCAAGTTTAGTCGCGAGTTCCTTTGTCGCGTCGTAACTGACGGCAGCAGTCTATTCCCGAAGGTATTATTTCAGGGGGATAAGACTGAGCAGTACAATGTTCGGCTCGGGATGCCTCTACGCTTTTGGCATGATGCGGGTGTTAAGAGTGTCTTTATGGGTGTTGATTTCGGTCTATCATCCTCAGTGGGCTCAGACTATACCGTGGTGTGGACGGTAGGTCTGGATGACAATAAGAATCGATGGATTATCGATATACAGCGGGAGCGAGGTTTAGCTTATGGTGCGCAGAAGGCACTCGTCGCTAAAGTGGCTAATCTCTATGATCCTGGCTTGGTTTATGTCGAGTCTAACCAGGCGCAAAGGATCTTCGGAGAAGAACTAATGCGTGAGACAGACTTGCCCATCAAGCTGTTTCAGACTGGCGACCAGAAGAATAGTCTGTCCAATGGTGTCCCTGCGATCCGTATCCTGCTAGAGAACTATAAGTTCAGGATCCCTAGAGGTGATGCGCATTCTATTGAGATGACTGATATTTGGATCCACGAAATGACTTCAATGACGATCCGCAACGGCAAAGTAACTTCACTTGGAGATCATGATGACACCGTAAGTGCTTGTTGGATCGCAGAGCAAGCAATCAAGAACGGTAGCTTTGACTTCTCCTTCGAGGAGGAGGAAGGTGATATAGCGGCGTTTGACGAGATGATGCAGGACATGATGATTACTCCCGGACATCCAGAGTATCTTTCAGATGATGCCTATGTACTAGGCGCGGAGCCTCCAAAGCGCGGAAGACCTCGACTCAAAAACGCACAGCTTAGTGAGTCACCTGATGACATTCTCGGGGAAGATCCGTTATATGATGATAGACCTAGTAAACGTCAAGGGACGTTCCCAGAACAGGGAGCGCCTATGGCGTCTTACTTTGTAGGGAAGTATCGATAATGCCTGCGTTTGTACGGACAGAAAAAGACGAGGCTCGGTGGGCTGACGCTAAGAAGCAAGCAGCCAAAGAAGGCAAGGCGAACAACTATGCCTATATCACTTCTATCTATAAGGAGATGAGTAAGAGCCTTGAGCTAAATAAAGGCAACCCACCTTCTGCCTCACAGTCGCCACTCCTCTTTGGTATCGGCTCTACTTTTGCCCATGGGCAGGTCCCCCATATTACCGTCACCAAGAAGCCTTCTCTAGCCGCAGACGTTGATCCTGAAAAGATGCCGACGCCTAAGACCGCGCTTGAACTCAAGCTCCCTTTGGGTCCGTTCAACTCCGCTAAAGATGCAGTTCATGGCATGGGAATGCCGCTACATGCAGAGCAAGGCTGGGCGACTGCGTTTGAGCGTACAGCGCAGCAATCAGATAATGAGCTTAGATTCAAACAGAATCTTATGGGCAAGTTACTAGAGACCTTTGCAGATGATGGAGCTACCCGCAGAGAAATGTATCAGCGAGGACTTGCATATTACAGAGGTCTCGATAGACCTAAAGAGTCTGCAGCACTGACTCTGAAGGCGAAGAAGAAAGAAAGCAGTCCTTTGGGTAGTCGAGGTCTTACCCGAGAGGCGCGTGCATCTTCATCGCGTGGTGGACATAAGCTCCAGCTCCATGGCAGGAAAGACCCGGTATTAGAAGTTCAGCAGCAGACCAAACGTGCTCTACCCGCAGGCTCAGTGCGAGTACACTACAGTGCGGAGCATAAGGGCTACGTTGAAGCCATGAAGCGTGCCGATGGTACTTGGAAAGTTTTGGGTTCTGCGCATGATAAGAAAGACAAGAAACCAAAAGAGAAGCATGACCACAGTAAGCCTAAACTAACTGTTCATCATGATGAGCACCACCGAGGCTCCCACGAACCACACCATCATGCAGAGGATGAGCATGATAGCGCTAGAGCGCATGTAGCTACTATGAAAGCCTCAGTACCTAATCTACAAAAGGCAAAGTATGATCATATAGACTTCAAGCCTCCTAAGTCTGTGGCCGATGCTGCGGCTCAAGGTCTGGAGTACCGCAAGAAAGCCTCTCCCTCGAACCGAGGAGGACTAACTGCGGAGGAAGCCGGAAAGCAAGGTATCGGCTCAGGAGTACAGCGAGCGACCAACCTAAAGAACGGACATACGATGAGCCCTAAGACCGTTCGCATGATGTCTCAATTTTTTTCTAGGCACGAAAAGAATAAGGCAATTAATCCTAAGTTCAAGGGAACACCTTGGAATGACAAAGGTTACGTTGCATGGCTACTGTGGGGAGGAGATGCTGGGCAAGCCTGGGCAAATAAGGTGGTAAATCAGATGAATGCGGCAGACAAGAAGACGAGTAAGATGATGACACCTGCAGGACCTATTACGACATTATATCGTAGCGAAAAGAGGAAAGGCCCTTTCGCAGACGAGAAGAATAAGAAGTATCCAATAGATGACTACGAGCATACGAGGGCTGCAATTAGTTATTTTTCTATGCCTAAGAATGCGAAGAAGTATGCGCCTGCGGAGCGTAGTGCTATCTGGAACAGGATCAAAGCAGCCGCGAAGAAATTCAATATAGAACTCGGCCCTGAGGCGGGACCTCCGTCTTTAGAGGCCAAGAAAAGCAATCAGTCAAAGGAGACAGATATGGAACGGAACGAAGTGTTCAAAGCGATCATGGATCGCGACGTTGAGGTTATGAGACCTAACGACTACCGAAGTGATTATACTGGGATGGATGAGGCTGTCCTCTCAGAAGTAAAGACCGAGGTCATCAATCCGGCAGCTACGGCAGCTGGAGCTGAGGAAGGCAATCCAGAAACGGAAAGCCCTCTTACACCTGCTCAAGGTAGTGGTGACGGAGGAGGTCTTGGCGGTGCAACCGATGATGACTCTCCAGGAATCCTCGACCACGCTATGACTAAGGGGCACCCTAATCATCTACAGGCGATTAGTGTGACTGAAGATAACGGTACTTGGAACCAAGGTGAGGACTCTCGGGTAACTTACTCAAGTAACGAAGATGCATTCATTGCTGCTGCGATGGAAAAGAGCGACAATCTGTGTGTTGCTCCTGAACCTTCAGTTCGCTACTCAACAGTTATGGGCGCTCGAACATCACCTTGCGGACATCAATTTGCTAAGGCGTTGACTGTGTGTCCAAGTTGCGGGACAGACGCATCAGGTTTTTCTGGACAAGTTCAGGGATTGAGCATCAGCAAGTCAGTAAAGACTCGACTTGAGGGACCTGCGCAATTAGCTGACATTCATCTAGCAGACTAAAGGGAATACTCCTTTGAACTGGCGTGATCGCATATCAATGGCTACAGAGGTTCTTCTGGGTCGAGCAGAGGAGGGTCCACCCCCCGAACCTCCTACGATTCAGAAGGCCGCTGTGGCTTCGGAAGCTGACGGGACTATGCCGGGACCTCCCGCGCATAGCCCGGAGGCTCTTACTTGGGATCCGTATTCTCTCGTCGAGCAGTTGGGCTATAGGCAAAAGCCTAGTGCGATTACGTATCAGACACTTGAAAGGATGTTTTGGCAGCTTCCTATTCTTGGAGCTATTCGTAAGACCCGTACCGACCAGGTGGCGAGTTTCTGTCAGAGCCAGCGGCCCGCGCACGAGCCTGGGTTCCGCATTCGATTGCGCGAGATGCATAGAGAGCCTGACGAAATAGAAAAGCAGCGTATGCTGGAGCTGGAAGATCTTATCACGCACACCGGGTATACGACGGATCCTAGATCCCGAGACTCATTTGAGACCTTAGTCCGAAAGCTAATGCATGACTCACTGACATACGATCAGATGAATCTGGAAATCGTACCAGACGCACGAGGCATTCCAAGTACGTGGTATGCGGTGGACGCATCTACGATTCGCTTAGCGGATACGACAAGCCTTCACGCAGATACCAGCATGGATAATGTTTATGCGGTGCAGGTGTACGACGATATTGTGATCAATGAGTTCACACGCAGAGACCTCACGTTTACGATCCGTAATCCCAGAACGAGTATTCGATCATATGGATACGGTACTTCTGAAGCTGAGATGATGGTCTCGACCATTACGTATCTGCTGTGGGGTCTGCAGTACAATGGAAATCAATTCTCACAAGGGAACGTCTCGAAAGGGCTATTGAATATCAAGGGCTCTATTCCAGAGAAGCAACTCCGTGCCTTCCGACGTCAGTGGTATCAGATGGTCAACGGAGTAGAGAATGCTTTCCGTACTCCGATCATCAATGCTGAGGATGTTGAATGGATAAACATGCACGCATCCAACCGAGAGATGGAATATAGCCAATGGCTAGATTTCCTAATCAAAGTAGCTTGTGCTGTTTATTCAATTGACCCCATCGAGATCAACTTCAAGTACGGCTCAGGTGGCGGACAGAAGAACATGTTCGACTCTGCCAATAAGACTAAAATCGTAGAGTCTAAGACTAAGGGACTCGCACCGCTACTTCGTTATGTAGAGAACATGATGAACGAGAACATTGTGTGGTGTATCGATCCACGCTTTACCTTCGAGTTTACAGGGCTCTCTCCTATGACAGCTAAGGAGCAGGCTGACCTAGAGACGATGAAGGTTCGTACGTATATGACCGTTGATGAGATTCGGGCTATGCACGATCTACCAGCGCTTCCTGATGAGCTGGGCAAAGTTATAAACGATCCGAACTGGATGCAGGGACGCCGTGACTTCCTACTTAGACAGCAGATAGAAGAAGGCGATCCTACAGCAGTAAAAGAAGAAAGAATCATCAGAGAGGACGAAGAAAGCGAGAAGGACTTATTCAGACCTAAAAAATCTCCTACTAAAAAGTCCTATAAGGCTACACCAAGACGTGCGCCGCAGACCCAAACACTCAAGAAATCAAAGGAGGCCGTCATCCTCGATATGACGCTGTAAACTATGCGAACTAAACTAAAAACAAACGTCATCATTTCTAATGACCCAGACGGCAAGAATCTTCTGTTTGGATTCGACGACACACTAGCAGAAGAAATTACAGATCTATATACGCACTGCGTCTCTGGTAAATTTACTATTGCAGGAGGCGCTACTGACGCTCTCGGTCTTTGGGACATCACTGCTGTCAAGGGACTCTATGTCAAAGCAGATGCAGGCTTTCAGTTCGTTATGAACGGTGGAGCAGATACATTTACTTCCAATGCGGCGTCAGCCACCGGTTCATCTCGCGTATTTCTCCAAGTAGACCTATCGTCCTTTTCGATAACTAACCTAAGTGCTACAGACGCGCTGACGGGAATCTGGGTTGCTTGGGGCGATCCTACGACGTAGAGGGCTGGTATGAGAGTGAGACTCGAAGCTGATAGAGGGGAGCTTCAGGAGAAGTCGAAAGAGTTATTGTGTGCTGTGGCCGCACGGATAGCTTATGTAGATGATTCTGCTCTCGATCTCATCGACAAAGCTAAAGGGGAACGTCCAGATCCTCTGGACCAGATTCCTGTCATCAAAGAGATCCTAGACAGAGTACATGTTGCGTACAGCACGCACGTTCATTCTATGGTCTCTGAGATTGAACAGATGCTTATCCGCGAAGGCTTATTCAAAAAAGCCAATGGGGATGACGATGATGAGTTTATGGGATTCACTCCTCAGGTATTTGACGGTGAACATATGCACCAAATACGTGAAGCAGTGCAAAACCACCATGACGCATTGATTGCATCTTTCGCAGGCCCACAGGCATTGTCTGCAGCTAGACGCCATGAACTAGGAACATCAGAGCAAGAGGAGAACTCTCCTATCGCCCTAGCGTTCCTGTTTGGATTACTACTCGCACATGCCGATGACGCAGACCGTGTAAAGAACATGAGCTATTCCGCGTTTGAAGATGCCGTGCGCCAGGGAAGTATCCGACTTCCAGATAAAGACAGACAAGAGATTCGAGCTTTAGAGATGGAAGCAGGTCAACGACTTCAGCACTTAGGAAGTGAAGTAGCCCTTGCTGCCAGCCTCGTTGCGGCTGATGCCATGCGAGGCATTGATAGTCGTAAAGCCGCTGAAAGACTGCGTGCCGCTGCAGGCAAGTGGTCCGACCGTTGGGATAGACTAGCTCGTTCTGTACTTCATACAGCGAGAGACCGAGGCGCGGTTGCCCGATATAAGATTGGAGACCTAGCCGCACTAGGCGCATTAGACGAAGAAGAAAAGGGAACCTACGTCTATCGGCAGACACGGGCTGATGCGTGTCCTTATTGCAATGACTTCTATAACGGTCCTGACGGCCATCCCCGCATATTCAAACTCTCAATCCTAGAAGGCAACGGCACCAATGCAGGCAGAAGCAAAGCAAGCTGGCTTCCTGTGGTCGGCGCAACCCATCCTCACTGCCGCTGTACAACACACCTGGTCCCGCACGGACATGGGTTCAATGATGCTGGTGAGCTGGTCTCAGGTGGTCCCCACGGCAAAAGGCACGAGACTGAGAAATCTTTTCTGCGATCCTTTCGTGGCGAGATTGCCTTGCAGAAGTCTTTTAGGATTCAGGATACGACAGACTTCAACGGAATATCTGTCGCAATTGAACAGCTGCCGGGACAGGTCAGATCCTGGATGGACGATCATGGACGAAAAGGCGAGACCCGTATGCGTTATGCTTATGGGTATATCCAAGGGACCATAGGCTCAGACGGCGAGGAGCTTGATTGCTTTGTCGGCCCGGACCCTTATCCTTCCCACGTCTATATTATAAAGCGCCTCGATCCTGAAACAGGACACTACGACGAGGATAAAATAATGCTCGGCTTCTCGAACGTACACCATGCTAAGCAGGCGTTCCTAGAGCACTACGAGGAACCAGGAAACTTTGGCTCAGTATCGATGGTGCCTTTGCAGGAGTTTGTGGGATCGGTCAATGGAACTACAGAGGCCATTCCAATCTCGACCATAATACCTGAGGTAGCTAAAGCAGCTCCCGCGCAAGCAGCACCTCCGACGCTGAAGGTCAAACCTACTTTGCGCCTGACCATGAGCAAAAACGCAGTGGGTCCTGGGAGTTACAGCAGTCANTCTGTTGCAGGAGACTCGATGGCAGAGGATCGTAATCCTTCTGGNGGATCGGGGCTTGATGTAAAAATGGAGACAGAGCTTCCAGTTCATCCTCCAGCCTATCCAGACNTAGCGACTGAGGCGGGCATNTTCAGTGGCGCGATTTTGACNGAGGAAGAAATTGAANGGCTAAGAGCCGTAGGATCCATGGACAAGGAACAACTTCTTGGGGATGCTGGATACAGAGAGCGCGACGTAAAGCCAGTCAAGATTCCTGACGAGTATTCAATGATGGCTGAGATTGATGCTCCCGGAGAGGACTCAGGCAAGCAGACAATGGAGTATATGCAGGCTTGGGTAGATGAGCGTGGAGAGCCTGAACTGAATACACTTCCCGAGGCGCAGCGTGTAGAAAAAGCGGTGCCCCTTCCTCCGGGGCAGTCTGTCACAGTAAAGAAGCGTAAGTTTGGTGACGTGACGTTGAAGGCACTAGACGAAAAGCGTTTTGGGGTACAGCTGCCCAGCACAAAAGAGTTTGTTGAGTTTGATTCTCTATCTGCTGCATGTGATCATGTGTGGGTCGTATCTAAGGGCTACAATGATGCTGATGCATATAAGCAGGACAAGGGAGTTACTAAGATACCATCAGGGGCGGGTTGGCGCTTTTGGGGTATCAAACCCACTAAGGAGCTAACACTTGAATGATTTAGGATCACTGCGATGCCCCGGCTGCAGCAACAAGGTACTGCAAAAGAGCAGTGACGGCGCAGCATCGCTACGCCCTGGAGGGAGTGTGCGCTTCTCAGATGGCTACTGTTATATGAGTTGTCACTTTTGCAAACGAGACCTAGAGCTGCCCCTCACTATAGAAAAGTCTCAAGAATCGGACATTCGCTTGATTGAATCAGCTCGATTAGTGATGCGCAAATAGCACTCCTTATGTCACTGCGCTTGACGTAACTACCAGAATACCTGTAAGACTTAGAGAGTCTTGGCCCGGTCGGGATCGGTCGCAGTACCGGAGATCCAGTTGAGGGGCGCGAAGGTGGATTACTCTACTGTGATCCGGTTCTTCGCGCCTTTCGTCGTTTGGGTGTAGCAAGGTGAAGGATACGAATGAAGAAAGGTAAGACAGATGGTGATGGCTCCTTCCGATACTTCGCGCCGATTTCTTTCTTTGAGAAGTCTGACGCAGAAGAAGGGCAGCGGCGTAGGTTCGCTGGAATCGCCTCTACAGAATCCCCGGACCAAGAAGACGAAGTAGTTTTACAGAACGGGCTTGCTTGGGATCACTTTGTTACTAAGGGGTGGTTCAACGATAATCACTCACGCAAGACTGGTGGCGTTGTTGGCTATCCTACAGACGTTCAGTTCTTTGGTAAGGGAACTAGATTACCAGACGGTTCGATTGCACCAAGCAACCTGCATTGGACTGAAGGGTATTTACTAGAAGGTGTTCCTGCAGCAGATGATATCTGGAATGTAGGGCAAGCCCTAAAGAAGGCTGGCGGTGGTCGTCAACTTGGTCAATCCATTGAAGGAAAGATTCTCAAGCGGGCTGGTAATAACGGTGAGGTTATCGCGCAGGCGAAGGTCACGAATGTGGCTATTACCCACTGTCCAGTAAACGCCGATACGAGCCTGGGCTTTTTAGCCAAGAGTCTTATAGAGACTGCGGTTCAACCCGAAGGCTACACGTATCAAACAGATCTACCAGATGCTCCTGAAGTCCACATGGACTATAAGGACTGGGATGCTGCTGAGGAGCACACGCTCCAAGAGCAGGAGAAAGAAGAAAAAACTCTCACTACGGAAAGTGGCGCAGCACTCACACTAGAGTCGCTGGAGGACGAGGCACATAATACGGCACACAAGGCTTTGAATAAAGCTGCTGCTGTTAGTCTGGTGCTTAGGCGGCTTCCGCATGTGAGCTGCGCGACAGCTGGTCGTGTAGTTGACTTAGCACTTCAATTGAAGCTCAAAGGGCTTCTGTAACGGAGAATAAATATGGGCAACTTAGACGTTTCGGTCTCACGACCGGAGGTAGGTAAAAAAGAAATGAAGAAGAAACCTGCGAAGGACAAAAAGATGGACGATGAACAGTTGATGACTGAAGTCGCAACAGACGATGAAACTAAAACGGAAAAGTCTGCTGTGTTGTCTGAAGACGATCTTATCAAGTCTCTCGATAAAATTACCGAGCTGACTAAAAGTGAGACTCCTGACGCACGTAAGCGGGCATTGCTGGAAAAGGCACTTGGAAGCAATGGCCTAGAAGAAGGTGAGAACGCCGAGCTTCAAACCTTACTTAGTGGAAAATCCACTGAGCCAGGTCTTGGTGATGAGATTGCTAAAGCACTCAATCCTCAAGAAGACAGTGCCCTCGCCAAGTCTATTGACGTAAGCGATGCTCTTGGAGAGATCCACGGCGGTATTGTTACTGCACTGCAGACCTTGGGCGAGACCATCGAAAAAGGTGGCACCCGACAAAGCGAAGTCAATCTTGTATTGGCTAAGGGCTTACTCGACATTGGCAAGCTCGCGCAGCAAACCAATGAACTAATGAAATCTATTGACGCAAAAGTTGAAGCGACGAGCAGACAGCCTATTGGTGGACGCCGTAGCATCGTTCGACCTGGCGACGTAGTAGCTAAATCTCACGCGGGTCAACCGCCTGCAGAGGATGCAATTTCTAAGAGTGAAGTTATGGGACTGATGTCTGAGATGCTTCAAAAGAGCATGGAGTCAGGCAATAAGGAGCAGGCTTCAATGTTGAATAAATCGATTACAAAAATTGAGTTGATGGGTGACGTTGATCCTCAGACTATGGCTCAAGTCGCTGACTATCGTCGGCAAAAACTAAACGGTGCGGCGCTTTAGTCGCGCCAGCTACAAGGAGAATGACAGATGAGTAACGGCATGATTAGCTGGCGCAATTATGAAGGCATGTCCGGGTTCGCCGGAAACGCCTCGCAAGGCGATGTTGATGCGCTTAACAAAGCATTGGATGCAGGAAGTCAAATTGCACGACCTGGCTCCCCTACTGCTGGAGATGGCTTCGCGCTTCGCGTTGAGTCTCTCGAACAAACACTAAAGAACACCACTTTCCGTATGGAGCATGTGCGCCTATGGAAAGCGATTCCAAAAATTCCAGCGTACAATACGGTTGAAGAATACAATCAAATCCAGAGCTACGCGAACAACCAATACAGTTCGTTCGTAACGGAAGGTCAACTTCCAGTCTCTACGGATGCGACCTACCGTCGTCAATACGCCAAGATCAAATTCATGGGCACGCAACGCTCTGTCTCTCACGTTATGAGCATGGTCAAACCTGCTCACGGTAACGTGATTGCACAAGAGACGATCGCAGGCACCATGTACTTGCTTGAGCAATTGGAACGTCACTTGTTCACAGGTGATGCTTCTATGACCAACTCTGCAGTGAATGCTGAAGGCTTGGAGTTCGACGGACTTGAGAAATTGATTTTCCCAGGTGAGGCTTACAATACTCCAGGAACGACAGCGTTGGCAGACCACATCATCGACCTTCGTGGTGCGCCTCTTACCGAGGACAACATCATTGATGGTGCTTTGACGATTAGTGATGCTCCTGCATACGGTCGTCCCACGCACTTGTTCATGAATCCAAAAGCACACAGCGACTTGGCGAAGTCATTCTTCCCTAAAGCTCGTTATGATGTCTTCCAGAAACAAGACAATGGTATCGCAGGACTCACCTTGGGTGGTGTTACTACTCAAGCTGGTGTTGTTGCGCTTGAGCCGGATGTCTTCATCGACGAAGGTGTAAACTTCCCTGGCGCTGGTGCTGGTGGTGTGGGTGTTGCTGTTGCAGCAGGTGGGCCTCCGGGCCTACCACAAAATCTGACGCTAACTAATCCAGGTGCGACTGCCGGAAGTCTATGGGCTGCTGGTACGGGCGAGCATGACGCAGGTACGTACACATACAGTGTTCAAGCAGTGAATGAGTTCGGTGCTTCAAACTGTACGGCTACTGCCTCCATCGCAGTTGCTGCGGGTGAATCAATTAATATTGATCTAGAGCCTTTCGAGAATGTGAACGCCACGTCTGCAGCAAGATACTTCAATATCTTCCGTTCAAAACGAAACGGTAGTGAGCTATTCTTCCTGCGACGTGTCGCGAATGATGCTCCTATTGGTGCTCCTCCGCAGAACATTACTACGGTGTCGGATCTAAACGCTGACCTGCCGCAGACGAGCAAGGGCTATATGCTTCAGTTGGATCCGTCCAACATTTCGTTTGCGCAATTAGCGCCTATGGTGAAGATCCCTCTAGCGACCGTCGATTCGTCGATTCGTTGGATGCAACTTCTCTACGGTGCAATGAAGCTCTATACGCCACGACACAACGTCCTATACAAGAACATTGGTCGTGCGGCTGGCTTTGTAGGCGCACCTTAGAACTACTAAGTAAATGATAAGAGGGCGGCGGTATTACGCTGCTGCCCTCTATTCGTTTCTTTCTTCTAAAGGAGAAGATAATGGCTAAAAAACTTTCGGATTATATTCCAATCTTCGCAGACCAGGGCATCGACTATGTTAGTGCGGCACCTGCTGCTGGTGTTGCTACGCAGTACCAAGTAATCGCGGCTAGTGGCGTTGGTACGAACACGATTACATTAGAGCATCAGATGGCGAACACGGACTACGCGGTATGCATCAGTCAGGAAGACGGCAACAATGCATATTTGGAATCAGCATCAAAAACTGTCACCGGCTTCAATGTAAATGATGGCTGGTCGGCTGCATCTATTAGCATCGTCGTCATCGGTCAACTCAAAGGGCAAAAGTAAACTACTATGTCGGCGTTAGGACTTAGGGGACACATCCCACGCAATATACGGTTCTCTGCAGCCCTGGCTGCAAGCGCTGACGCCTCTCGCGTACACCATTCCTCTCCGCAGCCATGTAGCTTTCTACAGATTCGCAATGAGGGGGCTAATGACATCAAAGTGTATTGGCGTGTGGAAGATTTCACCAATGATGAGCACTACTTCACTATAGCTTCAACTTCGGAATACGAAGGTCCTGCTGAAGCTAAAGAGTTCTGGGTGCGTAGTCTCGTTGGTCCATCTGACCTCGTAGCCATATTCTATTTACGTCGGGGCTAATCTCCGACGAAGGGAGATTGTCCTATGGGCATTTCAGTACCTACCACTCCAACTCCAGAGGGAGTGACGGGGACCGTACGCACGTGGTTTCAGACCGTTCGTGCTGTTGCGACCAGTGATAGTGCCGCAAGCGGTTTATTGACAATTGACGATGTAACGCTCGTGGCGGGCGATCGTGTACTACTGACAAATCAATCCAGTTCCGAGATGAACGGCATCTTTGTGGTGGCTGCAGGATCATGGAGCAGGGCTGCAGACATGACAACTGGCTCCTCCGTGGAGCCCACCGCGCATGTTCCTGTGTCGGAAGGCACATCGAATGAAGATTCTACCTTCCAACTGACTACTGACGGAGACATTATCGTAGGCACTACGTCCATGACCTTCGCTAAGATTGCAGGGGGTGGTGGTGGTGGTGGAATTGCAGCAGTGGTCGATGACCCTTCCCCCGAGTTGGGAGGCGATCTCGACTGTGCTGGTTACTCGATTACAGGACTTCCCGCACCTTCAGGCGCAGATGATGCCGCAACTAAGGACTACGTAGACACTAGCGGTGGTGGAACTCCAGCTGGGGACGCTAATAACATACAGTTTAATTCAGACCCAGCAGGAACGTTTACGGGTGATAACAACTTTACCTACGACCCAGGCGCACGCCTATTTACTGTAAACGTAAGTGAGTTTAAGGTGCAGGAGGACGGAGCCATTGCGCTTTATGCTGACGGAACAGCAGCAGGAACCCAGCGGGTAGGCATAGGTACAGACTCACCAGACCGCAAGCTCGAAATCGCCGGGGTGACAAATGGAATTAGCGACAGCGATCCACAGCTACGCCTAACGCATACCGACGCGACTCACTATGCGGACTTTGAAGTAAACAGCAGCGGAGCACTCAGCATTGAGCCTTCCGGGACTACCGTGAGTGTGACAAACGCAGTACTCAATACAAGGTTTCCACTGCTTACGCTAGACTCCTCTACACCTGGGACATTTCCTTACTCACTTTCCGCAGCAGAATGCAATCAACTTGTTCACATAGAAAACACATCGGGCGGTGCCGTCACAATAAATGTACCAGCAGCGGCCAGCTGCCCTGCTGGAAGCTGGTTAGAGTTCAAGGATGCGAGTGGAACTTCTGGTACAGACACAATCACAATAGACGCCTCGTCATCTGGCAACATTGATGGACAAGGTACGCAGCTCCTCTCAGCAGACTACGCCGCGTTTAGAATATATTCTGACGGCGCGAGCTGGTTTATTTCACCGTAGGAGTAAAAAGATGACTTACAAATTTGGTATATCCTCATCACCGACCGGCACCGTAACTGATGTTGCAGGTACTCAAAGCACAGACGCCAGTACAGGCGTTGTCTTTTCCGTTACGCTCAACACGACAGGAACGAACACACTTGAGAATCCGACCAACCTGCAGGAAGGTCAAGAGTACGTTTGGCGGCTGGAGCAAGATTCGGTCACGCCTGTAGACGTTACCTTCGGTGACAACTTCTATTTTGCTACCGGCACAGCACCGACGATTACGCAAGTTGCGGGTGCTGTGGATATTCTGCGTGCGACCGCACTAGACGACGGGACAGGTAACATCAAACTTTATAGTAAGTTTGAGGCCGATGTAAAAGCAGTGACAACTGCGTTAGTAAATACCTACAGCATGGAACTTGTGCAGGCTTCCTCGCAGTATTGCGCGTTAGGAAGCACAAGCGCACTCGACAAAGGCAACACAGATCCTTTTTCTATTTCGCTGTGGGTCCGGCCTACAGCAGCGTTGACAGGCACTCTGGCGCTTGTGACGAAAATGGCTGGCTCCCCTACAGGAAATGGATACGCTCTTTACTACTTTGGTGGCGACCTCTACATGCACCTGCGGGGAAATCTATCACCGCTGACTCAGATTTACTGGTATCTTAGCGGAGCAGCTACTTACACGCCCGTCAACGATTGGACGCACGTAGTTATGGTTTATGATGGCAACAATAACGCAACAGCCGCAAAACTATACACCGGAATTTCAGGCATTGACGCCAGCCCCACCGAGCAAACAACAACACAGGGAGGCTCAGCACTTACGGCGAGCATGTCGAACGCGGCTAGCTTCAAGGTCGGTGCATTCAATGGTCCAGCGAGCTTCATGGATGTCATGGTTGATGAAGTGTCTTTTTGGGATAAGGCGCTATCAAGCAGTGAAGTTGCGGATATCTATAATGGCGGCACTCCCACTGACCTTACGGGGTCGAGCGACTTAGTTAGTTGGTGGAGGTTTGGTGATGATGCCTCTGATGATTTCACTGGGTCTACTGGACAGATTACAGACCAAGTAGGGTCGAACGATCTTATTCCGTATAATACGACGTCAGCAAATAAGGTCACTAACGTACCGTAGGGGATGACTAATGACGTATAGATTTGGAATACAGCCAACCCCGATAGGAACTGTTACAGACGTAGGTGGAGCACAGAGCACAGACGCTAATACGGGGGTACGCTTTCTAGTGACGCTGAATCCTGTAGGTGCGAATACACTTGAGAATCCTACTAACCTGCAAGAAGGTCAAACGTATACATGGCAGTTGATGCAGGATTCTTCTACACCCGTAGACATTACATTCGGCAGCAATTTCTATTTTCCTGGCGGTACGACTCCGACAATTACACAAACCACAAGCGCTGTAGATATTGTCCGCGCCACTGCTTTAGATGATGGTACGGGAGTAAAACTTTACTGTGAGTTTGAGGCTGACGTAAAAGCTGCTTCAAGTGTGTTTGAGAATGACTATAGTGTGCTCTTTGATAACGCAACCGGAACGATGAGTGAGTATTTAGTCGCAGGCTCAGGAAGTGACGTTGATTTTGATGGTGCGTCGGATGTATCAATCAGTGTTTGGGTTCGCCCGAAAAGCGGCGGTACGGGTATGACCCGGTGGATACTATCTAAGATGCCCGCAGCGCGGACAGGCTACGAAGTATGGGTGACGAGTGCAGGGCGTGTTGACATTAGGTTTCAGGATTCTGGCGGAACATACCGCTGGATTTACCAGTCATCGGCAGGCGAGTACCTAGCCGATGATGCGTGGGCACACCTTGCCATCGTTTGGGATGCAACAGCCGAAACGCTCACGCTTTATAAGAATGGAAGCGTTTCGAGTACGACCGCTGTTGGCACTGGCGCTGTCGGCTCTTTGTCGAACAGCGAAGCGCTAACCATAGGTAGGTCAACCAGGTACTCGACAACGAGTAATTATTTTTACGGTGACATTGACGAGTTGTCTTTTTGGGGCAAAGCACTGCCTAGTTCTGAGGTGACTGAAATCTTTAACAATGGCGTGGCTGGAAATCTAAGCACACACACCGCAACTGGTGATTTAACAAATTGGTACAGGATGGGCGATGATGCAAGCGACGATCTGACCGGAGGAACTGGACAGGTTACAGACGTTATTGGTTCAGCGAACCTAACGCCACAGGGCACCAGTGCGGCGGACAAAGTATCCCAAACGCCTGTCGTTTATGTGGCCCCGTGGGTTGCGGGCGAGATTGGAAACTTTGGTTTAGAATTTGACGGCAATGACTACGTAGACCTGCCCACTGCCTCAGTCGGAAGCTCGCCTACGTCTGGCACGATGGCGTGCTGGGTCTACCCTCATGCGTATGCGGGATATGAGATGTTTTTCTCGCAGGGCAAGCCAACGGGCACTACCGACTATCTATACTGGTCGATGAACGCAAGTCCTGCCAAACGTCAGAGGTTTGTATTCAAGTTCGGTGGTTCTCAAACAACCTGGACAAGCTCAACTGCTCTAACTCTGAATCAGTGGCAACATATTGCTGTGACGTGTGACGGATCGAGTATAAAATTTTACCACAATGGGAGCGAGGACACGACTACGGGTTCTGGGGCGAGTTGGTTTGGTGATCTTGCAAGCGGATCAACAAAAACGGTCATGGGGGCACTTTGGTATAACGGGACTGAGGCTTATGAGTTTGATGGTGTCCTTGACGAGTTTGCTATTTGGGATACTGCCCTTTCGTTGTCTGATATTCAGGATTTGTATAATAAGGCTAAAGCCCCGACAGATATTAGTTCATCAAACCTACAGTCGTATTACAACATGGAAGACGGTTCAGGAAGCACAACACTTGCCGATAGATCTGGTAACGGAAACAACGGAACATTGCAGTTTCCATAATAAGGCGGGATGCCGTAGGATGCTATAATGGATGACGAGGCGAAGACGAATATGAAGATTGGAACCTACGCGAGCGCCGCAGCTATTATCGCCACTATTGTCACCTTCGCAGCTACGTATGTCTTCGCTACCAAGGATGAGGTTAGCAAGATACGCACTCAGCAAGTTAAGCAGTCTGGAGAGGTCACGACAGAGATGACTAAGATTCGTGGAGACGTACAGACGGTTCAGGTGAAGATGGACATCATTCATAGAGAGCAGCAAGAACTACGGCGCTCTGTAGATAGACTCAATAAGACAATCACAAAAAAGTTACGCTAGCTATTGCACTACAGTGACTAGCTCGCTAGTCTTCTGGCGTGCCACGATTATTACTTTGGAGCGATTCTGTCTGTGCTTCTACAGGCTTCGGTCGTGTAGCCCGGACGATATGTAATGCGCTGTCCGAAGACTGGGAAATAGTTCAAGTTGGTCTCAATCATCCCGGACGCTTGGTAGAACATGACCGCATTAAAATACACGCTGCGCCGTCAGATGACCCTACAGGATTTCTAATTGCTAAAGAGCTGTATATGACTCAGGACTTCGACTTGCTTTTAGTGATTCAGGATCTGCATATCACGTCTGCGTGGGCCTCGGCTCTTTCCTCGATGCGGAGTTCTCGTGAGCTGCGCAGCAAGTCACGGATACCTACCATCTATCATTTTCCTGTGGATGGTCCTATGCTGGACGATGTCGGGTTCAATAAGTTCGCAGACTACAACGTCTCCTGCACTCAATGGGGTGTAGATATACTTCAGCCATTACTCCCAGACCAAAAGATTGATGTCATTCCTCACGCTGTAGATACCTCTGTATACAAGGCACTCCCGGAGAAGGAGCGTGTGGGACTTCGTCGGGATATATATGGTATAGACCCTAAGGATGAGACTCTAGCGATACTAAGTCTGGGGGTGAATACTGATAGGAAAGACCACTTCACCGCCCTTTGCGCCGTGAAAGAACTCAATCGAGAGCAGATACAGGGAAAGATATACTTTCATACAAAGGCCGTGGCACATGGTATGGACTTATATTGTCAGTCACGCTCGGCGGAAGTATCTCCTTTAGAGTATCGCATAGCCGACTCAACCTTACTCGGGTGCTCGGACGAAGCGCTGAATAAGCTCTACAATGCCTCTGACTGTTTACTGTTTACTTCTCGTAGGGAGGGGTTTGGCATTCCTATGATAGAGGCGATGGCTGCGGGCGTTCCTGTACTGGCTCCAGACTATGGACCTTTCCGTGAAGTCCTCGCTGAGGGCGACTTCGGATATTTACACACACCTGTAGGTAAGGTCTGGGTACGAGGAGACAGTCGGGGTTACGGCTGGCAGTCCGGTGGCGATGTTGTAGCCCGTCATTTACAGTTCCTAAGCTCCGCTAAGAAAGAAGCATGGGATGGACCAGCTGAGAAGATTGAAGTAGCTCGTAAGTATGTAGAGCAAACATACTCATTAGAAGCTGTTACTCCACTTTGGCGGGAGTACATAAAAGAGGCGCTTGATGGAAGTTGAATTAGTAGGACCGATAGGCGATCCGTCAGGTTATGGTCACGATTGTCGGCAGACAGCTCATGCATTAATTCGGGCTGGGGTAGATTTATCAATTACACGGATGCAGTTCGACCCAACGAATTTTACGTGTGACTATGGTCGGGTCGAATCCCTTCTGCGGTCTCACATTAAACCGGCTAAGGATCCTAAGATCCAGATCATACACTCTACGCCGGAGTTCTGGTCAAAGCATGTCCGTAAGGACTGTTACACAATAGGTAAGACGGTCTGGGAGACAGACAGGATAGATGAACGCTGGACGAAGTATATTCAAGAGGCGGGCGTAAATGAGCTATGGCTTCCTAACCAGTTCAATATCGATATCTTCAAGAAGGACCTACCCAAGTTACGCATGACGGATATTCCTCATGCGCACGACACAGAGGTATTCACTCCAGAAGTCAAACCCCTTGACCTCACATCCTTCGGTGTCTCTGACGACTTGTTTGTATTTGGCGCGGGGTTTCAGTGGACAGAGCGCAAGAACCCTCTAGGATTGATCACAGCCTATATTGCTGAGTTTGATGCAGATGAGCCCGTAGCGCTTGTCCTAAAGACGTATGCCTCGAATACGTCACAGTCCGAAGTGAGCAGAGTGCATCAACTTATCTTCGATGCACTGAAGGACGCAGGCTTTCCTGACGGACGAGCTAAGATTGCTCTTATCTCCCAGCTCTTGCCTTTTGATATGCTGCTGCAATTTCATAAGCGAGTAGACTGTGGGGTCTATCCACATCGAGGCGAAGGATGGGGACTGCATATTAGCGAGTCCATGCTCATGGAGACGCCTTGCATTGTCACTAACTGGTCTGGGTCTGCAACATTCTGCGATGAGAGTAATAGTTATCCACTTAACTATCAGATGACTCCAGTAAGCAAGATGCCTTGGTGTCCGTGGTATAATGCCACACAGTCATGGGCTGAACCCGATCTGATTCATCTGCGTGAGACAATGCGTCAGGTCTTCGAGGGCAGGAAGTCTTCTGAACTATCCGATAAAGGCGTGGCGGCAAGAGCTACCATCTATGACCGATATAATTTGGACACTGTAGGTAAGCTGATGAAAGATCGACTGGAGGAAGTATGAAGATTGCGATTGCGATGACAGCCTTTGATCGACCCGAGTATCTAGCGCGGACGTTAGATACATATAAGCGCCTACGCGGTGTAGATGAACATGACTTTTATTTTGTGCTTGAAGGGCCACATAACCAAGCAACAAAAGCAAAATGTGAACAAGTGCGTCAGGTCGCAGAGAGTTTTCCGCACCCAAACAAGACGATATGGGCAAGAGAAAAGAATGCAGGCGTAGCTCATCAAATATACGAGTCTAAGCAACGTTTGTTCGACATGGGGTATGATGCAGTCCTTTCTTGTGTTGATGATTTTCTTGTTGCTCCATATGCTTTGGATGCACTGTTACTCGCATACAGCGAGCTAGATGAATATACCTCTGACTTGTTTACAATTTGCGTAGGCAGTCCAACGTCTTCTTCTCAGGAAGATAAAGCTGCAAATCTTGATTTGTTTACAGCTGGCGGAGAAAACACCTTTTACCTAAAGACGCGAAAAGTGTGGACTGAAATTGAGCCTATCTACGGTGAATACATACGTAAGTTTATTACCCCACAAATAGAGCGTGGACATCCTACGCCGTATCGCAGTCGTCCCAGCGGTGAAATTCGTAAATGGTTTACGGAGATTTTAGGTCGGCCGTTAAACCCACCACTGTTTGCCTCTAGCCAAGATGGTTGCGTCGATATTGCATGTAAGATAAAAAATATCAAAAAGATGAAGACTTATGTGAACCACGCCAAGTGTTTCGGTGAAATGGGTGAACATGCGCGGCCTTCTTCGTTTCACAAAAGTCGGCATGGAAGGACAGTGCTACATGAATTTGATAGAGATGAAGTGTTAGCCGCTTTATCAACACCACGATTCAAGCATTGTACACCAAAGGAGAATCTTTAGTGGCAACTGAGATTAGAAAAATAGCCGCGCAGCGAGGAGGATTCGTCTAATGCAGATAAAAGCTAACAGTCCCTATGTGGCGACCCCTGGGCGTCCAAACTCTGAATTTACGGGAGGACCTAATGAGCCGTGGATCAGTAAAGAAGCAATAGCGAGGCTAGATGAATTACTCACACCGGATATGGTAGGTATTGAATGGGGGTCAGGGGCCGGGACAATTTGGTATGCTTCGCGCCTAAAGTTCCTGCACACTTACGAACACGAGAAAGTTTGGGTGGATAAACTACAGCTCTACGTAGACCGATACGCGGTAGATCCGAACGTGACTATCCACCACGCCCCCGCAACACAAGAAGGCGACAGCCAATTTTTAGGTAACGACGGTAGATATTATGAGCAGTATAGTATGGCGCTTGGTTCGCCGGATAAAGCCGATGTGATCTTTGTGGACGGTCGTGCTAGAAGTGCGTGCTTAAAGACAGCGATCCAAAAGTTAAGCTCGGGAGGTGTGCTCGTTTTAGACGACGCGAGGAGGGACCGCTACGACGTGTCGGTTGTCCCCTCGGAGTGGCTTTGCGAGGAGCATTACAATGCAGCATACTCAACTAAAATATGGCTCGCTCAATCTAAGTAATCTTGCTGTGTTCTTGTGAAATAGCTTTTCCTGTATCTCCGGTGAGAGCGTACGGATAAAGGAGATCATGCGCCGCCCGTGACACCTCTCCTTCCTGGCCGGGTCCGAACAATCACTCCCAAACACTAATCTATCTGCGTACTTCTCCACGAAAGCTGAGTTGCCTACGATTGCTGAACACCCAGAACCTGCAGATACATCGCCGTATAAGTTGTCGAAGTTATCCAATAGTCGGGAGGTGAGACCGTCGCGCTCTCGCCACCATTGTACGGCATGTCCTATGAAGTTTACTGTAGGAAATCGACGCAATGTTGCTGCAAACTCATCGAGTGTTATGCCCAGTACAGGCTCAAAGTGTATCAAGATGGGCACATTATATTGCTGCGCAACTTCTGCGTAGGACCACAGGTCGGGTGAGTCGCCTGGAGCATTAAACTTCAGCTCTCCAATGAGCTTTGCTCCTTTGTCGAGGTAAGCGGCTACGGTCTTCTGGTCGCTAGGGAGTGCATTGGCAGCAAAAAGGAAGCCATCATGATCCTGCGTAAACCGGTAGGCTGCTTCAGGGCCAAGTGCGCTTACTCTTAAGCCATCTTTGCCGTTTGAGGGCAGTAAGACGGTCAGGTCAATGCCCATATCTTTTTGGTGTTGGATGAAGTCCTCATCGCTGCGGTGAAGAAAATTTAGATGCTGATGGATGTCAATTCGCATGAAGGCAGATTACACCTATAAGAGATTTAAGGTGTTGCCAAGAGAACGTAGACTTAGCACGCTGGGCAGGCTATGAAGCTGCATTAGATAACTCAGTGTGCGCATCGGGTAGGAGGGATGAATACATGACAATCAACAATGGAAGGATCGCAGTAGACGACAAGGATATGGATGCGGTCGAAAAGAAGTACGTAGAAGTTGTAGAGCAGAAGATCCGTCTGGCCGATATGGTCAGTGCCGTGATGCAAGAAGCGCTCACTGGAAGGGTCCTCGAAGTAGAGAAGGCGAAGGAAGAATTTCGTAAGTCAATAGAGGATACAGCCAAGAAGTACGACGTTCCGGATGAAGCTAAGGATGGCGTTGTCTGGGAGTTATCCCGAGAAGAAGGCTGTTTCGTACGGCAGATCGTAGAAGAAAAGGATCGGCCTAAGATCTCAAGTTCCTCAATAGAGATAATCTCTGAGTAGATTGACAGGCAACAACCTGGTAGCCTGAAGCCGTGAGCCTTGGCGTTACCGAGATTAACTTTGTTGTCACGAACCTCGAAGCAATTCGGGAGTTTTATGACGTTATTGCTGTCGAACGATCTACGACAGGGAAAGCAGGTCCCTACACAGAAATAACCACCGTAGCAACGCGGCTCACCTTGGTGGATGGCAAGACGCTCTACACCTTTGTGGATCGGGACGTAAACGAAGACTACTACTATAGAGTCCGATACTACAGCACTACGAGTGGAGTAAGCTCGGCACCGGGCGATCCTGTACAAGGATCACAGGACCCAGCCTTACTCGTCCTCACCGTAGACGAATTGAAGACGAACTACCTGTTTGGCCTTGATATGACTGACGATCAGGGAAACGAATTTCCTGAGAGCCTTTATGAATGGTACATCAAAAGCGCTGTCTCATTGGCCGAACAACAGCTTGACCTACCGATCCGCCCCATAAAGTTTTCCGAAGAACCTGAGCAGCTTGATCTATTTCGACAGGACTACAACAAGTTCGTTCAGCTACAACTGAACAACTTTCCAGTACTAAGTGTAGAGGAAGTAAAAATTGTTGTGCCTACCGACCAGACGGTCATCAACTATAATCTGGACTGGCTACAGATAGATAAGATTGCAGGTCAGCTGAATATCATCCCCGGATCGGGCAACTCTGGCGTTATGGCTTTAGGCGCGGCAGGAGTGATGCTGCCATTCTACTACCGTTCTACTAACTACTTACCTCTCGTATTCAAGGTGAAATACACAGCAGGCTTCACTGACGTTCCATACTCCATCAAGAACTACGTGGGCATGATGGCAGCGATAGGGCCTCTCCACCTGGCCGGTGACTTGATTATCGGGGCTGGTATTTCGCAGCAAACGATAGGCATGGACGGCCTCACTCAGCAGATTTCTTCAACCGCCAGTGCCACAAACTCGGGGTTTGGTGCGAGGATCGTTAACTACACCAAGCAATTGCAGCGTGAGCGTGAGACGATCCGAGCCTACTACAAAGGCGCGATGATGGTGGTGGCGTAAGTGACAGCCGCAGACGACGCCGTAATAGGAGTCTCCGGGAAAGCAGGACCACGAGTAGACTTCAACCTCAAACGGTTCAATGAGCTTGTAGAGCGCAGCCCTAGGTTTGTCTGGGAACGCGCCATGTTCTGTCCGTGCCCTTCCGTCAACGACCAGACTCAACAGCCCGATCCTAACTGCACGAAGTGTAAAGGCGTTGGCTGGCTGTGGTTTGGTCCTGCTGGATATATACCACCACCCGCTGCAGGAACATTAGACCCAACGCAGATGGCAGTCGTTGATAGAAATGGTGGTGCCGTTATCCGCGCATACATGGCCGAAGCCACTTACCGACAAGCTGGATACGATACATTGGGCACATGGGCCTTTGGGCAGATGCATGTCACTGTCCGTCCAGAAAACAAACTAGGGTATTACGATAGGCTCATAAATCTGGACAGCGAGATTGTTTTCAGTCAGCGCATATTATCTGGAGGTCAAGGCGTACTAGCTCTGAGATACCCTGCAATTGTCGTTACCTCAATTCAATCTTCTACGTCTGACTATCTGGAAGGGCGTGATTTTGAGGTAGTTGCAGGTGACGTAGTCTGGTTAGCGGGCCGTGCGCCAGCAGCAGGGGTTCAGCTCGCCGCGCACTATACTTGTCATCCAGCTTGGATCGTAACGAGCTACCCACACGTTATACGGGCTTCAGTGAACGATCGAAAGCCTAAGAAGCCTGTGGTCTCACCAGCAGGCAATCCCCAGAACTTACCTATCCGCGCTCGTGTGCAGCTAGAGTTCGAGAGAGAAGGGTAATGCTTAGTCTCAACGTAGACATGTCTGAGTTTGATGCATACCTACAAGCTCTTGTAGATACCTCTGATGGCATTGCTGCTTCCGCAGCTCAGGTCATCTATGAAGACTGGCGATCCTTAGCCGAGCGAAGACTCAAGTCTTCCCGAGAACAGTATTTGGACGCACTTCAGCCTCCGCGTGCTGTTGCTACCGGCTTCGAGATTTCATTGGTTGGTACTTTCCCTGTATGGGTGGAAGAAGGCAAGGAGCCTTATGACGTAGGACAGGTCATCTTGAAGGGCCGAGAGTACGTGCGTGTCCCTTTCAAGCAGAATCCAGCGCCCAGCAAAGGAACAACCCCTGCATTTGGCGGCAGCTCCACACCTATGGGATACGGATATCGAGCGAAGCCTAGAGGTGTAGACTCTCGTGCTGGGGCTCTTGCCTCGGTTCAGGCTGGTCCGGGGGCTCCTACCAGATTGACGCGCCGCGTCTATGGCGGCGGTCCTTCGACGCCATCTGGTGCTTATACAGATTGGCGAAGGGCGGGGCGTCGGGCAGAAGCGGGAGCGAATCTTCGTAAGCTCTATGCACACCACTCACGTCCTCTATACGGAGGTCAAGTCCATGATGCTCACTCAGGAGTAGGCGGTGTGACATTCAGGACTGTCAATCAGGACTCTAATTGGATTCACCCAGGCATTCAGGGGCGTCGGTTAGCTGATGAAGCTGTGCGCAGGTTTGGTGGACGTAACCTTGGTCTTATCGTCTCAAAGCATATACAAGGATTAGGAGGTCCGGGAGTATGATTGAGCGCCATATCTATACAGCATTGAAGAACGGTATTGATGAGCTAGAGGCCCATCCCCTCAGGCTTGAGCGTATCTTTCGCGACTACTACGGGCTGGCGCAAAAAGAAGTAGACACTATCCGCACGTACTTTGAGGCCAATCCACCTAGCGTCATTCATAACTACGCCCGAGAGAACAGTTCCTTTCCTCTTTACGCAATCATATTGCAGGGTGCAGAAGAAACCACCAAAGTGCTGGGTGAGTACGGCGGTATGGTGGACCTAGAAGAAGCGCGAGCCATCGATGATTCGACAGCCCTAGGCGCAAACATATTTGGTTCTATTTTTACCTACAACTACGAGATAATTACTTATGCTAAGTTGCCTGATGTAGCCTTGTACTACTACTATCTGGCTAAGTACTTTATGATCAGAGAACGGGATTATTTCATAAGCCAGGACTTATTCGACCTAACTTTAGGCGGCTCTGACCTCGCTCCTGACGCACGGTATATGCCCGCATACCTGTTCGGTCGCACATTGCGCTTCTCGTGTCAGTGTGAGATGGGTGTTATCGGGGATGTAGTGCCTAGAGCAGACAAAGTATCCGGTGTTCACATTGGCGTAGGCGTTACTGTGAAAGGTGTTTAGGATGGCGACGAAGAAGAAAACTAAGAGGACACGTAAGGCTACGAAGGTTACGAAAGCCGTACCTGCTCCGGTGGTAAAGGCGGCACCTAAGCCTAAGGTGGTGCCGATAGATCTCGCAGCGTTCAGACGCACAAGTGGTATTCGACCAGAACACTTCGGTGGCTTTGAGCGTTACATTACATTAGTATACGGTCCAGGAGACAGATTGTATAAATCACCTGCTGAGTGGCGCAGCACTTATGATCAGTATCTTAAGAGACCTGTGATAGGATAAAGAAAAATGGCGACTTCAATTTATTTCGACGGCAGAACGACTTCGATCCCAGGAGCGTACACCAAGATAGACGCGACGGGACTTGATGCAGTGGGTGTAGGGGCTACAGGCATTGTAGCACTCATTGGCACTGCTGAGGGTGGTCAACCAGTTATAGACGGTGACGGTGTGAAGATGACACCCGACGAGGTTGTTAGACTAACTAACCCTCAAGGCGTCCTGAATACCTATAAATCCGGTAACTTACGCGAAGCAGGCTCTATCGCCTTCCGCCCCTCAAACGATCCGGCTATCCCAGGCGGCGCTCAACAGCTTATCTGCTTGAAGGTAAACAACGCTAAACCCTCGACGGCGAACCTTTCGGACGTCCTAGGCGGCACTGCACTTACGCTTACCTCACGAGACTACGGCGCGTTTACTGAACAACTTCAGGTAGACGTGGCGACCGGAACTGACGCAGGGCTCAATGTCACCATCACGAATAACGCTGACGCTTCGACCGAGACCTACATAAATCTAGGGGAAGTCACGTCAGGTTCTACTGACATGTTCACGCTAGAATATGACGAGCCCACCACGAACCTAAGCGGCTGGGATACAATGACAGCCTCAGTAACTTCTTCTGGAGTTGTAGCCAACGGCACACGGGACGTGGCAGGGACTACCGATATAAGTGGTACGGGAACCATGACCGTAGGGGCAGGCGACTCCGCTGCATTGGATGAAGGCACGACTGTGTACGTTATTGGAGACACGGCTAGTGGCATCCAGGCGCAGGCTTTAGTACTGAACGACACAACGACACCTGTTACCGGCTCGATTGTTTTCACCGATGTCTACGGCGCTTATGCGAATGCTTCTCTGGCTGGGCAAGTAGACGTTACTTGTTCCGTAGGCTTAGCTTTTACCATACCGGCGCTTCCTGCAGGACCTGCTTCAGGTGTTCTTGGTGGTGTGCTTGGACAAACCATGTTCGTTGCAAATTCGGCTGTTAGTCTCAGTGCGGGCGCTGGGTCTGTAGCCCTACATGGATTAAACTCCTCGGGAACACTAACCGTAGAGCAAGTAGCAGTAGGCGGAACCAGTACAACACTATGGTCTCAGATTAACTTTATAGGGACAGAAGACCTTACAGGTACAGAAACTCTTTCTGCGACAGCGGCACAAACAAACAACACGATACAAACGACACTGCAGTCAGTGAATGACTACTTCAATGCTCGTCGGTTGCCTGGTGTAAGTAGTGGGGCTGGAACCTACTCCGGCTTTACGTTTACCTTGAAGACCACTCAAACGACCCTGGATCCTGGGCTGCTCGACTTCACTGATGCAACTCCGGGAGCGCAGTCTATCGATGCAACACCCGTTGGATTTAGTGCGATTCTCAACGCAGTTGTTTCAACACTCGATGCTAATTCACCTACGGTCAAAGCAGCTCGTGGTACAACGGGGCTCCCTCCAATCGTCGTCAACACATTCTTGAGTGGNGGNGANGAAGGNGCAGCTACCTCNACGGAGTACAGTGCGGCGCTTGAATTATTGAAGTCACTNGATGTGAGNACGATTGTTCCACTAACTGGGGACTCGGCAATTCATACNCTGGTAAGAGANCACTGCATCTATATGGCCGGTCCTGGCAAGAGTGAACGAGATTCGGTTGTCGGTTTAGTTCACTATGATGGCTTAAATCCAACGACGGATGTGCCCACCAAGACTGAAATCAAGGACCAGATTATCGTACTCAATTCACGTCATGTGCGTGCTTGCGGACAGTCCGTGTCTTTATTCAATACGGCAGGGAACCTTACGGTCTTCCCTCCTTACTTCCAAGCAACACTGGTCGCTGCGATGCAGGCGGGGTCTTCAGTAGGGACGTCACTGACACGTAAGACGATGAGCGTTAGCGCCATTGCTCAGGATTCAAGCTGGTCCCCGATGAATGATGCCAATGAGATGATTGGCTACGGTTTGTGGTTCGCTGAATCGCACCGTACAGGTGTTCGCTGCGTTCGTAATATCACGACTTACCTCACGGACAACAACGTCGCATTCGTAGAAGCCTCCGTAAATGAGGCTGCGAACTTTGCAGTATTCAACTTCCGCAACGAGCTTGAAAAGCTCGTAGGTCAGAAGGGGTTTGCTGGTACGGTGAATGCTGCACGGACTGGGGCATCACAAATCCTAGACTTGCTTGTGGAGCAGGGTACTCTCGTACAGTGGCAATCTTTACAATTGGAACTCAACGTAGATACGCTCGCTGTTTCGGTTGAGATCGCCCCAGTAATACCAATCAATTTCGTCACTGCTACTGTGCATCTGGTGACATTGCCTATATCAGGCTAGAGGATATTAGATAATGGCTGTTCAAAACCCACCCACTAAGGGAAGCGTTGTATCGGGCTCTAGGGTCAAGCTGTCAGTAAACGGTACTGACATAGGCTACGCTACGATCGCGTCTTATGTAGAGACGATTACATATGATCCTATCGCTGTGCTCGACCAGATGGAAATCGCTGAGCATGTACCAGTCGCTTATGATGTGGCCTTTACTGCATCTAGGGTGTTCCTGATTACAGACACGATTAAGAACATGAGCTTGTTCCCACAAGTAGCTCCCGGCCAGAACTTCACGACTGCTCTACTGAATGCCTTATTAGGCATCGGAACTGATGGAGAGATGACTGCAGCTATTGTTGATAGTAGTGGTCAAACTATTGTAGAGCTTACTGGTGTCAAAATCACTTCCCATAACTTGACCTTCGGCGCGAGAGCTGTTGTAGGTGAAGACGTCGGCTTCGTCGCACGACGAGTGAAGGACACTATAGCAGGCGAATAATCACCTGCCAGCCTTGGAGGGATGAATGGCAAGAAAGAAAGCATCACCAGTTGTTGTCTCGACTGATGAAATCAAACAATCCGTAACAGACCTAATCACCAAACCAATAGAGGAGATAAAAGACCCCGATCCTGATCCTGTGCCGGGGGAAGATCCTAAAGACGCAGAAGAATGGTCCTTCATGTTCGAGCATAAAGACGTGAGGGGTAAGGTATGGTCTGGGCATTTCACTAATAAAATCCTAACCTTAGGCGAACAACAGCTTGTAACTAATACAAAGTCTCGCTTCTGTGGTGGGATGCCTCTTGAATCTATTGATGGTGGTATGCTCGCCCTCAATGAAGCCATCGCACATATGACTTTTTCACTGCAGGAGCTGCCTAGCTGGGCCGAAGACCTTCGCCAGTTGCGTGACGCTGCCATTATATTTGCACTGTGGGAGAAAGTGAGGTCCCACGAAACCCGCTACTTTCGACTCGATTCGGACACTCGCACTGCAAAAGAAAAGTGAGGATGACATATCTGCACTACGCAGATGGTGGTCAAACAAGTACAATAGACCGCAGAATGATCCAGAGTTATTAAACCTAACTCCGGCGATGCTTTTATCTGACTTCTACTACGATCTACACGATCGTCGTGCGGAGGTGAAACGTGAGATAAAGGCGGGCTCCGGGGCGAGAGATAAGCTGGAGGAGACGCTGTCTGTGCTTGAAGAAATACTAGAGATAAATAGCTCATTAGGATCGTGGCAAGACGAAGTTGAGGCGGCGCTCGATGAAGGTCGTATGCCTGACTGGACCAAAGGAGCCTCAGACTAATGGCATCACAAGCAAAAGTTACCCTCCTCATAGAGACCAAGTTTGAAAAGTTCCAGGAACTTAAGAAGGCTGGTCGTGAGCTACAAGAAGCCCTCGGTGTCGGGAAGATTGCTAAAGAGTATGAGAATCTTGATAGTGCTCTCGGCAAAATCCTCGATAAGATAAAGCAGATAAATCAAGCATCTGGGAAATCTGGACTTCTCGGTGGTGGTGGCGCGGGACCTATTACGGGGTCTCATGGTGCTAGAGGTGGTGGCGGCGGGGGCCGTGGGGGCGGTGTTTTTTATGAGGGACACGGAGGTGGTGGTGCGGTCTTCGGCCCACAACAATCTGCGTGGCGACAATATACTCCCGGTAAAGCTATGGAAGCAGGCTTCGGTCAATTTCATACAACCCACGCAACTGTCAAAGGTATTGTCCGAGACCAGATGGCACCTCCTGCGCTGAAGGGTGCTGCGTACAGGGCAGAGCACGCAGCACAACAGGCTATTTGGGGGAACGAAGTCTACCCCGGCTATCAAGATCGCCGTTATGGGATCGGGGAGGGGAACACTGCTTCGCCACTCCGCGATCCATATGTTGGACGTACCTCAGACTTACGACCAGCGTTTGCCGGAGTAACTACCGCCAGGGCAGGTGTTGCGGGCGCAAATGTACAGCAGACTATAAACCAACGT
>PBPC01000004.1 GCA_002724575.1 Gemmatimonadota bacterium | reverse complement strand
TTCTGGCTCGGCAGCTCCATCATCGGAGTCGTCCCCAGCTGCCATAAGTCCTGTGATGAGAACAAGCAAGAAACTTGCAATTGCAACACCGGCAATGACCGTAGCGAGGTTGCCTAGAAAACCAACCAAAAACTCGCCAAGAACTGGAATGTCCAGCAACACTCCATCATTTGGCGTGCCCATTGCTGGATCCCCACCAGCATCTGCGATGATTGGTAGAAAAACAGCTAGTACGTACATCGCTACCCGAGTGGCCACGTCTTCAATTGGATTCAAGAATCCCATGACGAGACCGAGCAGCACTAGCACGAGTGCGTAATACGCAAACACATCCGGAAGAAGCGTTGCTAATGCAGCAACAACTACCGATCCCCACAACAGACCTTTCTGACTCATATGACGACCTCTCGTTGATGTTTCGCAACAAATCGCTGAACTACAGCTTAAGCGCGACCCCTTGTATATAAGCCGGCGAGGCGCTCCCGTAAAATCAGAGGTCGAAGTCGTGTAGGCTGGAGGACACGTTGGTAGGGTACACACTCCCCGACAGCTGGATCGTGTTGTCCCCATCCCCTTGGGAGGTACTCCACACGTCTATATAATAAAGGGCTATGGAGGTAACTAAGTTGCCTGACCCTGAGATAGAGCTATAACTGCAGGAGGCAGCTTCGCTGGAGAAACGATGGACGATAATGTAGGCGATCCGAAGAATACCCTTTCGATCCGTGATAACCGGACAGGGCGAGACTACGAGGTCGATATCCTGGAGGGCGACGTTATCCGGGCCATGGATCTGAGAAAGATCAAGGTTGAGGATACTGACTTTGGGATGATGGCCTATGACCCAGCGTTCACTAATACCGCATCAACCTATAGTACAGTGACTTACATCGACGGGGGTGAAGGGATCCTCCGTTACCGTGGGTACCCGATCGAACAGCTTGCGGAGCAGAGTTCCCACTTGGAAGTCGCATACCTGATACTTAAGGGAGAGTTGCCAACTGACACAGAACTCACAGAGTTCGTAGATGATGTTACGACTCATACGTATGTGCATGAAAACCTAAAGGATTTGCTTGAAGGCTTCCGATATGATGCCCATACGATGGGGATGATGGTTAGTGCGGTCAGTGCGCTTTCCACGTTTTATCCGGAAGCTAAGGAAGTTAGAGATCCTGACGTGCGCTGGCAGCAGATCGTGAGGCTGGTAGCCAAGATGCCGACAATGGCTGCATATGCTTATCGACGTCTTAAAGGGTTTCCTTACGTGTATCCTGAGAATGAACTCTCATACACGTCAAACTTCCTAAACATGCTGTTTCGTATTGAAGCCAAAGACTACGAGGAACCAGATCCGGTACTAGAGCGGGCTTTGGACGTTTTATTCATCCTTCATGCGGATCATGAGCAGAACTGTTCGACCACAACGATGCGTGCTATTGGATCTTCTGGCACAGACCCATACTCGTCGCTCGCAGGGGCGATGGCGGCTCTCTATGGCCCTATGCACGGCGGTGCTAACGAAGCCGTGCTCCGGATGCTCGAGCGTATTGGTACACTGGATAATGTCCCCGGGTTTATTGAGCGTGTAAAGGCAAAAAAAGAACGGCTTATGGGCTTCGGTCACCGGGTTTATAAGGCATACGACCCCCGTGCCAGCATCATCAAGCGCACAGCTGATGAGGTTTTTGAGGTAACAGAGCGTAACCCACTGCTAGACATAGCATTAGAGCTTGAAAGAATCGCGCTAAATGAGGATTATTTCATCGAGCGTAATCTGTATCCAAACGTCGATTTTTACTCTGGTATGATCTATCAAGCAATGGGTTTCCCCGTGGAAATGTTCCCGGTCCTTTTCGCGATCCCAAGAACTGTTGGATGGCTAGCGCAGTGGGATGAGCTTCTCAGAGATCCAGAACAACGGATTGCTCGACCACGTCAAATTTATGTAGGGTCAGATGTTCGTGACTACATACCCATCGGGGAGCGTGGGTGAGCAGAAAGCAGTGACTACACCGGTCTGTATAGACCTCCTCCATTTGGAGCTTGAGGGCGCAATCGCGTGCTATCTGATCGATGGAGAAGAGCCTGCCATCGTTGATCCAGGCCCAACAACCACACTTGAAAGGCTTACATCAGAACTCGCCGTTCATGGGATTGGCAGTAAGGATCTTCGGCATATACTGCTGACCCATATTCATTTGGATCATGCAGGGGTTACTGGCGACCTGTGTCAGATATTTCCACATGCAACTGTGTATGTCCACGAAGATGGAGCACCACATCTGGTTGATCCCGATCGGCTGGTAGCTAGCACTAGGAGAACATTCGGGGACGCGCATGACCGCCTATGGGGGGAGATGAAACCGGTCGCGAATGAGCGAATAAGAGTCTGGTATCAGGGTCAGGATGACCCCCGAAAGGGACTCCATCCTTTGCCGACCCCTGGTCACATCGACCACCATCTTGCCTATTTGGATGAGCGTGATGGTACGCTTTTTTCGGGTGACTCGATGGGGATTGTTCTGTCAGGTGGTCCGACTCATCCTCCGACACCACCACCTTCGGTGGATCTGCGCGCCTGGGCTGACACGCTTTCAGAAATCCGTCAGTTAGGCTCAGAAAGATTTGCGGTGACTCACTTTGGTATTTATGAAGATGTTGATGGACGCTGCAGCGAGCTTCAGGATTGCCTTAATGAACTCGAAGCCAGAGTGCGAAGAGGTCTCGCGAATGGTGACGATGAGGACGCACAGCGATTTGGAAACGAGGTGCGTGAAGAATTGGCAAAATACATGGGTCCAGAAAGGGCGATCCGCTACTTCGAGATGTTTTCTGCATCGATAGATTGGGAAGGTGTAGCTTTCTATTTAAAGCGCAATCCTTAAATAGAGACTGACCTTAACCAGATGGGGGTACGTGATTTGATAGGCCAGGTATTCGCTTTCGGTACTCGAATCCTAGGGGCAAGCACGTTGGTGATGCTCATCACTATACCTTCTGCAGCTGCTATGGTAGTACAGCAGAATGACTCGTCATTAAGGCCAATTCCAGCACCAGTAGTTCCTCCGCAGTTCTATGAGAGAGCACTTGCTCGAGGATGGAGAAGTGAGGATGGTAGCCCGGGCCATTCATACTGGAAGCAGTCGGTCTCATATGATCTCGATGCGCTGCTAGACCCCGAGATAGGGCATCTAGAGGGCACAGCCCGAATCCGTTATGCCAATAATGCGCCTGCGACGTTGCCGAGCGTTTTCTTGTATCTGTTGCAGAACCTTCATAAGGAGGGTGCACCTCGCTTGAATTCTGAGGAGATCACTGGTGGTGTAACTCTGACCAGCGTATTTGCGGATGGAGAAGAATTGAGTGAGGGGGATTTAGAGGAAGGTCCCAGCTATAGAGTTGATGGAACGTTGCTTGAACTCCGACCGAGCTTGCCGGTTGAGGAAGGAGACACACTTGAACTCGAGATTGGATGGGAGGTGACCCTTCCTCAGAATGGTTCAGGCCGAATGGGTCACTCAGATCATGAGATGTATTTTGTTGCCTACTGGTTCCCGAAGATGGCTGTTTTTGATGATCTCAGACTTTGGGATGTAGAGCCCTATCTCGGGAATGCAGAATTCTATGACGGATTCGCAGATTACTCGGTTGCTCTGACGGTGCCCGCTGGCTGGACAGTGATGGCTACCGGTTCACTAGAGAACTCTGAAGAGGTTTTCTCAGCACTGACTCTCGACCGTCTTGAGGAAGCTGCTGTCTCAGACGAACTGGTGACGATTGCGGGACAGGCTGAAAGAGATGCAGAGACGGTCACAGCATATCCCGAGGATGGAATGCTAACCTATCGGTTCACAGCTGATAGTGTCCGAGATTTCACATGGACGACATCTAACATACAGCGCTGGGATGCAACTTCAGCACTGGTTCCTGACCGGGATGATGATGGTGAGGATGACCGTGTGCTAATCCACTCATTTTGGCGTCCGGACAGGGCGCCGCTGTGGACGGAGCAGTGGCAATATGCAAAGCAATCAATTGAGCATCATTCAGCCTATACGGGTTACAGCTATCCTTGGCCTCACATGACATCAGTTGAGGGCGCAGACATCATCAACGGTGGGATGGAATTTCCGATGCTGACTCTTATTGGTCCTTACGAGGATGGTGGAGCACAAGCTTTATTCAGCGTCACATCACATGAGCTTGCTCATATGTGGATCCCGATGATTGTTGGGTCAAATGAGAAACGACATGCGTGGATGGATGAGGGCACAACAACCTTTCTAGCGAATGAAAGCCTCATAGAATTTTGGCCTGGTGTCGACCATCATAGAGTAGAAGCCAGAGGTTACTTGTATGCAGCTCAAGAGGGACTTGAGCAAAGCATGATGAGACATGGTGACTGGTATGAGCCGGGTCCGGGTTATGGAACCGCTTCATACCCTAAGCCAGCAACACTAATGGTGGCATTAAGAGAGTTGATGGGGGAGGATACGTGGGAAGCCGCATACCGAGCTTTTATTTCGGAGTGGGCATTTAAGCATCCCACTCCGTGGGACTTTTTTGCCACCTTCGAACGCTTTGCAGAACAGGATCTCGATTGGTTTTGGACGTCGTTCTACTTCGATACGTGGAAGCTGGATCACGCGGTTGGTCTGGTCCAGCCACGTACAGGAGGAGGAGGGACTGTCGTTATCGAAGACCGGGGGTTCGCTCTGTTCCCAGCTTCGGTACGTATAAGAACATCAGGCGGTGAAGAATTAGAAGAATTTATTCCTGTGGAGCACTGGCTTGCAGGCAATACTCAGTATGAGATCGAAATTCCGCGCGAAGCTGGATCTGTGATACGAGTTGAGGTCGACCCTGATGGCTACACTCCCGATGTAGACCGCACCAATAATTTTTGGCCGGGGGGCTAGCTTTCTTCGCATCGATCACATGATAGATATGCTGTTTTGAGAGTTGTGGCTTAAGTAAAACTCTTGATACCTGGAGGGCTCTGCCGAAGGGCTGTCAGATATCGGAAAGGACCGGTGCTGGTTCGCTTCAGTTTAGTTGGATGCTCCAAGCTGTTGGACAAGGAGCTTTTCTGCAGTTTTCCCTGGTGTATAGGTGTACCAGGGACACGGAGTGCTCGGATATCGTTGGCGATCACGTTAATCGTAGTGCCATCTTTTTGTAGTCGACCACTCACAGCCAGAAACGTTTCCATGCGAACAGCGTTTCGGTCTCGTTTATAGACATCAGGCTTCACGATGACGTTGATTGGCCCGTGTTCATCTTCCATCAACACAAAGACGTACCCTTTAGCAGTGCCTGGTCGTTGACGTGTTGTGACAAGCCCCGCAACACGCACTGTGCTCCCTTGTCTAAGAAGTGGAAGTCGGTCAGAGGTCAGGGTGTCTTTCGGCAGGACATTTTTTAGCAGCGATAGCGGGTGGAGTTCAGTTGAGAAGTGGAGCATTTGGTACTCAGCGATCAGCTGTTCAGTTTGTTCAACTTCCGGGAAAGAGAGATTCTCATACGGATTGCCCAGGGCAAGTTCAGTCTGCGCGTGATTATTACGACTGCGTTTACAGCTGTTATTCGTGTCAGGTCCAAGCCATAGTCCTGCTTGCCAGAGGAGTTCGCGCCGGGTGAGGCCAAACTCGCTGAAGCCACCCACCCAGATCAGGTTCTCGATCGCGGGCCGCTGGAGCTCGGAGGGTGTTCTGCGTAAGAAGTCAGTGAGAGAAATGTAAGGGCCATTACACCTGCGTTCCTTGACGATATGCTCGGCGATTTCAGTCCCCCAGTTTCGCACAAATCCGAGTCCTATACGCAAGTCAGTTTCCTCAGCGGTACACACTACATCACTTTTGTTTATGTGAGGGAGCAGCGTTTGAATTCCATTGCGGCGTGCATCCCGACCGAGGGCGTCGAGTGAATAGAAGCCCATCGGCTGGTTATTGAAGAGTGCGACATAGAATTCGGTCGGGTAGTGATGGCGTAGCCAAGCTGATTGGTACGCTAGCAGACCGAAAGCAGTAGCATGGGATTTTGGAAATCCGAATTCGGAGAAGGCTGTCACTTGTGCGAATACTTCACGTGCCGTTGCCTCGTCGACTCCGTTGGCTAATGCACCTCTCCGGAAGTTTTTCCAGTGGGCCATGAGAGCTTCTTTGGAGCGTTTCCGACTCATCGCACGTCTCAGTTCCTCTGCTTGACCGTCCGAGAAATTTGCAAGTGCCTGACAAATCTTGAGAACCTGGTCCTGGAAGATTACCACACCGAGTGTTTCACCGAGTGCTTCTTCCAGGAGGGGATGGGGGTAGGGGATCTCATAGTTGGGATTTTCTCGAATTATCTCACGCCTTTTCACATACGGGTTTACCGCACCACCCACGATGGGTCCGGGTCGTACGATTGCTACCTGAATAGCAAGTTCAGCGAGGTTTCTTGGACGAGTACGTCGAAGCATCTGGATTTGGGCACGACTCTCAACCTGGAACAAGCCGACCGTGTCACCTGAGCAAATGCGGTCGTAGATCGCCTTTTCTTCGAAATTGATACGTGATAGGTCAGGGGCTTTGTCATGACGTTGAGCGATCAGATCAATGCTGTCCTCAACCAGAGAGAGCATGCCGAGTGCGAGGAAGTCGATTTTGATGAAACCTGCGTCTTCACACGAATCCTTATCCCACTGGCAGAGGACTCGACCTTCCCAGGCAGCGGGCTCAAGAGGAACAATCTCGATGAGCGGACGGCTTGAGATGATCATCCCACCCACGTGCTGAGAAATATGGCGTGGAAGTCCAGAGATATTTTCAGCGAGTTCACCGAGCAGTTTCCAGAGATGAGTATCTGCACGTGCTTTAAACTCAGGTAGAGCGCTGATTTCTTCAGCAAGCATGGAGGCTGAGCGGTGCTCAGCGAGCTTGGATAGCTTTTCGAGTTCACCAATAGGTAGATCGAGTGCTTTCCCGATTTCACGGACTGCTGAACGAAGCCGGTATGTCGGGAAGGTACAAACGAGTCCCGTATGGTTATATCCGTACTTTTCATAGACACGAAGAATTAGCTTCTCTCGGATGTCTCTAGGAAAGTCTAGGTCAATGTCGGGAACGTTCTGAAGTGCCTCGTTAAGGAAGCGACCTAGGAAGAGGTTGTTCTTTACTGGGTCGATGTGAGAAAGTCCAATCAAATAGCAGATGATTGACGATACTGAAGAGCCTCGGCCTCGGCCTGGAGGTAGGCNAGACCGNGCTCGAGGTGTATCTCCACGAACTTCCCGCGCAACCTNATTAGCCAGTGACATGATATCACGGTAGACGAGAAAAAATCCTGCGAGTCCGTGCAGGTCTACGAGGGAGAGTTCGGTATGTAGGCGTTCCTCGGCCTCTGTTATCTCAGTGCCTCCAGGCTCATACAGCGTGGAGATTTTGGCCTTACAAATTGCAGTGAGTGTTTTAAGAGCATCGCCATGATCTGATCCTTCAAAGTTGGGAAACTCGTACCCGATGTCTTCGGTCAGATCAAAGGCGGCACAACGTTCAGCGATCAGAAGCGTATTCGTGAGTGCTTCTGGTCGATTTTCAAAACGGTGTTGCATCTCCCAGGGTTCCGGAAGATGGAAGAGACGGTTCGCCCGACGTGCTTTGTGAGCGCCTTCGAGTGTAGTCCTGTTCTTGATTGAGACCAGGATATCTTGGAGTTGATGCCGTTCTGGCCTGTGATAGTGGACATTTCCTGTGGCGACGACTCCAAGTCCCAGACGGCCTGCGAGGCGGGCAAGTGCTTTGTTACGGGATGCATCTCCCTTGACACAGTTGTCTTGCAATTCAGCAAAGACATTTCCGGGACCAAAGGATTGCACGAATTGCTTTGTCAACGTTTCTGCTTCAGCTACAGAAGATTCCAGTGCTGCTGCGATCGGACTTTTTCGACATCCAGTGAGTAGGATCAATCCTTCGGAAAGCTCCAGTAGGGAGGATAGTGGAAGTCGAGCATCGCCTCGTTCTGAGCCCATGTGTGCTTCAGTCAGAAGCCGACACAGGTTGGAGTAGCCGGAAGAGGATTCGGCCAGGAGAGTGACATGGTGGCCATCTTTGGGCTCTTCCATATTCGGAAAGCACTCACGGAGTGTGACCTCAGCACCAGTAATTGGTTGGAGACCGGACAGGCGCGCTGTCTGCGCAAACTCCATTGAACCATAAAGGCCGTTATGGTCAGTCAGAGCTAAGGCTGGGTAGCCAAGCTCAACAGCACGCATGACCAACTCCTCCGGGTGGGAGGCACCATCCAAGAAAGAAAAGCCAGAATGACAGTGCAGCTCGATGTAAGGGTTCATTACCGGGTCCTTGATTTCCGCACATACCCACCCGGCACATCACCGAGTGCTTTAAATCACCTTATCACCACGTTTGTGGGCCCACCTCATTTGATCTTGAAATGGAGAAACCGAAGATAAACCGAATATATTGCTCTGCAAATGGGTCAGGGTGATTTACGAATGAGTCTTAAGGCCTGAAATAGGGTTTTCTGTCTGCTGTTGCTGGGTACCTGATAGAGCTGTACGATGCGCTCGACCTTAAGGGAGTAGACCCCCATGTCTGACGTTGTATATACCTCTGCTATTGAGATTATGCGTATCAAGGGTCCACATCGCCACGCTTGGCTTCCGGCTCATGAAGGGCCAGTCGAATTTGGTGTTCACGGTGCCATCCAAGAGCACTACGGCGTGGAGCCCGAACGTGAGATCACTACTACGCTGGATTATGTGATTGCCTCAACTGGCGGTTGACTATTAGGAACCTTCGGAGGCGCGCTGGAAGCGCGCGGGATCAAGGCCAGTGACGGTACACTAACCGCCCGGGTTATTGGAGAAGTTGAGACAGAGGACGGGATACTTGTTATTCGCAGGATTCACGTCACCTATCAGCTAGAGGCAGAAGAGGAACATGGGGATACTGTCCAACGTGTGCATGAGATACACGCTGATAGATGTCCGGTTTATAAGACGCTGTCACCTGCGATAGATATCACAACGGAGTATCAGCTGGAGGCGACTATTTCCTGAATAGAGCTAACTCTCCAGGGGAGGTCATCAGAACATATGAGAGAGGTATCTATTAGATCTGTCCAAAGAGTGTCTTGCCTTCACTGAGAAGGTCGCCACATGCGATCGATACTCTTTCCGACATGCCCCCTTCGGCTTTTTTCAGATACGATCGTGGATCATAGACTTTCTTGTTACCAATTTCTCCATCTACCTTCAGTACGCCTTCATAGTTTGTCATGAAGTGGTCCACAATCGGTCGCGTGAACGCATACTGTGTGTCGGTATCAACGTTCATTTTGATGACTCCGTATGCCAATGTCTCACGGATCTCTTCAAGTAAGCTTCCGCTGCCCCCATGGAAAACGAGGTCCATTTCTGCTTCAGAGCCATACTTCTCGGTTACGGCAGCTTGCCCTTGTTTGAGGATCTCTGGACGTAGCTTCACAGCTCCAGGTTTGTAATGACCGTGCACATTCCCAAAAGTTGCCGCAAATGTGAAGCGGCCAATTTCGTGCAGTGCTTCATACACAGACAGCATATCCTCGGGTGTAGTGTATAGCTTCTCCTCTGGAGTATCTTCAGTTCCGTGTGCACCGTCTTCTTCACCTCCTACAACGCCAGCTTCTACCTCAAGGACGATCTCATGCTCGGCACACATGCGCAGGTACTCTTGGGATATGGCCATGTTGTCATCTAATGACAGGTTTGACGCATCGAGCATATGGTTCTGGAACAGGTTCGTCTCACCTCTACTCCGCCGTTCTGCTGTGGCCCGTATCAGTGGTTTGAGGAAGTCTTCTGCCTTATCAGGTGGACAGTGGTCGGTGTTGATAGCGATCAGCACATCGTACTGCTGGGCGAGGGNGTGTGCGGCCTCTGCAAGCACGATACATCCGTAGGCTGCATCCTTATTCGCAAGTCCGGANGCGAANTGTCCNGCTCCNGTTGAAAACTGGATAATCCCATCGGATTTTGACTCTGCGAAGCCCTTCATCGCAGCATTTAGTGTCAGGATAGATGTACAATTGATCGCGGGATACGCGTATTCAGAATTCTGGGCTGAATCGAGCATCTGCTTGAACTGATCAGGTGTGGCAATCGGCATTCTAGATTTTGGATGAGATTATTTGTTTAGGGGAGTGCTAATGTAATAAGGATCAGTAACCTTGTGAGCCCTCCATATTAGCCTTAGCGGTGCTGGAGCGGATCTACATACCTGGGGGTGTGAAACGCCCATCGATTGCCGTCCATCCGCCATCTGCAAACAGGACTGTTCCCGTCACATAACTTGCCGCTTCAGAAGCTAGAAATACCGTGGGTCCAGCCATCTCTCGTGCTCCCCCCCAGCGCTTGAAGATGTTGCGTTCAGCGTAAGCTGAGTACCATGCCGGCTTGTCCTTAATTTGAGCCGTGAGTGGTGTATCGATCACACCCGGTGCAATTGCATTAACACGAACACCCAAAGGACCTAGCTCAGCTGCTGCGGCCCTAACCATCTGCACAATTCCTGCTTTAGTGGCTGCATACATGCTTTGGCCAGGCTCAACAACTACTGATCGAATAGAAGAAAAAAGAATAATTGAGCCTGACCCTTGGGATGTCATGATCCGTCCAGCAGACTGGATCACGTGTGCGTTCCCCTTGAGGTTCACACCGAGTACCCGGTCAATCTCCTCATCCGTGTAATCCAGAATCGGCTTACGTACATTTACACCAGGTGTGCAGACAACGATATCAAGAGAGCCTTTCTTAACATTGAACGACTCAAAAGCGGCAGTAACAGCTTTCCCATCTAAGATATTGAGTTGGCCGGCATCTGCTTCACCACCCATATCGGTGATTGTTGCGGCTGTGTCTAATGCTCCTGTGATATCGACATCCAGGCAAAGTACGGATGCGCCGTGTTCGGCAAATGCGATTGCAACTGCCTCGCCAATTCCTGAGGCACCACCCACCACGGCAGCGTTCTTCCCTTCAAGACTGAACATCGAAACCATCAATTTACTCCTTAAGCTTAGAACGCATTTTTTATTGGATGCGTGTTTGGCGGGCCAAGAAGACTAAGAAAAAAGCAACTGCCGATGCCATGATCCCCATCAGTGTGGGATCGAGTAAAGCAGATACTTCACTAAGGTGTGAGAGCTGAACAGTGAAAAGCACAGCGATTCCAACCCCGATTGCAGAGAGAGCTTCCGGTACCCCGGCTCGGCGTGTATGTAAACCGAAGGCAATTGGCACGAACAGACTAACGCTCAGCACCGAGTAGAATACCCTGAGCGAATCAATCACCGTCGGGATTATAATTGCTAATAAGATGCCGAGAACACCACCGGTGATAGCTGCATAGCGGGCAACCCTTAGAACCTGGCCGTCCGTCGCTTCTGGGGCTACGTAACGCTTATAGAGGTCTTTTGACAGGGATGTGGAGAGCATAAATAGGATCGCATCGGCGCTACTGACTTCCGCCGAGAAGACTGCCGCGAGACCTAGTGCACCAAAAACTGTCGGTAAGCCGAGCGTTAGCACTGTGGGTACAGCGAATTCTACTTGTTCCAAATCAGGGATGTAGACTCGAGCAATCATCCCGAGGAGTGGTGGCGCCATTGCGAATACGAGGAGGACGAGTCCCTGTATACCAATCCCAATTCGTAGCACCCGCTCACTCGAAGCACCGTATGCTTTCTGGAGCAGGCCAGGGGAGATGATGAAGGCTGGGACGATCAGAGCGACCAAGATGATACCGGATCCAGGTCCTGACCAAAAATCCAAGTATTCTGGTGTGGGTGCTGCTGCTACAACGACCTCCCACCCACCTGCAATCGACAAAGCGAGAGGGACACCAATTGCGAAACCGAGTAACAGTACAGCGAGTTGAACCATATTTACCCAGGCAGAGGTTAACAGTCCCCCGGCACTGAAGTAGGCGGTCATCACAACGCCACCAATAAGAGCTCCTGCCCATCGAGGTGCTCCGAGGACCCACTCAAGGATTTGCGACATTGCGATGAGCTGTGCGGCTAAGATTATTAGCGTGAGCACCCACAATAGGACCGCGATTGTTGCACGTACTGAGCTGCCATATCGGTACTCTAAATAGTCACCAGCCGTGTAGAGTCCGTGAGCGGAAGCAATCCGCCAAATGCGGGGTCCAAGCCAGATGGCCAATAATAGTGATCCGATACCAGCTGATCCCACCCACCACCATGCCGAGATACCATTTGAATAACCAAGACCCGCCGCTCCAATGATCGACCCTGCTCCAATGTTGGCTGCAAGAAACGTCGAAAAAATCAGCCCGGTCCCAAGGCTTCGATCCGCGATGAAGAAACTCTTACTCCCCCGGACACGCCTCGAGACCCAAAGACCGAAGAAAATGAGAGCGGCGGAATAGCCTATAAGGATTCCAAGTTGGAGTGCGACGCTCTGTTCCATGTCCAAGTTCAACTGGATCTGGCTTTTCTAATTTTAGGTTGCATGAGCAGGTGGTCTATCACTACCTACCCAGATCCGAGACACTCGGAATTCCGGGTAAGCCTTCAGCTAACCTTACTGCTCTAAGAATCGCCTCAGCCATTACATCAGCTGCTAATGCTCCGATTAGGGTCACATTTTCTTGCCCTTCGAGTGTCCCGGTCGCTAGAGCAAAGACTGTATCACCATCCCCCATCGTGTGGGCTGGATAGATTGTCCGAGCAAGTCCGTCTTGTGCCATTTGGGCAATTTTCGTCGTCTGGGCTTTTGTGAGTCTTGCGTTCGTCGCCACCAGCCCAATTGTAGTATTTGCGCCGCTCTCGATCCCAAGCTCGAAGTCTTGGTTACTATCATCTTCACCTCGGAGCACTTTGCGTGCATCCAGGAATCCTTCACCATCCGGGTTGAGCATCCCAGCTACCACTTCCCCTGTTGCTGGATCAATGATATCACCCACCGCGTTCACCGCGACGCCAGCCGCCACCACCAGGCCGTTATCGAGCGTGATTGATGCTGTGCCGAAGCCGCCTTTCATGGGTCTCCCTCCACCCATCTTCCCAACTGTAGCACCTGCGCCTGCTCCAACCGACCCTTCTTCTGGAGGCGTAATCGATGCTGTTTCAGCAGCGATGTAGCCACACTCGGGTCCGGGACGGATCTTTCTGTCTCCCTCTAGTCCGAGGTCGTATAGGATCGCCCCGACAACGATTGGTACAACCTTTTGTCCAACGCGGTAACCGATATCCTCCTCGTCCAGATACCGCATGACACCTGAACCCACATCCAGACCAAATGCACTTCCACCTGAGAGAACAACCGCGTTCACCTGCTCAACGCTGTTGACTGGGTCAAGTAGTGCTAACTCCCTGGTCCCCGGGGCACTTCCCCGTACATCAACTCCCCCAGTTGCACCGTCTCTAGCGATAATGACGGTACATCCTGTTGCTCGTTCGCTAAGTGTATAGTGCCCGAGCTCAAGTCCGCTAACCGCTGTTAGTCCCCAAGGATCTATGGACGGATTCTCTTGAGCTATCAATAGCTCATGTGAGATCGGGGCCCCCAAAAGGAGGGCCCCGATCCAAAGCTTTCGTGTACTCAGGATTTGTTACTCCCTAGGTAGCCCAGGCTCCACATCCGATTGTTCATCTGGCAAGCCGAAGCAGTAATAGAATCCATTTCCTCCGGTAGCCTGAAGATTTTCCTGGCTACAGCCCCTGGAGTTGTGGGCAGAGTTCCATGATTCGGGGTTCTCACCTCCACCTGTACGGTCATGATGACCAACACGTGTGCTGCCTTCGCCATTGCTGGTCCAGTTATCACAATTAGTGTAGCCCTCACCACCTCCGTAAGACGTACCATCAAGATTCGATCCGGTAAGGATATCGTGCATGTTCGGGGAATCACCTCGACCATTTACAATGCTCCCCCTCTCGTTCAACTGCGTCTCCTTGGTAAGGTTTACATCTTCGGAGTGAAGATGAGTTACATCACGCGCGATCATTGCTCCCGCGTAGTTATACCAAGGTCCGCTACCGATACGATCACGGGCGTTAACGGCAGACATGCCACTTCTCGCGATTGTGCTGAGGTAGGCTCGCCATAATAGGTCGTCGCCCAATCCCGCCGCGTAGGCGAGATCTGTACATTGCTGATCTGCGCCCTCTAGACCGCCGAGGTTCGCTCCATCACCAGGGCCAGCACTCGTGATGAAGAAATTCATCCTACCATCCTGAGCTAATGCCGGGATGGTGCTTACGAGGGTCAGCGCCACTAACGCTGCAGTCACCATTTTCACGTTATTACTCCTGTTGAGGTCGAATCGGCTCACTCGTATCCTGTGGTGCACCGACTCTACATAGACTGGGGAAATGTTCGGTGCTGTCAGTGCAGAGGCAAGGAGCACCAGCCTTTCGCCAAACTTTTAGTTCCATAGTTTGCCCAGCCATGACTAATTCCATGGCTATAGACCGTGTGCTTACCGAGGTCGAAGCTGGCCGTGATGAGCTCCTTGCATTCACAGCCTCTCTGATTCGGATTCCCACAGTCAATCCTCCGGGTGAGTGCTATCGCGATTGTGCTGAACTAATCGGTAAACGATTGAGTGGAGCAGGTCTGGATGTCGAATTCATCGAAGCTCATAACCGGCCAGAGCATACTACAGAACACCCCAGAGTGAATGTGATCGGCCGGCTCAAGGGAATAGCTTCACGACCGTGTATCCACCTCAACGGTCACTTTGATGTCGTGCCTCCAGGTGATGGATGGAAACTTGACCCTTTCGGAGGAGAAGTTCGGGATGGTCGGATCTACGGGAGGGGAGCGTCCGATATGAAATCAGGTATTGCGGCCGCAGCCTTTGCTGTAGAAGCAATACAGAGATCTGGTGTTTCACTATCAGGTTCTGTTGAGGTCAGTGGCACTGTCGATGAAGAGAGCGGTGGCTATGCAGGAGTCGCACACTTATGCAAAGAGGGTTATCTGGCTGCTGAACGCACCGACTATGTCGTGATACCGGAACCGTTTGGGCCAGACCGAATCTGTGTCGGACATAGAGGTGTCTACTGGTTTGATGTCATCGCTGAAGGTCGGGTAGCACACGGTAGTATGCCACACTTAGGTCAAAATGCGATTAGCGATATGAGTGTGCTTCTGTATGAGATTAGGACGAGACTTGAGCCTGAGCTGGCAAGTCGGATTTCAGTGATGCCGGTAGTTCCAGAAGAAGCGCGTCATCCCTCGATCAATGTGAATGCGGTTTGGGGTGGCCAGGTATCTGAGGATCAGCAATCGCCTTGTGTCGCAGATTGTTGCGTGGTGACTTTCGATCGACGCTTTATCCCAGAGGAGTCCCTTGAAGAAATTAGGCGTGAAGTAGCGCAAGTTGTGGCTACAGTGGAGCAAGCGAATGAGGGATGCTCTTTCAGTATTGAAGAACGCATGTCTGTGCTTCCGACTCAGGCTCCCCAGGACTCACCACTCATCTCAGCACTTTCTGAAGCCATCAGAAAAGTGCAAGGAAGTGAAGCTGAACTTGTTGCTAGTCCGGGGACGTATGATCAGAAGCATGTATCTCGCATTGCTGGCGTGGACCACTGTGTGGCTTATGGACCGGGGCCACTCGAGGAAGCGCATCAACCGGACGAGTCTTGCTTAGTCGATGATATTGTTACATCTGCTCAGGTAATGGCTCTCACAGTTCTCGAATTAGTAGGATAGCCGGCTAAGCTTCTTCTGCCCCTGGCTTTCCATCCTCGATCACAAATCTGGCACGTGTTTCAAGGGACCCGCCAACCTCGGTTACAACTGGAACCACTTTGAATTCTGAGGTCCAGAGATCAGGGGTGACATTAGCCGTAACGTAACCACGTTGTCCGTTATAAAACTTTAAATGTGGGTTTCTACCAAGAAGCCTCTCGCCACCAGCAGTCATATCCTGTCCATTTCTTCCTGAGCTGAGAGAGGTGCACACGAATTCGGTAGCAACTGTTTCTGATGACGGATCGTCAAAGTCCTGTCGAACGTCGGTTACCCAATTTGCGTGAATATCTCCTGTCAGGACGACAGGGTTTGGGGTTTCAGCATCTGCCATGTGGTTGATCATGGCGCTGCGTTCTAGAGGATATCCGTCCCACTTGTCCATTGACCATGTTTCTTGCCCTTGGGCATCACTGCCACGGATTCTGGCAACCATGACCTGTTGAGCGAGAACATTCCAGCGAGCCTCTGACCTCGTTAATCCCCCAAACAACCACTCCCGTTGACTCCTGCCGAGAATCGATTGATCGGGTGAGATATGAGTTGCGCAGCTCGGACTAATCCCACCAAGACATGGTTGGTTACTCCGGTACTGTCGGGTATCGAGGACACTCATCTCCATGAGGTTCCCAAATCGGAGTCTGCGGTAGAGTTGGATGTTCGGACCACTGGGCATTGAAGCCTGGCGCAGGGGCATGAACTCGAAATATGCTTGAAAAGCAGCAGTTCTGCGAAGAAGGAGTTGCTCTGGAGATTGGTCATCTTCCGGCGACTCATCAGCCCAGTTGTTGTCAACTTCGTGATCGTCTAGGGTCACGATCCATGACGCAGCCGCATGGGCTGCCTGTAAATCCGGATCTGAGCGGTATTGTATGTATCGGTTACGGTACTCCTGCAGCGTCTGGATTTCTGGACCGGTGTGATGCCGCACGGTATCTCGATCATGCTCTGCATACTCATAGATGTAGTCGCCGAGGTGGATGATAAAGTCGAGGTCCTCCTGGGCGAGGTGCTGCAGAGCGGTGAAATATCCATCCTCATAATTCTGGCAGGAAGCGAACGCAAACCTGATACGGTCCGGGGTGTTTTCGGGAGCCGGTGCTGTCTTGGTACGTCCTACAGGGCTGACTTCACCACCGACGATCATTCGGTAGAAGTACTCATGCCCTGGATCCAGTCCACCAACCTCGACGCTGATTGAGTGTCCAAATTCAGGTGAAGCGATCGCGGAACCAGTTCGAACGATCTGCTTGAAATTGTTGTCTCGAGCAAGTTCGTAATCGATGGCTACTGGCTTTTCGTGTGCACCGACGGTTTCTAGGGCTTCCGGATCCAGACGCGTCCAAAGGGCGACCAATTCTGGCTCAGGATCACCTGATGCGACTCCTAACTTGAAAGGATATGAACCTATGGCTCGGAGTCGAGCATCAGCTCTACATCCAGGAACGGAAGCCAAGGCCAAGAGTCCAGCAGCAGCCCCACCAATTCGCAAGAAATCACGCCGGGTACCTCGCCTGTGAAAGAGGTCGTACCACTCAGAATCTCGCATTTCCGTTTGCCTTTCATTTTTGGAACTCAATGCTAGTGAATCATAAGCTCTAGCTCGATTTCAGCGAGTGCTGCATCTAGTGACTTTCTCGAAACACTATTTGGCCATTCGTATCAATGTCCGATTTTTATGGCCCAACACCTGTTGCGTCTTCAGTAATGTCTACATCATTCGCGCCTAATGAAGGCGATCACATTTAAGGGTATCCAATCTCTTGCTTACGAGGATATCCCCGACCCAGGGCTCCTCGATTCCACGGACGTGATTATTCGTGTCACGGCAGCCGGAATATGTGGCTCGGATCTCCATCCTTACTTTGGCCGTGAGCAAGGTCTGGACTGTGGAACAGTGATGGGCCATGAGTTATTGGGCGAGGTCGTAGAAATAGGTTCGGCTGTTCAGAGGTTCTCTTTGGGCGATATCGGAGTTGCGCCATTCACGACGAATTGCAGTAACTGTTTCTTCTGTCGATCGGGGCTAACTGCCCGCTGTGAAGCCGGTCAGCTGTTCGGATGGATCGAAAATGGCGTGGGACTACACGGTGCACAGGCGGAGTTCGTCAGGGTACCCATGGCAGATTCAACACTCGTCGTTGTTCCGGATGGTCTCGACGAAGGAGTGGCTCTTCTGGCGGGGGATATCTTGTCTACGGCGGCTTTCGGAGCAGAGTTAGCTGGAGTACAAGCAGAAGACGTAGTCGTCGTCGTTGGATGTGGCCCCGTCGGACTGCTCAGTATCCGAGCAGCTCTAGAGAAGGGGGCTCGGAAGGTGGTGGCTCTCGATTCAGTTGTTTCCCGACTCGAACTTGCAAGACGGTTTGGAGCAATCCCTGTGAACTTCAAAACGGAAGAGGCATTTGAAATAGTAATGGCTTGTTCAGAAGGGCGGGGAGCTGACTGCGCGATTGAAGCGGTTGGCTCACCCGAAGCGACTCGCACAGCTGCTGAGCTACTTAGATTTGGTGGATCACTAGCAGCGCTTGGTGTTCATACCGAATCACATCTCGCACTCTCCCCTGGAGAGATCTATGACCGGAATCTTCACTATGCTGGGGGGCGATGCTCCGCACGCTATTACATGCCAGCCGCACTAAAGATCGCTGAGCGTGATGTGGCTTTGGTCAGTGAGTTGATCAGCCACAGACTGCCGCTTTCGCAAGGTGTTGAAGCTTACCGGAGCTTCGCCGCGAGGGAGGAAGGTTGGTCAAAAGTGGTGCTAACACCTTAGAACACTCATTCTTAGCTGTTCTCGTTCCAAAAGTGGAGGCGGTATGAGTCGAGTGCGTTCCTCGTTCTGCACGTTAGCAACGGCAGTTCTGCTTACTGGGTGTGCGGATACCGGTGCGCCCTTCAACAATTCGATCACCGAGTCCAGCCTGTCGGACGACCTCTACTTCTTGGCTTCACCTGAGATGAGGGGACGGCTCGTTGGCTCTCCTGAAATTGCTGCTGCCTCAGAATGGATTGCTGATCGATTTGGAACGTTGGGTCTTGAACCTGCTGGAGACGATGGTTCTTACTATCAGGATTTTGATTTGGCTTGGTTTAGCCTGGATACCCCAAACCTTCTGCGTGTTACTGGAGCTGGGGGAACACGTCAACCTGGTGATGGGTGGACGCCAATCAACTTTAGTGCATCAACTAGTGCTGCTGGTCCGGTAGCTTTTGCTGGCTTCGGCATTGTTGAACCTCGCCTGGATTATGACGACTACGGTGACCAAGATGTCCGAGGAAAATTCGTACTCGTGCTTGAACGAGAGCCAGGTGTCACTGATCCATCAAGTCCATTCGATGGTGTAGTCACTGCAGAGGCATCCCGTACCTGGCGAAAAGCGCTTTTTGCCCAAGAACGTGGGGCGATTGGCATTCTGTTTGTGCGAGATGTGCACAACCGTCCGGAACCTGGCGATTGGCAACAGGCACACGCTAGCAGTTGGCCTGAAGAACCACGAAGAGTAGAACGCTTTCTTCTTGGGGCCTGGGTTGAAGATATTACGATTCCAGCAGCTCAGATTTCGGTTGAACTTGCAGAAGCACTCATCAGCGGTTCTGGGAGTACGCTAGAGGAGCTTGCCATGGCTTCTGAAGAAGCTGGTGGGGGGCTTGGCGTCATTGCACTACCAGGCGCGGAAGTCAGCCTAACGGTCGAGATTGAGCGTCATAGCGTTACGGGTCGTAATGTTCTAGCGATGGTTGAAGGCTCCGACCCAGATCTCCGTGATGAAGTAGTCATTATTGGTGCTCACCACGACCATGATGGCACTGATGGTGAGACTGTATTCCCGGGGGCAGACGATGATGGTTCAGGGACAGTTGGCGTAATGGGTGTTGCGGGTGCTTATGCTAGGGCTATCCAAGCTGGTGAACGCCCTCGAAGATCCGTGATCTTTGCGATCTGGGATGCAGAAGAGCGCGGGCTACTAGGTGCATGGTACTACACCCTAAGGCCGCTCTTTCCTCTGCAGAGCACCGTGGCAAAGCTCAATCTCGATATGATTGGGCGTCACCAGGAAGTCCCCGAAGATGGTGGTGGTCGTTTCAGAGGGCTTGAAGCTCAGAGTGCCGAGTCTAACTCAAACGCGACCAATATTCTCGGTTACAGCCGAACGCCTGACTTAGCAAGCGAGGTTAAAGCGGCGAACACATTCGGGCTTGAGCTCAAGATGCGTTACGATAACAACGAATCGAATTTATTACGCCGCTCAGATCACTGGCCATTTCTTCAGAATGGCGTCCCGGCGGTTTGGTTCCATACCGGATTACATCCCGATTATCACCGTGCCGGGGATACCCCAGAACGAATCGAATATGAAAAGATGACGCGTATCGTACGACTCGTTCACCAGACCAGTTGGAACGTGGCGCAAGGGGATGCCAGACCCTCACTCCAAGAGATGGGCAGCAGACCAAGAAGCTGAGCTAGCTAGGGATTTTGATTTGGGAGCGTACTCACTTGGTCACGGCACCGTAACCAGATCTATAGGTGGCCCCTTACAGACCCAAGTCAGAAAGCCTACCGTTTCACCTGGTCTGCTACAATTCCGATCTGTATGACGGATTCCCTCCCCAACCTGCTGAAAATCTTCTCGAGAAGTGCCGTCGAGCGATGGGTCACATTGATCGATAGACCATGGACCAGCGCTATACCACTCTTCTTTACCAGATATGGGCTGACAGCTGAAATGAATACTGGTTCTGACACCGGCACCAGGCATGATACGAAAATCACCTTCTGTGGGGTCTGCTTTCAGATCCCAATCCCAAATTTCAGCCACTTCGAATTCCCGTGAAGTGTCACCGGGAATAAGCGGCTGTTCAGGTCGGTCTCCAGGGAGAGGGATCCTCCAAAGTCCGGTACTTACCGACACATGCGCGTTCAATAAACCAATAACTTGGTCGCGGACCATATTTTCTACGTAGACCCGACGTAGTCCTAGTGACACGTACGCTAACGGTAGGGCCGATGTGGTATCGAGAATCCTGACGGTGTTGTCTGACCAAGGGATGAGTATCGGTCGGTTGATTCTGCGCACCATCGCAGATTCCACTATGGTGCCATCCGACACTTCTTCCGATTTCGTAGCCCCATCCCTAATGCAACTAGCCAGCGGAAGAGCCAGCCCCGCCGAACTCGCATGCTTAAGGAATGTGCGTCGGTCCAATCTCAAGCGAATGAAACCGCTGTCGTCCATTCCTTTCATTCTCCTACTGCTGTGACGTTGGAGCTCTTAAAGCTCTGACAGTGCTCGGCGCTGATGCTCAAGCCGGCTTTCTCGCTTCCGAGCGAAACGCTCAATGGCTTGATAGATAGAAGTTGGGTCGAGTCCTGCCTCTGCGATCACATCGTCCTCTGTGCCTCCACTTAGCCAACGATCGTTCTGATCTGCATAGAGGGAATACTCTTCGGTTAGTGGACCCAGATCGGGTAAGGGCGGCACGCGCTTGGTCATGGTACTGATAACCATGCTGTCATAACGGGCAGCATGTGGGTAAATGTGTTGCTGGTACTGCTCAGATTGATCGGCAAACAACTCCGGACTGATGACTGCTGCAACACGGACATTGATCCCTTCTGTAGCCAGCTTGTCTAGTATGCTAACCAGATTCACAGTCGAGCTAGCACCCTGAACCCAGACGGTTCCCATCGCTGGTAAATCAGGGTCGAAGTCACGAATAAGATAGATTCCTTTCGCGGCAGCCTTGAGATCTGTATCTGCAAATCTATTTCTGTCCGCAACTAGAATATCTGGACGAGCAACGTGAATCGTGATAATCCCGACTTCCGGAGTACGAGCTGCTTTTGAGACGGCGGCAAAATAACCTGGAGCGACGTCGTTGTAGTCCCAAAAGTAGAGGTTGATCACCTGTCCGCGTGGAAAGAGCGTCCAAACCTGAGGAGCGAATATACCGAAGTGGGTACGTGCATCTGCTGCGGTTTCCGGTCCAGAATGTCCCGCCAGAATTGTCAGTACGCCGAGCCGGAAGGGGCTGTCCTGGTTTTGTTGACTGAATACTCGGGCAGGTGTGTACATGAGTGGTGTGAACGCACCGTAGGTCCCTGAAAGGCCCCATAGCCCGGAGTGAACTGATGGGTCAGCGGAGGCAGACTGGTTCACTAAGCCAATGATTGTGGAGGCATTTACAGCCTCTTGAATAGGTGCTTTAAGGCGAGTTCCTCCTGGATTATGCACAGGATCATAGTGCCCAAAGAAGTGTGATTTCTCTACGTTAATTGAGCCAGAAAGATCTGCGGCCATCGTGAGGAAGCGGCCTCCAGTAACGTAGTTAAGCCACTGGCCAATTTCGCTTATGGCCCTCCTCGTCCCTTTCTTTTCTCCTGGTGGCAGGAAGAGATTGATTGTCCCTGACTTGGTATCACCTGAGTGCGGATCAGTCGCCGTGAATTCTACCGGCTCAGTTGGCAAACCACTGGGAGTGAGCCTCTCGTCTAGGAAAGGATCTTCAGTCTCGTCGATGTTGGTGGGTGTCTCGCGTTTCAGATTCTCCGCGATCGAAAGGAGTCGATCCGAGATCCAGTCACCTAATCCTGACTTCTCATCCATGACGGAAAGGAGGATATCGACGTTGGTTTTGAATTGGATGAGCTTATCAGCCTCTGATTCCGGCACACCATCTCTTATGCCTTCGAACTCTACGCCATACCGTCTCTCAAAGGACTCAGCCAATGCTACGAAGTAGGAGGAGTTGATCCCGAAGCCGTAGGGATGACTGGGAAAGCCGACGATTTGATGTCCGATGCCGGCGAGTTCTCCATTCTCGGCTCCTGGCCACCATCCCTTCACCGTGTCACCGATAAGCACCATCGGTCGCCGGTCATCTTCCGGCCAATCCTCCATCAGCTTAAGACCAGCGAAGATGTCGCTGAAGTCATTTCCATTCTGAATATCCAGAACATTCCATCCGTAAGAACTCCACTGCTGTGCGATGTCGTAGCCCTTGAATTCCGACTTGACTACTCCTCCTATCAGGGAGTCATCGATACCCGCGTTATTGTTGCTCAGGAAAATTCGCAGGCGCTTGCCGACCTGCTGCGCAACCGCGGCAGTTTTGAGTTCCTGGGCGTGTCCTTCAGTCATCGCAAATTCGCCTTCTAGTGCGATGATCTTGAGGTTGGAAGGTGCACCGATGAAGTCCCAGAACATGGCTTTACCGGCTGCTGTGGCGATACCGATACCTGATGGTCCCCCGTTCACGTCGTTGGTCACATCCGTACTTTCAGAGTGCCCCATGAGAGGTCGTATTCCACGCAATTTTGCCTGAGCGAATAATGGATGCTCGGCGAGACCATTTTCATCGAGAATTTTGGCCATCGCACCCTCGCTTCGTCGAAATCCCAAGGCATCCACTGAGAGGATGGCAATTTCAGGGTCACAAGCATACCTGTTGTCTCCAGTTGTGGTATACCTGCGAGCCATTGCTTCGTAGAGAATCATCCAAAGCGCGTAGCACGTGGGGATACAATGCCCACCGGCGAGCATAAATCGGTCAGCAAAGGGGTGCTTGGGCTCTCGAATATCATAGGAAAGTCCACCGAGTTCAGGCCCACCGAGATGCACGGCGACATTAAAGGGTGTGTAAGCGAGAGGTCCTCCGAAGTGGCCTGATCCTCTGTAGTTACCAAGAAGAACTAGGAGCATCGAGGTCATGAATGCGACATCATCGAAGTATTCTTTGTCGTAGTCGGGTACCTCCACAGCGTGCGCGGAAGGCATCCGTTCAGATTCGATCGTAGTCACGTTCGTGACGCTGAGATCATTCAAGACTTTTTCGCTCATCTTGTTCCACGTTGGTTGTCAGTAAACAGATTACGAAATGTGCACTATCCAACTTATGATCTGTATATCCCTACAAGGTCAGTTGCACACCCGAATCCAGAAAGGTCCGAAAACCGTCAGCGTCTTTTGTTGCAGCACCAATACGGCTGATGGCTTCAGCTAATTCTTCATCCGAATTCGCTGTCGATATACGTAAGAAATGCTGCCCTTCGCTGCCAAGCGTGCCGAAAGAACGTCGGTCCATCGTTGCAACTTTGTATTTGTACAGCAGGAATAGTTGGAAGAGAGTAGCTGGACTTGAGTCGATGCGGATGTCCACGGGCAACGCATCGAACGCCTCAATCCCACCCATATTTTGGAGCGCATCTTCTATGTTTGGAAAGGCGTAAAAGGCTCCTTTTGGATTTTGGCAAGTGATCCCGCTGATCTTGTTTAGGCCCGACACTACCAAATCACGTCGGCGTTGAAAGGCCTCGACCATTATTTGGATGGAGTTTGCACTCTCAGGCGATTCCAGGGCTTCGATAGCTCCCCATTGGTTATAGGGAGGTATTGACGCGAAGTAGTTGATGGCAAGTTGCCGATGGGCCAAGGCCTCTTCTACAGTTGGATATACTGCCCACCCAACCCGCCCACCTGTCCAAGCATAAGTTTTTGAGCAACCCGATGCGATGATTGTGCGCGCCTCCATTCCTGGCATCGATGCGATTGAAGTGTGCTTGTCACCATCGAATGTGATCGCTTCATAGGATTCGTCAGAGTAGACCCGCAGATTTGGACTTGTCTTCTCAATTATGAGTTCAGAGAGTTCGTTAAGCTCTTCCCTCGTCGCGACACCACCTGTTGGATTTGATGGGAAGTTCAAGAAGATCAATCCCGTTCGATCACTCAAAAGGGGCTCGAGGTTGTCTCGTTTCAATGCAAAATCATCCGATTCCTCAAGCACGACAGGAACTGGATTGCATCTGAAGTAAGGAATAAACGACTCGAAGAGCGGGTATCCAGGTGAGGGATAGATGACCTCTTCACCTGCTTCACTGTACGCCATATGTGCGAAGCCTATCGGGGGGCGCCCTCCTGGGTAGATAACGACTCGTTCTGGATCAACGTCGAGTCCGTGTTTCTCACCCATGGACTTGGCAACGGACGAACGTAGTTCAGAAATTCCTTGCGGGTCACAGTACGTAGTCAGCCCCATGTCTAGAGCTTTCTTCACAGCCGTTGTGATATGGTGGGGCAGGGGAAAATCTGGCTGGCCAAGGTTGCATCTGATTACCTGGTTGCCACCTGATTCCACCTCGGATATTCGCCCTCCAAGGGCAAATGCTGCCTCAGTGCCGATACGGTTCACACGATTAGCGAAGAGTTCTTTCGGTGAGGAGGCAGTAGTCATTAGCCCAATTCTCACTTACCCAGGGGTATAAAGGTCATCTGCACTTACAAAGCACCGGAGGATCGCTGGGTCTCATCCTCCGGGCAAGCATTAATTAGAAGACAAAATGTCTAAAAGTGTTAGTTCTCTCTCAACAATCCGTTATGATCTCGAAGTCTTGACTCCATAGTTACCTAAGAGATCTAAAAGAACCAGGATGCAGAGATGTATCCTATGGCTGGGATGAAACCGAATTCAGATCCCAATCCCAGCGTTCCTGGTGATGTCAGTTCCGCCCCCAGGCCTCTGAACGCTGCAGCAGTCACGGTTAGGGAGCCGGTTGCAGACCAATTTAGGCCCGGCGAGACCAACACGCTTCTGTCACGTGCATTTACGAGCGCGAGTCCACTCACGCCCACGAGTGGATGAATTTGGTATGATAATTGGCTCGCAATAGTCCATTGACCTATAGTCTGCATCTCACCTTGTATGAATGGTTTAGCGCTCATCGTCTCAAGTAATTTAGATGTGTTTTGGGCTCCGAATCCGTCATACTGCAATTCAACTGCGAAGTAGACATCCTTCCCCCCTGGGGTGAAGAATCGATCGAGTCCAATCGCACCCCGCACCGCCACTTCATCGTTTGGATGTTCTCGAATCGCGACCTCTGCTCTAATTGCATTGGTCTCTAGCGCACCGGTAGCGAATAGGGCACCGGCTGGCTGATCATGGAGAATGCCGGCCCAGGTTCCGAACGCCCAGCCACCCCTAGATGTTTGCACGCGGCCGAGTGCAGTGACTGTTGTGCCAAACGCGGTTTCTGTAGGGCGGACAACTGCCTCGATTTCGGAGAAAGGTCCGGTGAAAAGCCTGACTCGCAAAGCATCAATCCCTCCCCGATATTCTCGAAATGGGTCTGAGGGATTGAATGGTGCGAATGGGTCTGCCGGTGTCAAAATCAATGTGGTAGCCCATGAGACTGCTTGGCGGCCGATTGTGATTTCTAATGGACCACCAGAAAAGCCCAGACTTATCCGATCGAGACGATGGCGCCATTTAGTGTTGGACCCAGAGTGAAGGTCCCAATCCAGGCCTAGCCAATCACCTGTTCGTGCAGCCGATCCTCCAGGTGCGGTAATGGAGAATCCTGTTGAACTTCGTGCCTGCGATAATACGTGCTCGTAGGCGATATCAAGGGTGAGGCCGCCTGAAGTGAGCACTGGCATAAGTCGAGTACGCGCTAGCGCTGTGCTTTCGGATTCTCCCAAAGCAGAACTCCCCTGGTATCCTCCAACACTAAGGACATATGCTGAGACTTCTAATTGTCCTTTAGCGACACTAGGAAGAATGGTCGCTATGAATAAAAGAGCGGCCGGTATCCTCACGAAGAAACGGACAAGTGATTTTGCCGTTTGTCCGATTCGATTTGCCCGTCAACCAGTGTGATCAGGCGCCTCGACCTTTCCATCACCCGAGGATCATGGGTTGAGAATAAGAAAGTCGTGCCATGGTCTTGGTTGAGTCGCTCCATAACGTCGAGTAGATCTGCGCTTGCCTTAGAATCGAGATTCGCAGTTGGCTCGTCGGCGAGGATGAGAGCAGGATTTGCTACTACCGCACGGGCTACAGCTACGCGTTGTTGCTGTCCTCCGGAGAGTTTCCCAGGCTTACGATCCTCTAGTCCGCTTAGGCCGATCTTATTAAAGAGTTCCAGCACCCTCTTACGACGCTCATCCTTGGGAATACCACTCAAAAGGAGTGTGAATTCTGCATTCTCGAGTGCAGTAAGCACGGGTAAAAGGTTATATGACTGGAAGACAAAGCCGATATGCTCGAGTCGCAGCTGTGCTAAATCTTTATCAGTCATTTCTGTGATTTCTTGGTCACCTATCGAGATCTGACCCTGGCTCGGTCGGGTAAGCCCTCCGATCATGTTGAGCATGGTCGTTTTACCAGATCCTGAGGGCCCCGCCATCGCAACGAAATCACCAGTCTCTATCTTGATGGAGATATCTCGAACTGCTTCGACAGGATCCGGCTCTTGCGGATAGATTTTCCAGAGGTTCGTTGTCCGGACTGCAGTCTTCATCATTGCTCGAATTTCATAGCTTCAGCGACATCCAACTTGGATGCACGCAACGCGGGGTAAAGGGATGAGATTGTTCCGATCGATAGAATTACAAGGGTGCTGATAAGAATTTGTTCCACGCTAAAGCGGGGGATGATAATGGGTTCCATAATTTGACCACCGAACTCCATGCCGTCTTCCATGAAGATGCTGAAGTCGAGTCCATCCCTGAACAATCCCCAGGTGAAAAGTAGGCCGGCAGAAATACCGGCTACGCCACTTATAAACGTGAGGAAAAGTCCTTCTAAGAAAACAACAAATCCGGTTTCTACACCGGTAAGTCCCATCGCTTGCAAAACACCAAACTCACGGCGACGCCCCAATACGGAGATCATGACTGCGTTGAGTATCGCGAGTGCGATGATAGCGAGAAGGATCGAATGAAAGATGTAGTTTCCGGTTGAGTCGAGGCGGATCGCTGCTGCTAACTCTGGGGACGACTCCTGCCATCCAAGAACCCGGATTTTCCGCTCATTCTCTAATTTCAGCTGTAGAGTTTCGACTCCAATATTCGTCAGCTCGGCTCCTTTGAGTAGGAATGCTAGGGTTGAAGCTGCCCCAGGGGTATGTAGCCATTCGCGTGCTGTATTAATCGGTATATGGATTAGCGATTGATTGACCTCGGGAATCCCCGTCTGAAAGATGCCAGCTACGCGGACAAGTTGACCCTCTACATCTCCTGTAGCGGTCTGCGCGGTGAGCACAAAGCGGCTTCCGACCTGCACATCAAGCCTTTGAGCTAATTCAGTTCCAATGTATGCGTGCAGGCGATCTCCTGTTTCCAGGTAACGGCCATCCTTTAGGTGGCTTTCAATGTTTGAAAAGGTTCTCTCTCTGTCGGGATCTACTCCCTCGATTCGGACCGGAACCGCTGCTGCGGTTGAGCTGGCAAGTCCGTCGACTGAGAGGCGAGGAACCCAAGTGACTAGTGATTCTTTTAAGACATCCTGTGTCATTTCTGATGCGAGGTTTACCAATTTCTCTTCGAGACGGTACTCGAGCTTTCTACTTGCTAGGTATTCGGGGTTTTGAATCGCAATGTGTCCGCTTCCCATCCGGACACCCGAATCGATCATCTCATCATACGCTCCCTCGGCCAAGCTTCGGGAAAACACAAGGAGTGCCAGGCCGAGTACCATTGCTAATGAAGTCAATATGCTCCTGCGCACATTTCGTCCTACACTACGCATTGCCAACTTAAGGAGAACCATCAGCCTCATCGGTCAGCTAGCGCATCTGCAGGCAAAACTCGAGTTGCTTTCCAGGCTGGGTACACTGCCGCCAGGATGGATGTGAGGAATAATCCAAGACCGGCTACAATCGGTGATTCTATAGAATACTCGACGCGCAGGACCGGCCTCCACTGAGCACCACCAACGCTGAAACCACTGCTAACCTGGGTTAGATCTATGGGTGAGTTGTGCAACCACACGAGAATCGGCCAAGTAATCAAAGATCCAGCGACCAGAGAAATCATCCCGAGAACGATCCCTTCATAAACAACTGTCTGTCCGATCCCGATTGGTGCGGTGCCTAGTGCGCGAACGACAGCGAATTCACGGCGGCGCTCGAACGTTCCGATCAGCATGGTGTTCGCGACACCGAAGGCTGCCATACCAAAGATGATAATGACAACGATGAAATGAAATGCGTTCATGAGACTAACCATTTCCGCAAGTTCAGGACGCAGATCCGTCCATGAACTGACCTGAACCGGTAACTCAGTGTCTGAAAGAAATTCCCGAAGAGTTTCTGCAATGCGAGGACTGTCCTGTGCATTGCCCACAGTTATCGCAACCTCATGGATGCGGGCTGGGTCCATTGCCATCAGAAACTGGAGGTCGGATAAGGCGAGCAAGCCATAATTTTGGTCAATCGCTGGTATCCCGGTATCAAATGTCCCCACTAGGGTAAAGAGATCGTTTCCCATTGAACCATCTGAGGAGGGCGCGACTACGACGATCTCGTCTCCGAGCGCTGTGCCGAGTTGTTCGACCATTTCAGATCCAAGAAGGATTTCATTCGCCCCAGTAACTAGAGGTCTACCATGTACAACCCTAGAGAGAAGCGTGGTGACATGAGGTTCGCGGTCAGGATCGATGCCCATGAGGAGTGCTGCCTGGGTCTCTTCGCCAGAAGAAAGTAGGCCTCCACCGTAGGCGCGGGGTGCAGCGGCGGTCACGTCTTCTTGCGAATTGATCTGGTTCAGGAAGATCTCTAAGTCAGTCCCCTCATATCCACCGATCGTACGGTGCATATTGCGTTCCGGCAGATAGTCTTCGGAGTGGACTTGCACCTCTCCGAGCATGAGGCGAGTACCGTTTTCAATGAGCTCCACCAACATGCCGTCGCTCACTCCTACCATCAGCACTGCCCCTAGGTATCCGAATGCTAGCCCAGACGCTGTAATCAGTGTGCGAAGGCGGTTTCTCCAGAGGTTTCTCCACGCCACCCGCCACCATAGTCGGTCATGGGCCATCTGCTATCGTCGTGCCCTAAGATTCCGGAGGCTGAAGAAGCTTTCATCCACGCTGATGTCGAAATCCAGTTCGTGGTAGGTGAGGACAGTCTGTTCCTCCGGCTTATCTGCCGGAGTCACGAGCATTGATGCAGGAACGAGTCGGCCACCCATAGTTTTATACCCTGAGAAGGTAAGTGTCCGAACTAAGTCACCATCCTCATCGTAGTAGCGGATCCACGTTGGCATCAAATCAGCCTTGCGAACTTGCTCTTCGATACGTCCCCAGACGACAGGCGCCTCAGGACGTGGAGTGAGTTGAAATTCCCAGACTTCAACCCCCTCTCGTTCACCCTCGAACGATATTTCAAAATCGTAATCATCCACGATCCGGCTTTCCTTCACGAGGTCGTCATTGGTAAAGTGAGACCCCATCCAAGAGCCCATCATGAGTGAGGGCGGGACCTTGATCGTCCTGTCGACACGGGGCAGATAGTTCCACACCTCTTGGCCGGCTTTAAGAGTAGCGGTGCCTTCTTCACGGGCCGGTGACTGCACACGAACTAAGGAGTGCTCAACACCCAGTGACCAGATTTCCATGTCCAGAGAGCGGGACCAGTGCTCTGTTGTGATCTCCATTGTGATCTGCCCGCGACTTGATTCGCCTCGAAGAAGTCGATCAACACGGTCGATGATCTCACGGGCTGTTTGGGCCTGAATAGGAGACGAGAGTAATAGCAGTAAGGCCGTGTTTAACAGCTGGGTTACTAGGGTCCTTACTGTCATCGACGTATACCGTGCATGAGGTGATCCCTCGATCCTTTAGGTATGGCTCAATCTAATAGCCATGCCGGGAATAATGATGCCCCTTCAAAGAATGGAGTGTGGTAGGGGATGTTAATTTCGAGCAGCCTCAATTGTCTCTTCAATTGCAGTCCTCAGGGCATCACCGCGGAATCCTCTTCGTGTCAGATGGCCGTAAAGTCTTCTGCGGACCTTCTCGCGGCTTTGGGAATGAGCAGTATCTGCGAGTGTTTTTACCGTATCTTGGTTTTGTCGTCTCAGCCATCCTTCAGCTACTTGCCGTGCGAGTAATAAATCATCAGTCCCCTCATTTTCGAAGACATCATTGATGACTCGATTTATGATATCTGCATCGAGACCTTTCGACCGTAACTCTGAAGAGAGGCGAGCTTTTCCTCGGGGGCGGTGGCGCAAGCGATCACGGATAAAAGCTGCGGCTGCCGCTTCGTCATTAAGGAAGCCCTTGGCTTCGAGTTGGTCTAAACACAAGTCAATGCGGGCGGGCCGAAAGTCTTTTTGTCTCAGCCGACGTTTGAGTTCACTGCGGGTTCGCATTCGGTAGGACAGCAGGTTGAGTGCAGCTTCGCGCACACGCACATCTGCATCATCATTAAGGAGAAGATGACGGCGAGCTTCTGGGAGAAGATCTCCGACCCCGAGTCGATTGCGTTCGAGAGCTTCCAGAGTGACCTCAAATGGCTCA
>PBPC01000003.1 GCA_002724575.1 Gemmatimonadota bacterium | reverse complement strand
ATCACCGGGACTGCTATAACTCTAGGTGGCCTAGGGTTCACAGGTGCAATATACCAGGCTCGCTTCGGGACCACGGGAACGGCGTTAGCCCTACCTACTCTGTCTTCGGTACCAATCCCATTACTATCGGACATTCCAATCATCGGGTCAGCCCTCTTCAATCAGGCGCCAACTACGTATTTCACGTATCTATTGGCACCAGCGCTCTGGTATTTCGTGTACCGTACGGAGTGGGGTTTGGAATTAAGAGCTGTCGGAGAGGAACCGGATGCAGCTGCAGCCGCTGGCGTGCGGGTGAAGCAGAGTCGTTTCTGGGCAACGGTGTTTGGTGGTACACTTGCCGGTATAGCAGGCGCACACCTTGCCCTTGCACACGCTGGAACTTTTGCTGAGAACATGAGTGCTGGACGCGGTTTTATCGCGATTGCGGTAGTCGTACTAGGGCGGTGGAATCCACTCCTTGTTCTTCTCGCTGCACTTTTCTTTGGGGCGGCATCAGCGCTTCAGTTTCAAGCCCAAACGCTAGGGCTGACTGTCCCTTATCAGTTGTTCCTAGCGTTCCCCTACCTCCTCACTTTATTAGCGTTAGCAGGTTGGGTAGGGAAGTCACGGGCTCCAGCATCTCTTGCTTTGCCATGGCCAAAGGACAGCTAGAGGGAGTGACGTGGGCCAACTGTACTCTCACCGTTTTGGGTGCCCGTTTGTTACGGGTATCGGTCGTGAGACTCCAGCGTCTATCTTTACTAGTCTTTGGTCTCGACACCTACGCCTTCCGATAGGAACCATGATGAGGCTATGCAGAGTGTGGGTTAAGCGGTTTACAGCACTGAGTATGTTGGCGCTCATTGCTATTCCACCGAGTGTAGATGCCCAGTCAATGAGAGGCACCGGGATAGTGCCCACAGGTCTCTTGCTTCGCCAGTTGGATGGAGTAAAGCGTGTCCTCATCATCGGTGCCCACCCGGATGATGAGGACACGAGCCTTCTCACTGCCCTTGCTAGAGGCTGGGGCGTTGAGGTCGCTTATCTCGCACTGACTCGTGGTGACGGGGGCCAAAACCTCATTGGTCCTGAGCTCTGGGAAGGCCTGGGCGTTATCCGTACAGGTGAACTAGAGGCTGCTCGTACTTTGGATGGTGGGCAGCAATTCTTCACCCGAGCATTCGACTATGGATTCTCTAAGAGTGCCGATGAGGCATTGTCACTGTGGTCTCGTGAAGAACTCCTCGAAGATGTGACATGGGTTGTAAGAAAGTTTCGACCACATGTGATTGTGTCAGAATTCAGCGGTACCCCACGTGACGGGCATGGGCAGCATCAAGCTTCTGGGATCATAGCACGGGAGGTTTTTGAAGCTGCTGGAGATCGCAGCCGATTCACGGAACAGTTTGAACACGGTGTTGAGCCTTGGAGGCCAGCAAAACTGTACGAGACATCTCGAAGACGCTTCTTCGGTGGTAGAGAGGGCACTAACGACGATATCACAGTCATCGATACCGGAAGTCATGATCCTTTGCTAGGTCGCTCTTTGTTCCAGCTTTCAATGGAGAGTCGAAGCCAACATCGGTCACAGGATATGGGTGCGCCTCAGCCATTCGGGCCACAGGACACGGGCCTAACTCTTGTCGACACTCACATTGATGGATCTGACGATGGGATGTTTTCGGGCATTGATACGACGTTGGTAGGTATCACAGCCCGACTTGATAGCAGCTTGGCTGCTAGAGTTCTTCCGCACCTTGAAGCTTATCGGGCATCCGTCATGAGGGCCCGAGGGATTTTCGGGCTGAATCCCTCTGCAATTGTGCCAGATTTGGCAGAGGCACTTGAACATCTGGTACTAGCGCAAGCAGCGGCCGGTACGGTAGCTGACCAAGAATTCATGATTGCACTCGCGAAGAAGAGAACCCTAGCGACGCAAGCATTGATGGCCGCATCGGCTATCACCTTCGATGTTAGGGTGGCAGATGATCTTCTTGTCCCGGGTCAGGCCGTCCAAGTCCAAGCACACCTTTGGAATGGTGGTGATTTTCACCTAACGAATCCGATGGTGGACCTAGAGATCCCTGAAGCTTGGGAAGCTCGTGAGATGTCCGTTTCCGGGTTATCTGCAAACGGAGAAGTAATGGCGGGCACGCTCGCAATATGGACTTTTGACTTGATAGTATCAGATAATGCGGATCTGTCACGGCTCTACTTCTTGAGGGAAGATCGTGATGGCCCCCGCTACCGATGGCCCGATGAACCTGATCTCTGGGGGATGCCTCGCGATCCTGCACCGGTCCGGGGGAAGGCAGTGTTCTCGCAGATGCTCGAAGGCAAATCTATGGGCGGCCGTGTCGAGACTGTTGTTCCCTGGCGCTACGTTGGTGTGGATCCGTCATTCGGTGAGTTCGAGAAGCCGGTATTGGTAGTGCCAGGAGTTTCTGTGGCCGTCACACCGCGCGGAATTGCTTGGCCGCAGGATCAGACACAATCCCGGTCGATTTCGGTCATCGTGCGCTCGCAGAAAGATGAAGGTGCCCGGGGTGAGGTGAGGCTTGTCGCACCTCAGGGATGGATGGTAACACCAGCAGATCACTCATTTGATTTGAGAGATTCAGCGGCAGAGCGAACACTAGAGTTTACCGTGCAACCTCAGGGTGAACTCTCGTTAGGTGACCATGCTTTCCAGGCTGTTGTGCGCACAGATGACGACAATGTCTATACCGAAGGCTTCGCGCTTATCGACTATGAACATATCCCTCGGTCACCTCTGTATTCTGATGCCGAGTTGGCCATAACGGTCTTCCCTGTAGCCGCCACACCGGGGTTAAGGGTCGGATATATCATGGGTTCAGGAGATGATGGTCCGGAAGCAATCCGCCAACTCGGAGTTGAAGTTGAGGTTCTGGACGAGAACACAGTTCGGAGTGGCTCTTTTGGTTCTTATGACATTCTCGTATTAGGGGTGCGGGCATATGAAGTTCGCCCAGACCTTCGTGCGGCGAGTGCCCAAATTTTGGATTTTTCGAGAGCCGGCGGCACCGTATTAGTGCAGTACAACCGAGGAAGCTTGGGTTCCCTCGCACCCCAAGCAATCCAAGTCGGGAGAGGATCTCCTCGCGTATCAGACGAAACTGCGGAAGTCACCCTATTGGCTCCCTTATCACCAGCTTTTACTACACCTAATCAAATCACTCAGTTCGACTTCGAAGGGTGGGTTCAGGAGAGAGGTCTCTACTTCGCTGCTAGTTGGGATAATGCCTACGTACCGCTCTTGGAGATGAACGATCCGGGAGAAGAGGCAAGGCACGGCTCGCTGTTGGTGGCCACTGTCGGGGAGGGTCTCTTCATCTACACGGGACTCGCATTTTTCCGGCAATGGGCGAGTAGGGTACCTGGTGCCTATCGTCTTTTCGCTAATCTCATCTCACTTGAACCAGTAGAGTGGATGGAGTTCACTCGGGGAAACTAGAACGCCTATCCGGAGACCAATGCGTACTTAAAGTCCGGGTGTCTACTGAGTGTTTCTCTAAGGGTTCCCCTAGGCTTCCCCTTGGTCTACTAAGCTCAATGGCACACCCACCGCGAGAACCACAACCGCACCAATGACATTTTGCCATAGGTACTCTATGGAGGTTTGGGATGCGACATATGCGACTGTAGCCATGCCGATAATAAGCCCGAGAAAAGCCCCTCGCGCTTTGGCCATAGGCACCATTGCTAGAAGAAACACACCGAGTATCGAACCATAAAAAAACGAACCAAAACGGTTTACTACTTCGATCAGTGATCCGAGTGTAGCAGCGTACGTCGCTACGATGCACGCGAAGAAGCCCCAGAAAACGGTGGCCCCCTTCGATACCGTCAGGTAATGTGCATCATCGGCATGTGGCTTGATCCATCGCCTATAGAAATCGATCACACTAGCGGTGGAAAGGGCGTTGAGTTCGGCGGCGATACTGGACATAGCAGCAGCAAAGACTCCCGCGATGAAAAGTCCGGCCAGACCGATTGGAAGTTCGGAAAGAACGAAACGCGGGATAATATAATTCACGTCGGTTGATGATTCGTTCGTCTCTTCCACCACCATCGTGAGGGCTTCGCCGCGGAGTTCTTGGATCCTCTGCTCGCGAGCGAGAAAAAGGTCCATCGGTTGTTGACTACTTCCGGAAGCATCGACGACAGCCAGGGCTGCTTCCTCTCTCAGTGTAAAAGCCTCCGCATATCTTCTCTGAAGGTCGTCATACTCTGCTCCCCTAGCTGCTACTACTGCAGCTTCATGGGCCGGGTTATAGAGCAGTGGAGGCCGCACAAACTGGTAGTAGACAAAGACTCCGATGCCAACTAAGAGTACGAGCGCCTGGAGGGGTATTTTCCAGTAAGCACTCATGAGCAGGGAGCTTCTGGCCTCTTGAACTGATCGTGCAGTGAGATAACGCTGGACCTGGCTCTGATCTGTGCCAAAGTAAGAAAGCATGAGAAACGTTCCCCCGATCACCCCAGACCAGAAGGTGTAGCGCTCACTCATGTCGAAAGAGAAGTCGAATGCTTGCAATCGGCCCGTAGCTCCAGCAATCGTGAGGGCCTCTCCTGGGCTGACGGGCATCTGGATGACCAGGACAAACATGATTGCGACTAATGCGATCACGATCAGAATCATTTGCTTTACATCAGCCCATGCAACAGCCTGGACTCCTCCAACCATGGTATAGATGACAGTTGGAACGCCGATCATAGCTACAGCCCATACCAGGGGAATTCCGAAGATGGCACTGAAGACCACACCTGGTGCTGCCATGATGGTTCCGACCGACAGTCCCCTGGATATCAGGAAAAGAAATGCCGTCAGAGAACGCGTCTTAGCGTCAAAGCGGCGCTCTAGATACTCGTAGGCAGTGTAGACCCCAGAGCCATGAAGGAGGGGGACGATGGTCACGCCAAGAATCACCATCGCCAGAGGTAGTCCGAGGTATAGTTGTATGAAACGGATTCCGTCGGTCGCGCCCTGGCCTGGCGTGCCTATCATGGTCACCGCAGAAAGCTGTGTTGCCATCACCGATAGGCCAACGACCCACCAAGACAAGCTCTTATTGGCGATGAAATAGCCTGAGACTGTATCAGTGTCCTTGGATTTCTTGATACCATCCACGACTACCCAAACCAGGTAGACGATGACAATTAACCAATTGACCCAATGCATTACGTCAGTTCTCTATTCCGTTGGTAATACTGGTGGCTTTCATCTTCCAAATTGCATTTGGAGCCACAAGAGCAGGCCTAGTGCTATGACTTGGACGATGATTACACGGATAAGTGTGATGCGGAAAGTGCTGTCACCAGAGGATGTTTCCTGGGTATCGTCAACCATAGCGTGTTGGGTTTAGGAACTTGACAACGCCAAGCTCGAAGAGTGGGAGATCCGGGGCAAGCACCTCGGATGACAAAGTTCCGGAGCTGAAGGAGACAAGACCTGAATCCAGGAAGCTAACGCTTGCTTGCTCTATTAGAGTGACCCCTACTGCAACGTCGTGCCTTTAATCCCCCATGCACGTGCCGAGCGCTCGAGCCGTGTTCAGTATATCACTAGTGATAGGAACATTTTTCGTTTCAGCGATCGCTTCTGATAAAGGAACTGCGAGCACATCAGGGGGATCGAGTGCCACCATGCACCCGAATCGGCCTTCGGCGACGAGATCAACTGCAGCTACCCCAAACCGAAGTGCCAGCAGACGGTCCTGAGCATTCGGTCCGCCACCTCTTTGAAGATGGCCGAGGACTAGATGGCGAGTCTCTTGCCCTGTGGTGTCCGCGATCTCCTCTGCGAGCAGAGCACCGATACCGCCAAGGTGTTGCTTTCCACCCCCCTGCCGCTGGAAAAGCGGTTCTCCTTCAACTGGAAAGGCCCCTTCTGCCACTACAACGATTGTGAAATTACGACCTTCAGAATAACGCTCCTGGATCTTGTCACATACCCGCTTGATGTCGTAAGGAATCTCCGGTATCAAGATCACGTCAGCCGTTGCTGCAACTCCAGCAGACAGCGCAATCCAACCGGCGTTCCGACCCATTAGTTCTACAACCATCACTCGTTCGTGTGCCTCAGCAGTTGAGTGGAGTTTATCGATCGCATCAGTTGCGGTTTCAACTGCGGTCAGGAACCCGAACGTTAGATTTGTTGCAGCCAGATCATTATCGATGGTTTTCGGTACTCCAATAACGTTGAGTCCTTTTTCAAAAAGAGCTTGAGCGATCGAGAGTGAGCCGTCACCGCCGACAGCGATCAGGGCATCGATCTCATGCGAGGCTAGGGCATCGATCACTTCTTGGCTCCTATCGATAAGTGAGATGGAGCCTTTTTCATCTACGATCTTCCAGTTAAGAGGATCGCCTCTATTGGTTGTCCCGATGATCGTACCACCCAAATGAGTGATGCCTCGCACGGATGATCTGTCGAGCTGCACGACTCCATTTGGCTCAAACAGTCCATCATATCCGTCCTTAATACCAAAGACCTCCCAACCGCGCCGTTCGGCGGATCTGACCACTGCTCGAATCACTGCATTGAGTCCCGGTGCGTCCCCGCCACCGGTATTGATCGCGATCCGGCGGATGTTGGGTGTCATGTCAGGTCCTCGTGAAATACCGTGGTTTAGAGCTAAATACTAAGTCTTTTTGCGAACATTGTAGCGTCTAAGTTAGCTGTTATACTAGAAAAACCGCGACTCGTCTTGTCTTGGGTCATCCTCATTTGCTAGGACATCTCTAGAAAAACCACTATCCTCGATTCAAACGGATGATATGGAGGAAGTGTGAGAGTTCTAATGCTCTTATTGATTTCACTAGGAGCCTGTGTAGCGCAGCAAATACCGCAGGACAGTGCGCAGCCCTCATTGACCGAGTCGTCCTTGGGAGATGAGGACTGGATAGCGCTCTTCAATGGACGGGATTTGACCGGCTGGATACCGAAGATTCGTGGAAATGAACTCGGAGAAGACCCAGAAGGAACGTTCCGCATCGAGGATGGACTGCTCACTGTCGGATACGAAAATTATCAGAATTTCGATGAACGATTTGGCCATCTCTTTTATGAAGATTCGTTCTCCGATTATCAGTTGCTCATCGAGTACCGTTTTATCGGAACACAACTCATAGGCGGTCCAGATTGGGCTTTCAAGAATAGTGGGGTGATGTTTCACGCCCAGGATCCTAATTCGATGCTACGTGCTCAGGATTTTCCAGTTTCCCTTGAGTTACAGTTATTGGGTGGTAACGGTACTGATGCGCGTCCAACCGCCAATCTTTGTACTCCCGGAACAGAGGTCGAGATGGCTGGGATAAAGGTCCAAGCACACTGCACAAACTCTACTTCTGAAACATTTCATGGTGATGAATGGGTGACTGTAGAACTCACCGTTCAGGCAGACACTGGCGTCTCACACCTAGTGAATGGCAAAAAGGTACTGGAATATGAGCACCTAACTGTTGGCGGGGGCTCTGTAGATGGCTTTGATGATGCTATGAAGCTTGATGGCCAACTGCTAACTCATGGGTATATCGCACTGCAGAGCGAGAGCCATCCTATCCAATTTCGCCGTGTTCTGATTAGGCGGTTAAACGGAACCTAAACTATTGAGATCAAAGGGTCCGCTTCACTTGAATCAGAGGAGCGGTGACGACACGTACTAAAACTGTTTCAGTTGTTTTGGGCCCCTTCAGCAATCCATGTCTTAATTACCTCAAGCTCTTCCGTAGTTAGAGGTTCTCCGTCCTGCGGCATGTCCCCAAATTCGATCATTGTCCAAAGGATGCTATCCTCCGCGTTTCCTGGTTCGACGATAGAGCCAAATTCCGATCCTACCATCAATGCATCGTAGCTTGTGAGGTCGAGTTCCATCTCTTTTTTAATCGCCCCATTCTCGTCGGCTCCGCCATGACAGATCACACAGTTTTCCTCTAGGATAGGAGCAACATCCTCAGAGAAGCTGATCTCGGCTTCTGTATAGGAGAATTGGGTTTCACCCTGAGCTACGAGAGTGAGTGGCAGATCTGTTCGCGCAAGCATGAGTCCAAGGGGCACTGCCAGCACTCCCATAACTTCAAATCGAGTCCAAATCATTTAGATCATCCTTGTTTATGGGAGAGTCTTCACTCTTGTCCGTCATCATAGGAGTCTATTGGTCACTCTTAAGAGCTTTGATGAGTCAACTTCCTTGTGGCGGACCATCGGGATGTAGCTGACAAGCGGGAGGCTGTTGCCGAGTCCAATCCAGCGACATGATTTGCCAACCTTCCTGAGTGTGGAGCAGGGTAACGACATCGATACCGCAGTGGCTGAATTCCCCACCCGTGTAGAAATCGTAAGGGGTCCATACGGTCGCGATCGGCCCGCTTACCATGACCTTCGAATCGAACATACGCTCGACCATTATCGATCCACTCGAGATGATCCGATCTCGAAGTCCTGCAACGGTCGAAGTGGATGAAGTGACACTGCCATCCTCCTCGATGCTGTTGGACCTCATGATCACATCTGGCATCATGACTTCAGATAACTTGGATGCATCACCAGCAAGCGCATCAAAAACTCCCTGAACCGTCGCGAGAATCTCGCCACGCTGTTCATCGGTTGGAGCAAAGCTGAGATCATTAGTAGGCTCCATGCCGACAGTTGGTTCATCTTCGTTGGTGGCAGACTGACATGCGCTGAGGGTACTAAGAAACACCAGCATAATGACAATTCGGGAAGGCATCATAGCAGCTGACAAGAAAGATGTAGAACAGTGCCGGTGCATCTTGCAGTCTCCTGATCCAAATGGGTATTGAGTGAGTCTAGGTAGGGTGAGGGCGGTGCAAAAGACAAGACCTTCAACTATACAGGGTACCGCCTCCATCAGTTCTTTAGGTGGCCTGGTACTCTGAGCTCCTGTAGAATCACAATCTCTCAACACGATAAGCATTCTCTGGATTCCAAAATGAACATGAAGCTCAAGAAGTTTTCCAATGAAATGACACTTCTTTCTTTGCCACTGCTAATGATTGCTTGCGGAGGAGGTGAGGTGGCACAAGAATCCGAAGCGGATTTGGTCACCCGCGCGCGAGGTATCCATGATCGGGTTATCACACTCGACACTCATGACGATATCAATGCCAGCAACTTTACGGCTGATCGGAATTACACGATGGACCTGGGAACCCAGGTGAATTTGCCTCAGATGGAAGAAGGTGGGCTGGATGTTGCGTTCTTCATAGTCTTTGTAGGGCAGGGCGAGCTCTCAGAGGAGGGCTATGCCAGAGCTCATGCTCAGGCGATTGAAAAGTTTGATGCAGTTCACAGATTGACTGAGGAGATTGCTCCTGATCGTATCGAGCTTGCATTGACCTCGGATGACGTACGCCGGATAGCGGCTTCGGGTAAGAAGGTCGCGATGATTGGAATAGAGAATGCTTACCAAGTCGGAACCGACCTCTCCAACATTGCTGATTTTCAGGCACGAGGTGGCCGATACATGTCTCTAGCCCATAACGGTCACAGCCAATTCTCAGACTCGAATACAGGAGAGAGAGATGGTGTGTGGCTGCACAACGGGTTAAGTGATCTGGGACGTGAGGCGATTGTCGAGATGAACCGTGTGGGCATCATGGTTGACATCTCTCACCCGTCAAAAGAAGCAATCATGCAGATGTTTGAGGTGACCCGTGCACCGGTCATTGCCTCTCATTCATCTGCGCGTGCGCTCAATGATGTGAGCCGTAATCTAGATGACGAGCAACTGATGGCGCTCAAAGAAAATGGTGGTGTTGTGCAGACGGTTGCTTTTCGGGGTTATTTAGACTCAGAGAAGAACAATGCTAATCGACAGGCAGTGCAAGCACTTGAAGCAAGCATCGCCGAGGAGATGGACTTTGAGATACTTGGCGGCAGAGGGGGTCGAGGCGGCAGAGGGGGTCGAGGTGCGCTACAGGGCTTAAGCGAAGATGCAAGGAGTGCTTACTCTGCCAATATGGAGGAGCTTCGTAACACAGCCGCTTCCCGAATGGAAGCAGAGGTTACCAGCACGGCACCTCCTGTGGATGTAGCAGATTTCGTAGATCACATTGATTATATGGTAGGCTTGATCGGTTTGGAGCATGTTGGGATTAGTTCAGACTTCGACGGTGGCGGTGGGGTTGAAGGATGGAATGACGCATCCGAAACATTCAATGTGACACTCGAGTTGGTTCGCAGAGGCTACACGGAAGAGGAGATTGGAATGCTCTGGAGTGGGAACCTGCTCAGGGTCTTAGATGAGGTCCAAGCCATTGCTGCGAGGATTCAGGCGGAGGGCTGACACTTAGCTAGCTGGGGCTACCGGGAGGGATTAGCGGTTAACGACACAAATCCTGAAACAGATGTCGGTAGCTACCGACGAACCGGAAGCACCTGCTCTCTGCCGATTCCAAAGGGGTGATCACGAGTCATGAGGTCCAAGTAGAATTCACCAGACTCGAGTCGTTTACGCTCATCTGTGCTCAAGGTAAGCGTGCCTTGGGCAGGTAAAACACTTGGCCCTGATAGGCGTCGCTCAATATAGGGTCGCCCCTCATCATCGTTGGTACTCAGGACGACAGCGAACACATCATTGGCTCTGACGCCCGACACACGAATGTTGTACCCGAGTGTTCCACTTAGAGGGTTGTAGGTGAACTGTACCCTTGCCCTAGCGCGTAAGGTAGATCCTGAAACCGCATCAGCCGCTGTTCGCGCAGTAAAGGTTATGGGTTTTACAGACCTACCATTCAATAGAGGTGGCGTGCTTAGTGGTGTGCGTCTGTGTTTCGTTGCTTGTTCATATGCGTATCCCATGGCAACCAAGCGGGCGTCATCAAGATCGCGACCTAATAGTTCGAGCCCGATAGGTAGCCCGCCTGTCCATCCGGCCGGGATACTCAGTGCTGGCAGTCCTGTGTTTGCACTCAACGAGCAATTAGATCCCCTCTGAGGTTGCCCAATGATTGAGGGTGGCTCTCGCATAGTTGGATAAACCAGCGCGTCGAGTTGATTTTCTTCGATCACTGATACGACAGCGTTTCTGAGTGGCTCTCTTTTGGCCAGGGCTGTCGCATAAGCACCCGTATCTCTGCTTTCTGGGGCATTTCTCCTTCGCATCCCCGGAGTTAGTGCCTCATGGATCAATCCCAATTCAAGCATCTCTTCGAGTGAACTCACGGGGGAATCGGGCACGGTTGATAAGTAGTCTATGAGGTCCCACTTGAATTCATGACCGATTACGCCCGAGCCTGAGATAAGGTTCTGGAGATTTGGGATCTCAATAGTGATCGTATCAGCGCCTAACTCGACCATTTTCACGATTGCTTGCCGGACTATATTTGCCGCTGGTGCCTCTACACCCCCTGCACCGAAGTATGATTCAAGGATCCCAATGCGCGCGCCGGAAAGAGCGCTAGGGTCTAGGGTGTTAACAAAGCTTGGGAGTTCTCTTCCTTCCAGTATCGCTGTCGCAGGATCTGCAGGATCCGCGCCAATAGTTGCGTCGAGTGCAATCGCTAAATCTTCTATACTTCTAGCGAGCGGCCCTCCGACGTCTTGGGTATGAGATAGAGGGACAATCCCGTCAATGCTTGAAAGTCCCTTGGTAGGTCGTAGGCCAACAAGGTTGTTCTGCGATGAAGGAATGCGAATCGAACCGCATGTATCACTACCCCAACCGACTGCGGCAAAGCTTGCGGCAATCGCGGTTCCGGTACCACCGCTTGAGCCACCCGGATTCCTTCTTAAGTCATAGGGGTTGAGGGTTTGTCCTCCAAGGGACCCGATGGTCGTAATGCCACTTGCCAGTTCATGCATATTCGACTTTCCAAGAATAACTACCCCGGCCTCTCGGAGCTTCTGAACTTGCCGGGCATCATTAGGTGGAATATTTCCCGCAAGGGCGAGTGTCCCAGCGCTCGTGGGTAAGTCGAAAGTATCGTAGTTGTCCTTGAGAATGACCGGGATACCGTGCAGAGGTCCTCTCGGNCCCGTTCTCGCACGTTCGCGGTCGAGCATTTGGGCTTCNGCAACNGCATCCCAGTTTACCCAAATCATCGCATTCAGGATCGGGCCGTCCTTATCGTATGCNCGNATCCGGGAGAGATACATCCTAGTAATCTCTNCCGATGTCACGACCCCAGTTTCCATCGCTTCTTGAAGTTCAGCGATCGATGCCTCAGTAACTTCTATCTGGGCATGAGCTTTTGCTGGCAGCGAACAGGACAAAACAACAACGAACATCAAAAGCTTCAAGATACACGGCCCTTTCATTAAGAATGTCATAGTCTGATCAGCTATACGTCTTATCTCAGCCCGAAGGGAGCTTGAAGACATAGAGTGCATTCCCTGTCCCTGGGTGTCTGATCTCTGGTGAAACCCTCCGTGGAACATCTCTCGGGCTGCCGCCTCCTAACCCTGTCGACACCGCTATGTACTGCTCACCGTTTACGCTGTATGTGACCGGAAATCCTTGAACAGAAGTGCCCAGTCTGGTCTGCCATAAAGTGCTACCGGTTCTCACGTCATAGGCCCGGAAGTAACGATCCAGATCTCCAGCGAAGACGAGTCCACCTGCAGTCGGAAGCGCAGCGGTCAGGAAAGAGGCACGCTGTTCGACACTCCAAAGTTCCTCTAGGGTGTCGATGTCGTAAGCGGCAAGTTTACCGAGATTGCCATTTGTGCCAGGCATCTCTTCCCAACTACGAGCGGCTCCCGTTCCTCCAGATCCGACTTCGAGAGCAATCTCTCGCCCAGAGATATTCAGACAGGTCTGACTTAGTGGGATGATGACTGCATTGGTTTCCGGGCTGTAACCCATTGCTGGCCAATTATGTCCCCCAGCCGTGCTCGGACATACCGAGACGAACTCGCCTACCTCTGCGTCCTGAATATCCTGCCGGTAGGTAACTGCTCCCGTATTGGGATCGATGAAATCGAAGGCATTCTGATACACGGTCTCTTTGTATCCAAAAAACTCCCCAGACATACGGTCCAGCTTCCAAAGGATTCCGTGCTTCCCAATCGTGAAGAGGAGTTTTTCGTCGTTACGATCAATCAATACTTGTTCAAATGTCTCATCGAGATCGAGAGCTTCCCCTGGGACGTGCTGCCGGTACCATACGATCCGGCCATCTTCTGGGTCGATTGCAAGTGTAGAGTTCGTGTAAAGAGCAGCGTCTGCTGTAGTCATACCTCGGCTAGCTGGCACCCAAGGTTTTGCCTGCGCGGTTCCCCAGTAGATGAGATCCAAATCTGGGTCATAGCTACCCGTAATCCAGGCATCTCCACCACCACGCAGTTCGAACGGAATGTCTCCCCAGGTGTCGTCACCGAATTCACCTGGTCGGGCAATTGTGAAAGTCCTCCAGAGCTCCTCACCAGTTGCTGCATCGTGCGCGGTAATAAAGCACGATTCTTCAAAAAATCGCCCGCACCCGTTAATGCCGTTAATGACTTTTCCGCGAGCTACGATTGGTCCCGCGACATTCGTGTAGCCTTGTTGGTAATCAGCTATCTGGGTCTCCCAAACTACCTGGCCTGTTCTTGCATCCAAGGCGACCAGCCAAGCGTCCTTGGTGGGGACGAAAATCTTATCCTCGTAGATCGCAATCGAGCGGAGTTGGGAGAAGAATGCTCGATACCCTTCTGGGAAAGTTCTTTGGTATTCCCACAGCAACTCACCAGTTGCTGCATCAAGTGCCTGTATGGTGTTCATGGGGTGTGTGAGATACATGACTCCCCCACGAACGAGCGGTGTAGGCTGGTTAGCCCCCTGGTCCATCGCCCACACCCAGGCCAGTCTCAGGTCGGTTACGTTTTCACGGTTGATCTGATCGAGGGGGCTATATCCTTGGCTGTCGAGGGTTCTCCGATACATCAGCCAGTCCCCAGGGTCGGGGTTCACCAACTCCTCATCAGTTACTGGACGGAAATCTGTAACCTCGTGGAATGTAGACGTGCCATCACTGGAGCCACGGCCACCGAATGCTGTCCTGGTTGGGGTCGCTGGGCCAGTACCCCGGGACGGGGTTGTAGTGGGCGTCTCTTGTGGTCCTGTGGAGCCTGCCAGTGTGCCAGTCGCATCAGCTAGAAGTTCCGCAGGACCGGACGGGAATCCGTTTCTCTCTAGGAGATAAGCGACGATATTTGCATATACGGCTTGATCGAGTGAGCCTTCCTCGCCCGGTGGCATTGATATCACCATTTCCATGAGTTCTGCGACCGGCCGCCCACCCCAGTAGGCAAGGAAGTTTTGTCCGGCGAGTTCGGGGGCCTCGAACGAACCTACAAGCGTCTGTAGGTGGCATTCAGCGCAGTGCTGCTCGTACGCGACGCCTCCTGCTGTTGCTTGCTCTGTGGTGTACGTCACCTGTGCAGCTGCTTCCAGAACGAGCGCAGCGATCAGCGAAATAGCTGCTATTGTCGAGCACGCTATGTATCGAGCCTTCATTCTTGATAGCCTCCTCTCATATCCCTACAGGCGCTGAATAGGGGGCATAGGCGACTGGTGCGCGAGTACCTCTAGTCTCTGGTGCGGATACCATATAGCTCACGGAGTTGCTGGATTCCTTCTGCTCTTCCTATAAGAGTGAGCCGGTCATCTTCGAATAGCTCTGTTTCACCACGGGGTATGATCAGCTCTCCAGAGCGTCTGATCATAGCAACCAGGGTACCTTCTGGATGAGGAAATTCTCGGATCTGCTTGCCAATCAAATCCTTTCCAGGCAGCCCGTGTTCTAGCCGCATCGTGAACATCACCTCTTCGTGGAAGAGTGCTTCCTTAAGACCTTGGCCTGTTCGAGCTTCCAGCCACTCAGGTATAAAACTTTCATCTTCCACACGTTTGGCGATTCGGGCGAGGAGTCGAACGTGCTGTCCAGGATTCTCTTCAGGAGTAACGATGAAGAAGATTGCTCGAATCAAATCATCTGGGCTACGACCCAACTCAGCATCGGATGTGGTATAGATCCGAAGACCATCTTTCGCTCTCGCAAGAAGCATGTGAGGTCTCTCTAAGCCGTTAATTCGCACATGCGTAATGGCCACCTCATGAGCGGAGGGAGTCACATCTATGCTAGACTCTTCGAGAAAGCCCGGGATTAGTTGGCTTGCCGAAACAGGAAGCTCATTTGAGAGCTTTTGTGATGCTCGCGTAACTAATTCTTGGAAAGTGGTTTGGTGCAGGATATCGATTACATACGCTTCAGTGACCACCTGATCGAAGGGATCAGAATCCCGAGTCTCTTGCTCTTTGATGATTTCGCGCAATTCCATATCTAGGCCTTCGTAACGTCTTTTTCCAAGACGCTCGAAGACATGGAAGATCGCTCCCTCTCGGTCCACTCGGTGCCGAGCATAGTAGGTGTACCACATAGCCCCGAATAAGATGAGACCGAATGTGAAGAGGGTCGGAAGAAGCCCCATGTTCACAATGAGCCAGAACGGAGCCAGGATCCCAAAGATCTGAACAGTCGGGTATAGTGGCGAAGTAAAGACAGGGTCATATGCCTCGATCCTACTCTCCCTCATCACGATGACTGCTAAACAGGCTAGTGCAAATACCGTAAGCTGAAAGGCGCTTGCGAGCTTCGCGATTCCTGTCGGATCAAATAGTGTCACACAGATAAGGATGAGGCCTACAGTAAAACCGATTCCTACTACCGGTGTCCCTCGACTTCCAATCCGGCTGAAAATGACAGGAAGGATACTGTCCCTGCCCATCGCAAGAGGGTATCTGGAAGCGCTTAGGAGCCCGGCATTTGCGACTGACGAGAAGGCAAGAAGAGCGGCTATAGTCATAACGATTGCCCCCCATCGGCCGCTGATGGCTTCTGCGACGGTGGCAACAGGAGTTAGGTCTCCTCCATCTCTTGCTAGGGTGTCTACACCTACTACGCTAACCATGACAAAAGTGCCCACCACATAGATGCCAACAACGGTGCCAAACGCTAGAAACATACCCAGTGGGAGATTCACCCCGGGATCTTTTACTTCTTCAGCTACGCTGGCCACTTTGGTCAGGCCCATATAGCTGACGATAACCAACCCTGCAGTGCTGATGATTCCTGCGGTTCCAGACTCGAAAAACCCCTCGAATCTCGGGCCATCTATCTGCAGGAGCCCTGCGATACAGAACCAAACCAGAAGCACCAGTAGGCCAATCAATAGCGATACTTGGAATGACCCGGTTTTCTTTGCGCCAAAATAGTTGACAACCCCGAAGAAAATCGCGAAACCGGCAGCGATCGGAGCCATGTCTAAGTCCGGCGCAAAGATCTGCAGATAAGCACCGACACCTACAAGTGCAAAAGCGGTCTTAAGAACTAGTGATATCCAAGTTCCAAAACCGCCAATTGCCCCCATGAGCGGACCCATGCTTCGATCGAGAAAGTAGTAAATCCCCCCAGCTCGGGGCATCGCGGTTGAAAGTTCGGCCATACTAAGTAGGCCGGGTACCAGGATTATGGCTCCTAATAGATAAGCGAGTGGCATAGCCGAACCCGCACTGGCTGCAGCTAATCCGGGCAGTAAGAAAAAGCCAGAGCTAAGCGTAGCCCCTGTAGCAAGTGCGTAGACATCCCTGAGCCCCAATTGCCTCTCGAGAGGCTCGGGGGTAGTTACGCGCTTCGTATCCTCAGTTTTGTGGCTCTTCATAAACTTGCTTCCGATGCCGAGCAAAGGAGGATCGTAAAGATTTAAGTCCAGAATAGCTTGCGATAAGATGAACTGCTTGATCCGGGCTTATATTCTCACTCCAGAACGCTTAATGGAACGATAGTCTTTGACTAAATGAAGGCTAATTCATCTCAGCCTTTACCGCTTTCCCCGGCCTAACACCTTCAGCGATCTCACCCTCATACACTACTGGGATTCCATTGACTAGGACGTATTCAATCCCATCAGAGGTGAGTGATCCTTCCAAGTAAGTCGCGCGATCGATCACCGTTTCTGGATCAAAGATTGTGATATCAGCATCTGATCCTATACGAATCCGTCCTTTTGTCTTCATAGCCGGTACAAACTCCTCAAGCCTCAGAGTTGGGAGAATCGTCATTCTCGCCAGAGCATCCATTAGTTCTAAGGCACCCTGTTCACGGACGTATCGGCCAAGGATTCTGGCGAATGTTCCTGCTCCCCGAGGGTGACCCGTGCCTCCGTCACTAGCGACGATCGTTAATGGACTGGTGACTGCAGCAAGTGTCATTTCTTCTGTTCGTCCATGGATAATGACAGAACCACCATCTTCTCTGTACTTACTAAAGGTCTCACGATTTAGACGTTCCCCGGTCCTGACCCACTGGTGCCGTTCAAATCGCTCATCATCCCAGCTTTCCCAATCGTCGAAGAGTGCAGATTGGATGCCAGTTTGTGAGGCTCCGTAAGGATAAGCTTCTGTAGTTACATCTTGTCCTTCATCCTGCGCCATTTGGATCATCTCTAGAAACTCTAGGATGTTTCCACCTCCGCTTGAGTTAGCATGCACGATATGAAGGGATGCGGCAGCATTATTCGCAGCTGTCAGCGTTGAGTCGAGTCCCTCCAAGCCACCGCGCATGTGGACAAAAGCAGTGACTCCGAGATCGGCGGCTATGCTGAACATACGTTCGATCTCATCCATTGTTGCCCCGGGCGTGTAGGCAGTTCCAAAGCCCACGCCTATAGCACCCTGGGCTAATCCTTCACGGATGAGTTGCTCGGTCTCAGAGATCTGGTCCGGTGAGGACTGTTGCCTCGCCGTTATTCCCCCACTACCGAGCACGGAGTCTCCCATGGCTCTCGCTCGAACTCCGATGTGGCCTATGGAAACCCCATAGTTTACGAGTTGACCACCTTCTCTTGCGGCATACCAAGTTGCTGCGTTAGGAGTCCCGATCTCAAGCTCAAGACCAGTTGTGACACCATCTTGAACTTGTAGACGATACGCTCTTTCACTTTGTCCATGCCGATGAAGGTCGACAAAGCCAGGTGCGACGATCAATCCGGTAGCATCAATAACCCGGCTGCCGTCTAGGTTGTCCCCTGAGATTGCACGTACTTGTCCTTCTAGTATTCCTATGTTCACCACACTGTCTAGTCCGGATTCCGGATCCATAACGCGTCCGCCCTGGATTACTGTATCATAGTCTGCTCCACAGGCAGATATACCCGCGAAGAGCACGATACTGACGGACCAGAAGAGGAGATGGCGTCTGCTATAGATCCAGAAAGGCGGCTGGTACATGGTCACTAGGCCTTTGTCGAAGGACTCAACGATTCATACGAGCTTAATTAATCGTCGTTTGATCACTCTCGCCACCATTCCATTCCTGAATGCTGGTAGTACGCAGTTACTATCCGCTCCGAACGTTCTTATTTGCTGAAGTCTGTGGCGTAAGACAGGTAGTTTAGGCCATTATTGAGGACTAAAGATTCTTGATCGGTAGGCATAAGAGATGGTGAAGTTCACACTCAACGGTGAGCCCCAGGAACTCAACGTTCCCAGCGCGAACCCGCTTCTTTGGGTTCTTCGGGAGTCACTGGAATTAACCGGCACAAAATTCGGGTGCGGGATCGGACAGTGTGGAGCCTGCATGGTTCTTGTGAATGGCCAACCGACGAGATCATGCCAGATGCCAATTAGCGCTGCTGAAGGCTCTGAGGTTATCACGATAGAAGGGCTTTCCGAGAAAGGTGCGCACTCGGTCCAAGAAGCTTGGGTTGAGGAGCAAGTTCCCCAATGCGGATATTGCCAATCGGGTCAGATTGTATCGGCTGTCGCGTTATTGGCAGCGAATCCAAATCCCACTGATGAAGACATCGACGGAGCGATGTCGAGTAACATCTGCCGGTGCGGCACCTATCCCGCGATCAGACGGGCAATCCATAGGGCGGCAGGCATCCAAAGGCAGCTAGCTTCGACTGACGATGGTGCCCGGGGCGAAGAGTGAAGGATCAGCATGGTGACCCGATAGAGGGTAGGGACATCGGAAAGAACCTATCCCGGCGGTCGTTTGTGAAAATCGGTGTTTTGGCTGGTGCGGGGCTCACACTAGGAGTCTCATACCGGGTGATCAAAGGACCCGAGGCCCCGCCGACAGATGCTGTCTTCTCGCCTAGCGCGTTCCTACGTATTGATGTGGACGGTTCGATCACTGTGATGGTCGCCAAGTCTGAGATGGGCCAAGGAGTTGCCACCGCGCTACCTCAGTTGGTAGCTGAGGAGCTACATGTGCCTCTCTCTCAGGTCTCATTTGCGTTTGCGCCAGCCCACCCTGCGTACGGAACTGCGATGGGTGGCATGCAGTTGACCGGAGGAAGTACAAGTATACGGGACTCTTGGTTTCCGCTGTGTGAGGCGGGGGCAAAGGCGAGGTGGATGCTTCGTGAAGCCGCAGCTCAGAGGTGGGGGCTCGCACCTGATCAAGTCCAGATGAACGAGGGCAAGGCTCTTCACCCAGACGGCTCTAAGCTTACCTATGCTCAGCTAGCTTCGGCCGCTGCGTTACTGGATATACCCAAGGACGTGCCACTCAAAGGTCCCTCTGAATTCAGAGTTATCGGTACGCCGGCACCTCGGCTAGATGTCCCTGCCAAGACGACGGGCGAGGCCATTTTCGGTATGGATGCTGGTCCTAGCAACACAAGGGTGGCTGTGGTTGCTCGCTCTCCAGTTTTTGGAGGTGTGCTCCGTGCGTTTGACTCCACTGGCGCACTTGAAGTGCAGGGTGTTGATGAAGTCGTCGAATTAGAAAGCGGAATTGCAGTGGTTGCAGACGGGTACGTTGCAGCCAAAGAGGGGCGGGACTTGCTAACGATCGAGTGGGCGGATGGGGAATGGAGTACTCTGGATGACACAGAAATCTCAGATCTCCTTAAAGAAGCAGCTGATGAGGATGGAGCGACGGTTCGCAAAGAGGGTGATATCGATTCGGTTCTGACCTCGGATAGAGAACAAATAAGGGCGGCATATACGCTTCCATATCTTGCGCATGCAACTATGGAGCCGATGAACTGCACTGCATGGGTTCGGAATGGTCAGTGCACTGTGTGGGCCCCTACACAGTTCCAGAATGCTCCGGGCCTCGTGGGTGGTGGTGCACGCCAAGTGGCTGCAAAAGCTGCTGGAGTAAGCGCTGATAACACAGTGGTTCATACCACATTCTTGGGCGGAGGCTTTGGCCGTCGTGCCGAGCAAGATTTCGTTCGCGAGGCAGCGGAGTTAGCTGGTAAGGTTGATGGTCCAGTCAAGGTCATCTGGACCCGCGAGGACGACATGCAGCACGATTTCTATCGACCTGCCTCTTACCATGACTTTTCCGCAGTACTAGGAGTAGATGGGATGCCTGAAGCTTGGTGTCACCGGATCGCTAGTCAGTCGATTTTACAGCGGATGGTGCCAAGCTGGGTTCCCGACTTTGCAACAAACTGGGCAGGAACTAGTGACCCCACATCCACTGAAGGTGCGCAAGATCAGCCATACCATATACCGAATGTGCGGGTGACATATTCAAAGGTGGACCTGCCCGTTCCAGTTGGTTTTTGGAGGTCTGTGGGGCATACCCAGAATGCTTTTGTGGTAGAATCTTTCATTGACGAGTTGGCTGATCTTGCCGGTCAGGATCCCTACGAGTATCGGAGAGAATTACTGAGCGAGCATCCTCGCCACAGAGCAGTCCTCGACACGGTGGCGGAGGCTTCGGAATGGGCATCACCAGTTCCTGGCGGGCGGGCACGTGGAATCGCGGTTGCGGAATCCTTCGGGTCATTCGTGGCTGAGGTCGCAGAGATTTCTATTCAGGATGGCCAGCTACACGTGCATAAGGTGTGGTGTGCGATTGACTGTGGAATGGTCGTAAACCCAGCGATCGTTAGGGCACAAATGGAAAGTGGCATCGTCTACGGCCTCACGGCGGCCTTATACGGCAGAATCAACATCCAGGGTGGCCGCGTTGTGCAGAGCAACTTTCATGATTACCAAATGCTGAGGATGCGGGACGCGCCAGACATCGAAGTGATACTGCTACCAAGCCAGGAAGCACCCGGTGGGGTGGGTGAACCTGGAACACCGCCGATAGCACCAGCAGTTACCAATGCAGTATTTGCTCTGACAGGACAGAGGATCCGGGAACTTCCCATTCAAATAGTCTAGTTCTCCTAGCTGAGGGCGAGATCCGTCCCCATAATCACCATCCCTGTCCAAGGCTAAGTCACACAGGAGAAACAAAAATGACCCGAATACGCCAAATAGGTTTTGAATTGGTTGCGACCGCAGCTTTACTGGCCACTCTGGCCGGTCCTGTATTGGCTCAGAATCATGCACCGAACCCGTACCGTACTGTTGATGGCGTTTGGGGGCAGTTAGAGGAGGGCAGGACCTGGGGTTCGACCAGTGCTGTATATATGGCTCCAGACGGTATGAACGTCTGGGTCGGAGAACGGTGTGGAGCGAACCAGGGTGCTTGTATGCGGCAACCGGATTGGGACCCGATAATGCTGTTTTCGCCCGACGGAGAACTACTAAGAAGCTTCGGTGCGGGGATGATCGTGTGGCCGCATGGGCTGCATGTAGATTCGGAAGGCAATGTTTGGGTTGCTGATGCTGCCGGAGCCGGTGATAAAGGGCATCAGGTCCACAAATTTAGCCCCATGGGCGAACTGCTCATGAGTTTGGGTACAGCAGGTGTGGCCGGCGACGGGGAAGATACGTTCAACCAACCATCCGATATGCTTGTGGCTCCGGATGGGAGCATATTTGTTGTTGACGGTCATGGTGCAGGTAATAACAACCGTGTGGTAAAATTCGACAGTAGTGGTGACTACATCATGCAGTGGGGTGAGACTGGTAAAGAGAACGGGGAGTTTCGGGATCCACATGCGCTTGCGATGGATTCCCAGGGCCGAGTTTTCGTAGCGGACCGAGGAAACAGCCGGACTCAGATTTTTGACCAGAATGGGAACCACCTTATGACGTGGACTCAGTTTGGTCGACCGAGCGGCCTATATATAGATGGGAATGATGTTATGTATTCCGCTGATTCTGAGTCGAGTAATGCTGGTAGTATGTCGAATATGGGTTTCTCGCGGGGAATCCGAATCGGTAGCGTCCATGACGGCCTAATCACTGCCTTTATCCCGGATCCACAGTGGCGTTTGGGTGTTCGTGGAACAACAGCAGCAGAGGGAGTGACTGCTGATGCCTTGGGTAATGTATACGGAGCTGAAGTTGGACCTAGGATGCTTAGGAAGCATGTCAGGATCCGCTAAGAATTAGCGACTAGATATTATTCTGAGGGGCTATCCATCTGACCTGGTGGATGGCCCCTCTTTGCATCATCGAGACCCTGAATTCAGGCACAGCGCGGCTAGCCACTTGGATCGTGATGCAACCCTAAGAACACGAACAAAGCTGGCAAGGATAGCAGGCGTTGTTGTTCAGGTATGTGGCGGTCAGCTTTGTTGTTCGCTCTAGTAGAGGGTCAGCCTCTTACCGCACGCTTCACCAGATTCTCCATGAGCGGAATCTTGAAGTGGTTGTAGTTCAGTGGCTCGGCGTTCTGGACGGCTAGAGCACCTGCTTGAGCTGCGGTATTTTCGTCCTGGACCCGACCTCGAATCATCGCTTCCACATTTTCCAATCTTCGAGGAATGCACTGTACAGCCCCGCACACAATGCGAGCGTCATTGATTTGGCCATCACTATTCTTGATTGCTGAGGCAATGCTTACAAGCGCGAAGTCCCAGCTGTTACGGTCTGTGACTTTTTCAAAGTAAAAGTCAGCGTCTATCCACGTGTTTGGAACGCGGATCGCAGTGAGTAGCTCACTTGGTTCAAGGACGGTCATACGAGTGATATCGGACGACGGCTCCATGAAGAAATCTTCGGCATTGATTATTCTCTCTCCCCCGGAATTGCGAATAACCATTTCTGCATCTAATGCAACAAGAGCCACAGCAGTGTCTGAGGGGGTCACTGCAACACAGCGGTTCACGCCAAAGATTGCGTGTTCACGGTTGAGTGCTTCCGGAGCACTAGCGTAGCAAGTGTTTCCACCTGCCCGATAACAAGATACCCCGTAGCGGTAGTACCAGCATCGGGCATCCTGGCAGAGGTTCCCGCCCAGCGTCCCTGCATTTCTGATCTGAGGACTCGCCACCTTGCTAGCAGCTTCAGCTAGTAGTCCGAAGCGTTCTCGGATGGTTGGGTTATTTTCGATTTCCGTCAGAGTTGTGAGCGCGCCGATCTCGATACCATTAGGGATTTCAACAATCCGGTTCAATTCTGCGAGGCCTTGGAGGTCAATCACGGCTTCGGGGTGCTTTCCACGATTCTTGAACCAGTCTAGGCTATCGTAGCCACCCGCAAGGGCCCAGCCATCTTCCCCAAAGCGGTCGAGGAGCTCAAGAGCACTCTCGATTTCTGTCGGCTGAAAGAGTTCGAAGCCCGGGATCATATCTTTTATCATTGGGCTTACTCCTCTACTGGGTGTTGACCTGGAGTGGCCGATGCGATTGATCTTGACCCATGAACGCATTCACGATCATGTCTCGGACGACAGGTGTCCGATTGAAGTAATGACCACCTAACGCATCAGAGATTGCGCATAAGAGTGCTGCTGCGGCACAGCCCATTAGAGGTTCACCAACCCCCTTTGCGCCTACGGGATTCTGTGGATCTGGGATACCGACAGCGGCCCAGTCCATCTCCGAAGGAACGTCTACGTAGGAGGGGGGCTTTGCTTGGTAGAAGCCCACGCCCCCGGGGAGACCCCACTTCGAGTCGTAAATGTGACGTTCGGTGCACGCCATACCAAAACCCATCACTGCACCGCCCTTGATCTGGTTCGAGAGGCTTTGCGGGTGCAGGACTGTTCCGCAATCGGCGACTCCTAGGTAGTCAAGGATTTCAATTCGTCCTGTTTCAACGTCGATTTCAATCTCGATGAAGCCTGCGGCCAGTGCTGGCACTGTACCGCGTCGCTCCAAGTTATCACGTGCAACTCCGATGAGTCCTGTACCTACTAACCCTTCCACAGAACGCCGTGTCATAGGATTGATGTCATCGGGAGCTTCGTATCCGCTGTAAGCTCCGCCTGCCTCAATTGCTCGCTGCGCTGCTTGGGCGTAGGTGATATACCTGGATGGATTGTCGCGTCTGAAGACTGTCTCATTGGTGATGTCGTAGTCATCTGCTTCACCACCGAGTTCGCGTGCAGCGAGATCTTTAAGTTTTTGCAAGGCGTCCATCGCAGCCGCGTAGTTGGTGCGAGTCATCGTGAATGATGTGTTGCTCCCAAATTGTCCATTGTTCCAGGGCAGATGGTGGCTAGAGTTTCCTCGCACAAGAACTGTATGTTCCCATCGATACTTGAGTACCTCAGCTGCAACACGCGACGTGGCTGCATAGGAATAGGTTCCGAGGTTACCAATCCCGGTATGGACGTGCAGCTTACCGTCCGGTGTTATGCGGACCAGGCCGTCAAAGCCGCTTGACCCAGCTGAGTGGAAGGCCTGGCCGACGCCAATTCCAATCACCTTAGACCCGGTACGTTGACCACTGCGGTTACTTCGCTCAGCCCAGCCAAACCTGGCTGCACCTATGTCCAAAGCTTCTCGTAGGTGGGCGCTTGTGATTGGACCTTGGTTGGCTCCGTAACGCGAATCGTTATCGGGCGCATTGATTCTCCGAATGGCAACTCGGTCGATTCCCAGTTCTCGAGCTGCCTTATCGAGTAGAGGCTCGATGGCAGTTGCCATTTGGTTTTGGCCTGGACCTCGCTGAGCACCGCGAGGCGGAGTGTTGGTCAATACAGATATACCCCGGAAGCGCATCGCTTGGGGCGTGTAGACGATGGATAATGCTCCAGCAGCACTTCCCATGTCTCCGAATCCAGAATTAGGACCGTTCTCCTGAACGATGTACAGGTCAGCGGCAGTCATTCGACCATCTTCACGGAAGCCGATCTTGAGGTTGCCCTGGAACCCGGGTCTCGCCGAGCCAAGAAAGTATTCTTCTGCTCGGCTAATGCGCATAAGGACAGGTCTCCCTGTCTTTTTCGACATATGCGCGGGAATTGCCATTATCGGGTACGCACCACCCTTTGAGCCGAATCCACCACCGCAGTACTCAGCGATATACACTAGGTTTTCAGGCTCTACTCCAATGTAATTTGCTAGCCCGGGCAGAACGATTGCCTGGCTTTGGCTTGATCCGTGGACATAGCACTTGCCGTTCTGCCAGTATGCCATCGCAGTTCGGGGCTCCATCGAATGATGCGAGTGACTTGCTGTCACGAAGCTTTCGTCTACGATGAGTGTGGCTTCTGCGAAACCTTTCTCCAGATCACCGAAAGACCACTCTGTGGTTGGTTCGCCCATTGGCAGCTTGCCATCATCCGTACCGACGAAATCTTCTGGCTTCCATTTGATTTCCTTAACACCTTCACGCGGCACGATCGTGTTGCCATCCGTTCGCGCATTTGGGCCTCCAGGTTTGAGGCTTTCTAGTGGATCTAGACAGAAGGGTAGTGGTTCCAGATCGAGCTTGATTGCTTCGATCGCGTCTTGTGCAGTGGTTTCATCAACAGCAGCTACGGCAAGGATTGGTTCCCCGACGAAATGAGGCTCATTCGTAAGGATGTTATTGGCCGGACCCTGTTGTTCAGGGACTTCGTCCGCTGTCAGTATGGCGATGACACCATCCATTCTGAGTGCCTCAGTCGCATCGATAGCCCGAACACGGGCATGGGGCATCGGGCTCTTAAGGAGTCGACAAAAGAGCATTCCATCAGCCCGAAAATCTTCTGCATACTTAGCTCTACCGGTAACTTTTGCGCGAAGGTCAGGTGGGGTAAAGTCTCTACCGATTAGGTCAGCCATCTTGTGACTCCTGCGCGGCACGCATCACACCGTTCAAGTAATGATCGTATGCACCGCAACGACAGAGATTTCCTGACATGGCAGCACGGGCTTCTATTCGTGTAGGATTAGGATTTGCCTCAAGCAATGCGACAGCTGACATCACTTGTCCCGGTGTACAGAAGCCGCATTGGGGACCGAGTTCGTCAATAAACGCTTGCTGAACTGGGTGCAGGTCGCCGTCCGGGCTTTCGAGCCCTTCGATGGTGGTGATTTTATGATCACGTACGCGTTGGGTGAGCGTCGAGCAGGAATAATGAGTTGCACCACTGATAATCACAGTGCAGGCGCCGCATTCGCCGCGATCGCACCCCAATTTTGTTCCTGTGAGGCCGAGTTTATAGCGAAGCGTCATCGCGAGCGTCTCACCTGGAAGTACATCAACCCGACGAGTTTGACCGTTAACGTTGAGTGTAATCAGACGTGTCACACTCTGCGCTGATAGAGGTTCAAGAGGTGCTAGCGCTGGGCCAAAGTACACAGCTCCGGAAACAGTTACTCCAGAAGCGATGACTCCTTTTATGAAATTGCGACGGGACCATTCAGGTTTTGCTTTGGGCACGATGACGACCGTATCCGAATAGTCGACAGCGTGAGAGGGAGTGCTTCCGTCTTGGACGGGCTCGAAGGGGTCTATGTCACTCACCTAACCTCACTCCTGCCTGGGGAACTTGCGCATGGTAAGGTAGAGCCGGCTAACGGACAACTTGTTGAGGCCTTTGGTGCATTTATCGAGAGGGATCGAGTTGTGCTACGGTCGAAGAAACAGGGAGGCGAAAGAGCTTGTGCGCTTGCTCAAGAAAGCCGATATCTGGCGCCTAGCATTCCTGGAATCCAGTGAAAGAGGTTTGACAATGAGTAGAGCAAAATGTGTTTGGCATACCACGCTGCTGCTTGGCTTGTTCGCGGGCTTACATGTACCTGGTATGAACGCTTTATCGGCTCAAACGCTAAGAGTCTCAGAGGCGACGATTGAGGACATTAATGCCGCCTTTGACTCAGGATCTTTGACGTCTGAGGGCCTAGTCCAACTGTATCTCGCTCGGATCCAGGCCTACGATCAGGAGGGTCCCCGTCTGAATGCTGTGCTCTGGTTGAATGACCAGGCTTTAGAGACTGCGAGGGCCCTTGATGCGGAGCGCAGGGTGAGTGGACCGCGTTCTCCGTTACATGGCATCCCCGTAGCACTTAAGGACAACATCGATACTGCAGACATGCCTACCACTGCTGGCTCACTGCTTTTGGCTGGCTCACTGCCGCCGGATGACGCATTTATCGTTAAGAAGCTACGGGAAGCGGGGGCGATCATTCTAGCGAAGCTCAATATGAGCGAACTCGCCTCTGGGGTGACGATGAGTTCGGTCGGCGGCTTCATCAGGAATCCTCATGATACAGAGCGTTCTCCGGCAGGTTCTTCTGGAGGAACAGGTGCAGCAATAGCCGCCGCTTTTGCCCAGTTGGGTATCGGTACTGACACGGGAGGATCCGTTCGCGGACCAACTACAGCCAATGGCATAACAGGGCTCAAGCCAACACATGGTTTATTGAGCCGTGACGGTATCGTGCCACTTGCCCTCTCTTTTGACATGGCAGGTCCTATGGCACGGCATGTATATGATGTGGCAGTAATGTTGGGTGCGATGACCGGAATCGACCCGGATGATGTTGCGACGAGTAAGAGTGTTGACCGTTTTGAAACCAATTACACCCAATTCTTGGACGTGCGTGCGCTCGGCGATGCGAGAATTGGGGTTGCCCGAGATTTCCTGGGGCAAGATACAGAGGTCGACTGGATTCTTGAGGCTTCGGTTGAGGCAATGCGAGCCGAGGGTGCCACTGTGGTGGACGTTCACTTTCCTCAGTGGCTTCTTGATGCCAAGGGTGACTGGTATACGACGATACGATGGAGAGAATTTCGTGCTCAAATTCCTGAGTATCTGGCCACGATTGGGCCTGAATACCCAAAGACGCTCAGTGAGATGGTAGAGCGATCAATGGAGATTGCATCACTCACCCCAGAGGGTGGAACACCAAATCCTACACGTTGGTCACTGCTCATACAGGAGGAACAGAGCGGAACGCTTGATGACCACGAGTATATAGCGATGAAGAACTATGGGCTCCCGATGGCACAGAGTATCGTAGCTGGGCTAATGGATGCCCAAGAGCTTGATGCGATCGTATACCCGACCTCACCTACTCGTCCTTCTCTGGTAAACGGCGGAGGTGGTGGAGGAGTATCTGCTACGAATATCGCAAATCTTACGGGGTTCCCAGATTTGATTGTACCCGGTGGCTTTACCAGTGATCAGCTTCCAGTTGGAATCTCATTTCTCGGTCGCCCGTTCAGTGAGCCTCGCTTATTTGGGCTGGGGTACGCCTTTGAGCAGGCTACGAAGGTGAGGCGTGACCCTAAGCTGACTCCACCACTTTTGGGTGAAGAGATTCGAAGGTGAGTCGCGCTGCCTAACCCCTACTTGTCCCACTCGTTTAGGTCGAGCTTGGCTCAGCAGTATTCGGATTAATCGCTCTTCTTAGCGCTGGCCTTGAAGAATGTATAGCAGAAGGTGCCCTTTGAGCTGAGTCCGGTTTCCCTCAGGTCTGCGATACCCTTCTCCCACTCGATAGGCGACATCAGCCCCTTGGCCAGCGCTTCAGTTCGAACGCCCTCGACCATTGGCACAATCGTCTGAAGCACGAATTGATGTTGTACGAGTGGCCGGCTTTCGTCTGCATAGACCATACGAGGGGAGACTCGTACATCTTCGAAGCCCGCAGACTGAAGTAGCGGATGTAGCCTTCGTCCGATTTCGGAGTCACATCCGAGCCCAGCCTGGACGTCGATGAGGCATTTCCACGCGCGAGTAGCCTCGGGGGTGTCTGGATGGAAGTAGCAGGACCCATGATCTCCTTCCACAACAAGCAAGTCACCGCCAGGACGAAGAAGTGCTTTGAGATTGGTTAGTGCACCAAGAGGGTCCGCTAAGTGCTCGAGCAGATAGCTCACGAATAAAACGTCAAAGCTTTCTGGTTTGAACGGAGTTTCAAATAAATCAGCAGCGAGTAGATCTACCCGTTGTAGTCCGGCTGCATGGACGCGTTCTGCCGCCAACCCAACCGATTGTGGGATTTTGTCGAACGACACGAAACGACACGCTGATAGTTGCTGGGCCATAGCTACCGTCTGCGCACCGACTCCACAGGCGACCTCGAGGATCCTACTATCTGGTGGGAATTCAGTGTCGTGGTGGATCAGAGCCCGGACAGATTCGGCTTGGTCCATGAGTCGCTGAGCCTCCCGCTCACCATACCCATGCACATAGGCACTGACCTCACCTAAGTCCCCGCTAGACAACTATCCGTTCGGTTCCAGGATAGCTTGGATCCGAGCGATCGAGTCACCGTAGTGGAGCGTAGTGGCATTGAGGCTAGCTCCATTTCGTTGCTCATGTTCCTGGAGCAACCTTTCTAGGAGTGAATTGAGTTGTGCCCGCACATAAGGAGCAATGTCAGTCTGCAGAGCGTCTTCATCGCGCATCAGTTCGTCCATGCGCCCTAGGTAGGCCCGCTGGAGGTTTCTGCGGTATACATCCGTGTCGTCTCCGCTAGCCAATTCAGACCATACACCATTAAGGAGATCACTCAGCATCTCACCCAATGAGTATGCCTCTGAAGCATAGAAGGCTTCTTGCTCTATAAGGCGTTTCATACGGTCAGTATTGAGGACTTGGTTCAGGGTACCGACCTGCCTTTGTCGTACGATATCGGGCGCTCCAGAGTCTTGGAACTGGTCGAGTATATCTGAGCGAAGCATCCAAGTAGGCGTAGCAAACACCTGATTGTTTAGATAATTCATTGCTCTTTTCTGCTTTTCCTCAGGTACGCGCTCGTATTGAACCCCTTCTTGGCCTTGGTGTTTTCGGGTGAGAACGACGCCTCCAATATTGGTCAGTACGTGACCGGAGTAACGATTCCATTGCCCTATGACGTTGGTGTAGAGCTCTTCAAGATCTGAAAAGTCTTCACCAGCTTGATATGTCCAGACCTTCAGGTTGTCTACGATTCGTTTGAGGTTAGCAATACCAAGGTCAGACGCCTTCATGGCGTCATCCCCGATAGCTTCTGTGAGCGCGGTTGGATCTGCCCCTGTCGGACTTGAGAATCGATATACCGGATCAGCGGTTTGTGTGACCACCATTTCCCGTAACCCCTCTCGTTCAGTCAGTTCGTTGTATCCGAGCATCGTCCGGTATCCCCATTCGATCGCAAATTGATCATAGGGGCCAATCGCGGGCATGAAGCACGTATCGTCACCTGGCTGGGCCACATAATTGAAACGCGCATAATCCATGATTGATGGAGCAACACCCATCCGACACGGAAAGCGGGTTCTAAGCGAGTCAACCGGATATGCAGCAGAGGACTGCATGTTGTGTTGTAAGCCGATTGTGTGCCCTACCTCATGTGCGGAAACGAAACGGATCAATTCGCCCATGACTTCATCACTAAATTCGACTCCTCGTGCATCAGGATTTGCAGCCGCGGTTTGAATAAAGAACCAATTCCTGAGCAGGTTCATCACGTTATGGTACCACTGAATATCGCTTTCGAGGATCTCTCCTGTGCGAGGGTCGTGAACGTGTGGACCTGAGGCATTTTGAACTGTTGATGCCAAGTAACGGATCACCGAGTAACGGGAGTCCTCGGCATTCCAATCTGGGTCCTCTTCGGGTGTCGGTGCATCCCTCGCGATGATGGCGTTACTGAGGCCCGCTGCTTCAAAAGCAATTTGCCAATCTTCTACGCCTTGCTTCAGGTACTCTCGCCACTTCATGGGTGTTGCCGGGTCGATATAGTAGACAATGGGATCTATAGGATCGACGAGTTCTCCCCGAGCAAATGCGGCTGGGTCGCTGGGTTCTAGGCGCCAGCGAGTTATAAAACACCGTTCCGTAGCACGCTGCTCATCGAGGCCGTAATCAATCTGGCTTGTGCTGAAGAAGCCCACGCGCTCATCACAGAGTCTGGGCTGCATAGGGTTATCCGGTAGAGCGAGCATCGAATGATGCATCTCCATAGACAGCGTGTTCGTCGGATCATTGGAGGGAGGTTCAGAGGCTTCGTAGGTGAGTAGCCGGCGTACCTCAACATTTCGAGGATAGGCACTTGCCCGGAGAACTAAAGTGCGCTCTGGGTCGACTCTTCTTACACCATAGGTTTCACGCCTGTTTTTCTGTAGCCCCAGCATGGGGACGTCATCAGTAAAGAGATCGGTGACATCGATCACCAGGGCCGAAGAGTCATTTGAGAATGTTTCAATTTCAAAGGTGTGAATGACTGGCTCGAAGTTGGAATTGGCAACCGCGCGTGCAATGGGTGCACCATCATCAGCGTAGTTCTGGTGACTCACGAGCCGAAGAAATACGCGATTGTTTCTGCGGTCCCAGCGTACGACGGATGTATTGACCTTAGATCCACCATAGCCTGAGCCGTCCGGAGACTTAGCGATCCGCGTCAATAAAAGCATCTCTCGACCCAACTCATTGAGCGGGATTTCGTAGTATAGGTCGTCACCGATCATATGTGTGGCGAAGAGCCCCGTACTTGTTACGGCTTCACTAGTTATGACATCTGAGTAGGACTTGTCGTCCTTTGGGCTTTCTTCCTGTTCTTCTTCCTGTTGAGCTAAGGACGCCTCGAGATGTGTGTTGGTTACAGCGAACGTGATGGCAAAAAGAATCAGTGGAGTTAGGAGTCGCTGTCTCATGATGTAATCTCAAGCTCAGGGAAGACGTAATGGGGTGATCAACATCCAATGCGCATACTGAAATGGTCAAGCTGCCAGGTGGGGGATTCGCGAGTTTAGACAAACTCGACCTATCATGACGTCATGAATGACATTCTTGCACAACCTCTATCGCAGCTGGCAGAAGCCGTGAGGAATAAACTGATTTCTGCGGCGGAATTGACCGAGATCGCGGTGAATCGGCACAAGAAGCATGGAGATTACCTAAACGCCTACAAATCTCTCGACCTTGAAGGAGCCGTCCGATTGGCTCGAGAGGCCGACGAGCTTCTGGCCCGCGGAGTCGCTCCAGAACCCTTTCATGGGATTCCCATTTCGGCCAAGGATCTCTATGGAGTAAAAGGATTTCCCACGTTTGCAGGAACAGCACGGCAATTGCCGGATGTGTGGTCAAGTGATGCATGGCTGGTCTCCCAACTCCGAGCCCAGGGGGCGATCACTATTGGCAAAACACACACAGTCGAATTTGCCTTTGGGGCAGTCGGTATCAATCCACACTGGGGGACGCCAAGGAATCCCTGGGATGAGAAAGTGCACCGAATACCAGGAGGTTCGTCATGCGGTGCAGGGGTGAGCCTATGGGAGGGGTCCGCTTTTTTGGCCCTTGGGTCTGATACGGGAGGCTCTATACGGATACCTGCAGCAATGACCGGGACCGTTGGTCACAAACTGACCTGTGGTCGCTGGCCAGTTGATGGAGTTGTGCCACTAAGCAGTACAATGGATAGTGTTGGTGGGTTGACTCGGTCTGTCGAAGACGCGGCATATTTTTTTGGTGCTATAGACCCGGCTTGGGGGGATCCAGAAGCCTTTCTGCAGCATATCACCGCGACCAAGCCCTCATCTCTACGGATTGCCCTACCTAGTTGCTTGATTTGGGACGATTGCCCGAACGATATCAGTGCCCAGATCCATGCGGCGCTGGACGAGTTGGAAGCAGTCGGTGTGCAACGCACGAATGTAGACGGATCCCTATTGGATGAAGCCTTCGATCATTACAGGCGGAGCGGTATCGCAGGCATAGAGTGTAAGGCCTTTCTCGAACAGGAGCTTCCGGGGTGGTTGGATATTGTTCATCCGACTATAGGACATAGACTTGAAGCCGCAGACCCTCTTTCTGATCCAGATTATGCCGTGGCCGTGGATGAGCACCATCGACTGATGTCTGTGGCTGACCAGCTCTTCGAGGAAGAATCTTTGTTGGTACTTCCAACTACAATTATCACACCTCCACCGGTAGCTGAATTAGAGGACATGAGCACGTACCTACAGACCAACATGACTGCGCTCCGTCCGACCTGCTGTGTGAATATGCTTGGCCTTTGCGCAGTGACTATCCCAGTAGGACTCGACGACGAGGGTATGCCAGTTGGCCTCCAACTAGTAGGGCCTATTGGGGCAGATGAGGCCCTGCTTGCTGCAGCACTAACTATTGAACGAGCTCTGGGGACTGCTCGAGAGAGGTTAGGGACACCGGCTTGTGCCTAGCGTCTTGGCCAGCATCCGCGAAGATTGTTCCCCCGCCTAAGCCTAAGAGGAGATCACCGGCTCAATGACGATGACCAAGCGTAAAGATTTCCAGATACTCTGCGAGGATCTTGATTCACTACATTTGCAACAGATTGAGGGAGTCCGATATCATGCAGACCAGATTGGGTGTCACGAAGCCGCACAAAACGTGAGGGCCTAGTGGGGAGCGCGGCTGCAAGGCAAGAAAACGATCTATTAACTAAGGTCTCGGAAGCAGTTCATGAGCGGGTTGTTGGGCAAGATCATGCTGTGGAGGGGCTTCTTGTTGGGTTACTGACCGGTGGGCATGTATTGCTCGAAGGTCTGCCAGGCCTCGCTAAGACGCTTATGGTTCGCACGCTGGCTGAGGCGATACAAACTGGATTTTGCAGAATCCAGTTTACACCTGACCTGTTGCCAACCGATATCGTTGGTACTCCAGTTTTTGATCAGGGAACTGGAGACTTCAGGGTCCACAAGGGGCCGATATTCTCAAATATCATTCTGGCTGACGAGATCAACCGTGCACCTCCCAAGGTGCAAGCTGCTTTGCTAGAAGCGATGGAAGAGCGGCAGGTCACAATCGCGGGAGAGACGCACTCGCTGGACTCCCCGTTCATGGTGCTAGCGACTCAGAACCCGGTCGAACTGCACGGAACATATCCGCTAGCTGAGGCACAGCTTGATCGCTTTGCTTTGAAGATTGACATCAGCCATCCGTCCCGAGATGAAGAAAAGATGATTGTTCGCCGTGTTGCGAGTACAGATCCTCAGCCGATCGAAGCTGTTGCGACAGTCGAACAGATTTCAGCTGCTCGTGCTGAGGTTGCCGCAATCCATCTAGATGAAAAAGTCCTCGACTATGTGGTCGAACTTGCTTTCGCTACCAGGGAACCAGGAGCGTATGGATTAGAAAATCTTGAGGACCTGATTGATTTTGGTACGTCTCCACGTGCGACGATCTTTCTGACACGGACAGCCCGTGCCCGCGCGTACTTGAGAGGTCGAGATTTTGTGCTCCCAGATGATGTTAAAGCAATGGCGCCGCTTGTTTTGAGGCACCGGCTGCGGACTACGTATGAAGCAGACGCCCGAGGCATCGATACTGAGGAGATTATGCAACGGGTGCTCGGGGCTGTTCCAACCCCCTGAAGGCTGTGGACGGCGAACGAGTATTCTCCAAAGAGGTAACTGCCTGGTTGCGGCGTATCGAGTTGCGTACCCGCGGATTGGTCGAGTCGCTGTTCAGCGGAGAGTATCGATCGGTTTTTAAGGGACGCGGGATGGAGTTCTCAGATGTTCGGGAATACCAGCCGGGTGATGATGTGCGGGCGATCGATTGGAATGTTACCGCTCGGCGTGGTCGTGTTTTTATCAAAGAGCACGTTGAAGAGCGGGAACTCAGTGTTCTTTTGATTGTTGATTGCTCAGCATCCAAGGATTTTGGGACAGGGCTTAAGCCAAATGTGGTGATTGCCTCCGAAGTTGCAGGGATCCTTGCGCTAGCGGCCACGGACAATAACGATCGCGTTGGCCTGCTCATTGTGACTGATAGCGTGGAACTCTACATACCCCCGGATAGTGGTCGCAGCCACGCTATGCGCTTGGTATTAGACCTCCTCTCGTTTCGTCCTTCTGGGAGGGGCACCAAGCTTTCACGTGCGCTTGAGTACGCATCTAAGGTTCTTCACCAAAGGACTGCAGTTTTCCTAATCAGTGATTTTCTATTAGGTGAAAAATCGGATTCCTCGTTCATGGCAGATGCGAGGCGATTCAGTCGTGAGCATGACCTGATTCCGATTCGAGTCACAGATCCAGGAGGAGCGACGTTGCCCGATGTTGGTCTGCTGGCACTCGCTGATCCGGAGACCGGTATTAGGAGGGTTCTGAATACAAGCGACGAGTTCGTACGTCAGGATTATGCCGAGAGTCGATTAAGCCAGAAGACTGAGATCGACGGGCTATTCCGCCAGCTCCAGACAGATGTAGTTGAGGTTACTTCGACGGAAGACTATGTCCTGCCATTGATCAGATTCTTTCGTCGCCGCGAGCGAATTACATGATCAGGAGAATGCACCTTGCCTTGGCTGCTTCCTGGGTACTGCTTGGTGGGACAACAGCCCTATCACTCACAGCCCAAGTATCGCTGGAAGCAACAGGATCTCTTTCAGCAGACACTGTAGGCCAGGGTGATGTTTTTGAGCTATACATTGAAGTACGGGTACCATCGGGTAGCGCGGTCTATTTTCCAGACACAGTGCCTAGTGCGTTCGGCTTGGAGAGCTTCAGGACCGTTGATTGGAAGTCAGAAGCGTTCGGTGATGGGGGAATGCTGAGACTGATCTATCCACTGATTGCCTTTCAAGTAGGGTTGGTGCCTGTACCTGGATTGGATGTGTTCGTAGGTCCAGCGACAGGAATAGAGGGTCCATCCTTCCATACTGGGTCAGTGATTGGAGAATGGAGTGGCGTGACTTCTGATTCTGGACTAGAGGCACTAGAGAGGGTTCCTGTTGCCAGACAAGCTGTTTGGATCGCATCACCGATCCATCCAGACGACATCAGTGCTGGCTTAGAACCAAGGGTGCCCTCCGATGTATTGGGAGCGAACTGGGACTGGCCCTCCCTTATTCTGATTGTGTCGTTATCAATCGTGTTTCTCATAGCCATTACTCCGTTGGTAATGAAAATGCTTACGGATCAGGGTGGTCAGGAAGAACTGCTCGATGCTTCCCTAGGCCTAGATCCTGCTTTGGCCCGTTGGCAGGCTGCCCTAGACGAGCTTGATCAAATTCTCAGCCTGGGTTTACACCTGAACGGGGACATGGAGGAATTCTACGGTCGTAGCAGCCGAGCAGTGCGCACTTATGTCGAAGCCTTGGATGCAGCCTGGGGACCGAGCTTCACAAGTTCGGAGTTGATGGTGCAGCTCCGTAGGGGAATTAACGGATCTGCAGTCAATCTTTATGGGTCGATGGATATGGCGGAAGTTGTGAAGTTTGGCCGTCTTCGGCCGGATGCGGACGCCGCGGAAAGAGATTGGAGAGTACTAAGGAATTGGGTCAAAGAATCTAGGACTATGAAACCATGAGTTTCGAGTTCGGACAACCGAGCTTCCTAGCTCTCCTCAGCCTATTGCCCGTGTGGTGGTGGTGGGTGCGCCCTAGGGGTCTAGCCGGACTACTCATCGCTCGCGGGGAGCCAGCTGAAGCGCTTGCACTTCGGGGTTGGAAAGCCCGCATGTTAGAGACCTTGCCGAGTGCGATGCGCTTGGCCGCACTCGGATGTCTCGTTCTAGCGCTTTGTCAGCCACGAATTGTCCGGACTCTGGAGGAACCACTCACTGAGGGCGTAGGGATCGCGTTTGCGATCGATCTGTCGACCTCAATGTGGGCGGCAGACATGGCGGAGCGAACAAGTAGACTGCAAGCCGCAAAGTCTACCGTTCTTCGTTTTCTCGAAAATCGTGAAGATGATGTTGGCTTGGTTTCTTTTGCAGGTGAATCTCTAATCCGGTTGCCCGTGACCCACGACGTGTATGTAGTCGAGATGGCTGTGGATGAGATGGAGGTTGGTCTGCTAACTGACGGTACCGATATAGCCGGAGCGATTGCTGCTGGAGCTGGGCTTCTGAGGGATACCCCCCATACATCTAAGGTTCTCATCCTTGTAACAGATGGTGCTCATAACAAAGCTGGAATCGTTCCTGCAGTCGCAGCTCGAGCAGCAGCAGCATTTGATGTGAAGGTTTACCCGATCGCGATCGGGGATGAACAGGGACCGCGCGCGGCTGTGAATGAGATGGAAACTGTCCTAACGCAAACCGCTCGAATTACGGGCGGGCGTTATTTCCGAGCTACAGATGTGGAGGCGCTGGAAGCTATTTATGATGAAATTGACAGGCTTGAGGTAGCATCAGAAGTCATTACAGAACGCGAGGAATCGGTTCCGCTTGGGCTGTGGCTTGTGATAGGGTCGATGGTGTTCTTGGCAGGAGCAAACACGCTTCGTGGCTCACGTTGGGGTGTGTTACCGTGACCTTCTCTCATCCTGCACTGTTGGCGTTGGCTCCGATCATCGTATTGGTAGTGGGGATAGCTCTGGCTGCCCAATGGCGCAGATACCGGAGGCTTGAAGAGGCCTTCGGCGGGAGAAAGGCGGCGAGTAGGCTGACGTCGGTCGACTTGCACAGCTTTCCCAAGAGTCGGCTGTCATGCCTCATTGTAGTAAGCCTGGCATTGACCATAGCGGCTGCGGGCCCGCACATCGACTTTGGCTCGACGCTGGATCCTGAACAACCGGTAGATCTTGTGGTTGCAGTAGATGTTTCGCTTTCAATGACTGGAGATGACGTTACTCCGAGCCGGTTAGACCGTGCCAAGGAAGTTGTGGATGCAATAACTGAGTCTTTGACGCAAGAGCGGATCGGACTCGCTATTTTCGCAGACTGGCCGTATACCGTGCTTCCGATGACGGATGACCCCGAACTNGTNCGATTTTTTNCGGCATCGCTCNCCCCGGATCTGATCGAAGAGCGTGACCAGGGNACTTCACTCTCCCTGGTGATCAAGCACTCGATAGAGATGCTTAATGCACGCNATAGGCCGGAAGCTCAACAAGCAATTCTTTTGATCACTGACGGCGAGGGCCATGAAGACCCGGCCTTGATTCTAGATTCGGTTGCCGTTGCAACCGACATGGGTATTCGTGTTTGGACGGCGGGTGTAGGTACCAGTGCAGGCTCGAGCCTTATGACCGAAGGAGACGATCCGGTTCTGGTGCTTGGGGATGACGGTGAGCCTGTCGTATCACGGTTGAATGAAGATTTGCTCCGAAGTATCGCGACCGCAGGAGGTGGTAGCTATCACGATGTTCGTGGGGCGGCAGGGCTACGTAACCTGCAGGCTCGCTTTCGGAGAGCAGAGACTACCTCGGCTCTAGGTGGAGAGCCTGTGGGACTAGCACTCTGGATTCTCTTACTTGCAGTGCCGCTTCTCTTCCTGGAAGGAAAGATGGATTCAGGTGGAGTCATAGAATCTCCTCGCCTCAATGAGCCAAGAACGTGAATAGCTCCAAGATGGATTTTGTGTTCGGAGACTCATGGCTGCGCGTGACAGTGATATCCGTGACGCTCGCCGGTCTCGTCTTTACATGGACGAATGAGCGCAAGAGTGTGGAGCGCGCCAATCGGCTCCATCGGACTGGAAATCTGCCAAAAGCCGTAGCGGTTTATCAGAACAGAATAGACTCGGATTCATTACGCCTAGGCCTCCGATACAATCTCGGTACAAGCTTGCTTGAACTTGGAAGTGCCAGAGCTGAAGAGGAATTAGCTTTCGGCGTGGAGAGCAATGATGATCAAGTCACGAAGCTCGCGCTCTATAACCTGGGTGTGTCGCGCCTTATCCGAGCTGTTTCAGCTGAGAATGTTGACTCGATGAGAATCCATGCTCGTGCATCGGTCCAAGCTAACCGCAACACACTTCGCTTAAGTCCTGATCAGGATGACGCCAAATGGAATCTCTCGATGGCTCAGCGACTACTGGATTCCATTGACGCTGCGAATAGACGAGCGGGCAGGGTGACAGCTGAAGGCCCCGCTGATCCAGATGAACTCGTTCCCGCAGAAAATATGCTTGAAGGAGAAGAGGAAGATCCAAGGCAGGGTTTCGCGCCACTAGAAGGAGATGATGAAAGCCTAGCCGAATTGGGCGAGGAAGAACCTCTGTCGTTTGCTGAAGCTGCTGAGATTCTTGGGGTGACGAGGCTTGATGGGGCTGCGATTATAAGGAAACTGCTTGCTCTTGAGAGTAGAGCTAGGTGGGGCAGGCAACTCGGTAGAGTGGGACCAAAGCGTTAAGCCAGGTGACTTTAGTGAATTCGCAACCTTGCTCCTATGAGCATCCGCCGAGGCAGCCCAGGCGTGAAGAATCTTTCGATCTCTTCTGATGGGCCACGGACATTTGGAGAGATGAGACCAAAGGGATTATACGATTGGTTAAGTAGATTCTTTACCTCTGCATAGAGCGTAGCAGACCCCACTACTCTGCTGATATTCAGGTTCAGCAGGGCGTAGCCAGCAAGTTTTCCGAAATCTTCGTTGTTGCCCTCATCACCCACGAGGAATCGTTCACCCACATAGTGGAGCGAAAGGTCTGATTGGTATTCACCCGTTTCGTAGCTGATAGCTAGGCCAGCGGTGAAAGCTGGGATCAATGGGAAGCGGTCTCCTGGCTCAACGACTGGGGCGGGAAGGATTTGATCTGGATCTTCCTCTTCATCTTCATCACCCTCCAGGAAGGGGGCTGCCAATGTGGCATGGGTTTCAAACGTAGCACGAGTCCACGCGACCGATCCTTGGATGCTTGCCCCTGGAAGTACTGGGATTGACTTGATCGTCATTGAACCCTCGAGGCCAATACGCCGTGTGCCTTCAAGGTTAGTGAAGAACCCACGCGTTGGTTGTTCTGGATCGACCACGCTGAAAAGATCGTTGTGAACTTCAGACCAGTACGCTGTAACGCCTGTGCTCATCTGGCTACGCTCAGTTCGGAAACCTACTTGCCAAGAGTCAGTCGTGACGGGATCCAATGGAGGGTCGGCACCAAGTTCGAAAGGAAGCGGGCAGGGGTCTTCTGGGTCAGCGCATGTTATTTCGAGGATCACAGGTGCCCGAAACCCTCGGGCGTAGCCCATAAATAATCTTACGCCAGGTAAGGTTTCCCGACTCAAGCCGAGGGCACCTGTGATTTGATTGAATAGGTTGTCGCCGTTGTGTTCCGGGTCCAGAAAGTCTCTAAAGGGTACACTTACATGATCAAAGCGGAGAGAGCTGTGAAGAGCAGTTCGTTGGTCTGCTCGCCAAAAGAGATCTGTATAAAGTCCCAGGTTATTCTCATTGGTACCGGCGAGTTCTGTTGTGTTTTTCTCTAGGTCAGGAAAAGCGCGATTAGGTAACTCCAAGATCTCTATATCAACATCGTTCCTAGCTATATCGATGCCACTTGAGATTCTTACATCTGGGTTGGGTTCGTATCTGACTTGTAGCGCACTGCCTCCTGAAGCGATTCCGGTTAGTCCCATCGCATCTGCCTCAGTGACATTGTCATTGAATTGATCGAAGTCGGTGAAGCGAGCGAAACCAGAAAGACTAATCTCCAATGCTGAGTTCAGGGTTCGTTCAAGGTATGCGTTAAAGAAGTGCAGCCGCGGTCGAAAGTAATCCCCCTTGCCTCCTGTGTACTGAAGTTCTCTGCGGTCTGTAGGTGGTGACGAGATATCTGGCGGCAGTGCCCCACCCTCAAGCCAGGACTCTGGAAGTGCCTGGGGACCTTCAATTGAATCCGATGATAGCGTATATGAGATCCAGGCGTCGGATTGAACGCCCCGTTTACCCACTTTTATGAAAGCCTGGAGCTGTCGGGCATGGTTCTTCATTCGCCAGCCATCGGTTTGACGGTACGACAGGCGACTGTAGAGGTCGAAGCCAGCAGCTTCCCCGGATGCTAGAAGTGAGCCTCCAAGATCCCCGAAATCGCCGCCGAACACTTCTAGCTCTACTTGACTGTCTCCAAGCCCTCGGCGGGTGACCAAGTTAAGGGCCCCCGCCAAAGAGTTTTTCCCGAAGTTGCCAGCTGGTCCTCGTACAAGTTCCACCCGCTCTAAATCACGCATGGGCAGTAAATTGAAATGCACTTGAGACGCGTCGGCTTCATTTATCCGAACGCCGTCTACAAAGACACTGATGCTCTGGGGAAGGCCTACAACCGGAGAAACACTAAACCCTCGAAGGCGAAGATCAGGTTGGAACGGGCTTCCCACTTGGTCGCCTAAACTTACACCCGGAAGGTTTTCGAGGACTTCAGCAACTGAGTGATGGGCCCGCTCGATACGGTCTCGGCTAATCATATCCACTGGAAACGGTGCTTCCACGATAGGGATGACGCCCGCTCGCATTCTGGCTACCTCGACCCGGACACCCGAAAGTGCAATAACACTGTCCGAGGGGATGGTGTCCGGGGGTTCCTGTGCATCTGCAGGGACATGCACAGCAGCAAGGCTGCCTATGAATAAGATTGTCTGGAGAACCCGCATTCTATCTACTTGTGGTTGTCTCAGCCTTATCACCAGATAGCGACATCAGAGAGCTTACTGTACTTATACTATCAGCGTTCATTTCAGATAAGAGACCCTCGCCAGAAGGTCCTTTAAGGGCAAGAGGGTATGGATAAATCCACGGCATTTCATGAACAAAGGGGACTCATGTACCGCACTGTACATAGCATGACCGTTGCTGCACTTGTCACCTTGTTTGGATGTGCAGTGTCGGGAGGGGGCACACCAGACTCTGACCAAGAGTTGCCGTTTGACGTACTGATCTCAGGTGCACGTGTCATAGATGGAACCGGTAACCCTTGGTTTCGAGCTGACGTAGGTATTCGCGGTGATGTGATTGCAGAAATCGGCTCACTAAGCGATAGGGATGCTACTCGTACGATCGAAGCTAGGGATCGCATAGTAAGCCCTGGATTCATCGACATGATGGGTCAGTCCAGCCTTGTACTGATCACGGATCCACCAAGTGCGGAAAGTAAACTACGCCAAGGAATCACGACGTACTTATCCGGTGAGGGAGGGTCTCCTGCACCACAGAGTGCCGAGACACAGAGTTCACCCCTGATCATCGAAGGTGATACGGTCCGCTGGAGCACGTATGCAGAGTATTTCGCAATCATGGAACGGTTCGGAATTCCTATCAATGTGGTACATGATGTTGGTCTAACCCAGGTCAGGCGTGTGGTACTCGGGGAGGGAGACATTCAGCCGACAGCTGCTCAACTCGAGGAGATGAAGGAGCTGGTCCGCCAGGCAATGGAAGACGGTGCCGTCGGAACCTCTACGTCGTTGATATATCCCCCCGCTGTGTACGCTCAGACGGAAGAACTCATTGAACTTACGAGAGTCGCTGGAGAGTACGGTGGCGTGTACTTCACACATATGAGAAACGAAAGCTATGCGGTTCTGGAAGCGATCCGAGAGGCGATCACAATCGGTGAAGGTGCTGGAGTTCCCGTACATATTTACCATTTAAAGGCTGCCGGTCAGGACAATTGGCCTCTTATGAGTGATGCACTGGCTTTGATCGACTCTGCACGTGCAGAAGGTATGGACGTGACGGCCGATATATACCCATACATCAGGAATGGCATTGGTCTCGGCTCATTCCTGCACCCTCGGCACTATGCAGAGGGTACTGATGTATTCCTGGCCACGCTCACTGATACTGAGGTACGCAGCCGATTGAGGGAGGAGGTTGAGGGCACTTCAGATTGGGAGAACTGGTATCGCCACGTTGGTATGGACTGGAATAACGTTTTGATTGTTTCAGCCCCGGATCCGAGCGTGATTAACCTTTCGATCACTGCAGCAGCAGAGGTGTTAGGTGTCGATGCTTGGAGCGCTTTTTTCAACCTTGTGCAGAATGGAGGTGTTAGTGTGAATCCAAAGAGCATGAACGAAGAGCAGAAGTGGCAAGCACTTCGCGCAGACTTTGTCATGATTGACACTGATGCTTCGCCAGTGAATCCAGCAACAACTGCAAGTTCCCATCCGAGGGCTTTTGGAGCCTTTCCTCGAGTGATCGCTAAATATGTTCGCGAAGATGGTGTTCTAACGCTTGAGGATGCAGTGCGTCGAATGAGTTCTTTGGCCGCGCAACGGCTTGGACTCTACGGCCGTGGAATTGTGGCTCCTGGTATGATTGCCGATCTCGTGGTATTTGATGAAGAAGAGCTAAGGGATGATGCAGATTTCGGAGCTGACGCAATGCAATACGCTTTGGGCGTCGATTATCTGTTTGTTAATGGAATTCTGGTCATTGATGATGGTCAGATGATGGATTCAAGACCAGGTAGATTGCTGAAACGAGCAGGAAGCGATTAGGAGAGAGAAAATAGGCAGAGCCCTCAGCCCTTAGAGGGCTGAGGGCTCTGTTTTTCCACTAAAGAGGCAGTGCTCTTCTAGTACTCCGGATATTGTGGCTCAGCCACCCGGATGTAGGTGGAAGCTCACGCGCGTATTCTCCCACTCCAACACGATGTCTCCCATTGTGTTTTCGTCATTAGGCTCATAACGGAATTGCATCGTTTCGACCATTTCTTCCGTGGCCTCAGGCGTAGCCGTGAAACTGCCAACTTCAGTTTCTCGGACCTCAGGTCTGATCGGGATGCCCCATCGCTCATAGTTTGTGTTCACGAAGAATGTCCACTCGTCTGCACCTGGTTCGGCATAAATTGAGTACGCGCCAGCTTCAAGAGCGACGCCTCCAATGGAAGCAGGTCCGGTGAGGTGCAGTGCAGTCGCTTCGTCTGCACCGACTCGCCAAGCCGAGCCAAATGGGACTAGCTCACCCATGACCTCTCGGCCTCTTGCTGACGGCGCGCCATAGCAGAGTACCCCTTGCCCATTTTCGAATGTAACAGGAGTGGCGGATCGGGGGCTGACACGGGCCTGGGCATCTTCTGGAGAAATATCCCTGAGCCAGCACTCGTCCATGGTCAAATCGGCGACTTGCATTTCTTCTGGAGCATCCTGGGTTTCAGCATTCCCACTGCAAGCGAGCAGGCCTACCGAGACTCCAATCAGTAATGAGCCGGCGAATCGCTGGTGACGCATAATCTTATTCCTCGTTTGTAGATCAGATGTGAGAATCTGGCCGGAACGGTCTGATCTCACTTCTTAATCCTCAATAAACTGAACGCTAAAACTCGTTGTTTCCTGGCTAATTGCGCAATATTTATGTTTCAGTGCCAGTTTGTTGTGGTCCTCAGGCTACGGATCTCAGCACATCTACCAAACGGTCGATTTCGGCCCTGGTATTATAGAAATGTGTTGAGACGCGGATCGCGTCGTGGCCATCACGTTGATGCTCATCAATGTGTACTCGGCCCCGTTGTTCCATCATGGGAACTGCCGCAATCGCATCGAGCCCTGAAACTTCAAAGATTGTGGACCCGGGGCATGACACTTCAGGAGGACCGCTTAGAATCGTTACTGGTGCTAACTCAGAAAGTTGGTCCTTCAGGTAGTTTGATAAATAGCGACATCGCGCATCTATGCGTTCCAGGCCGATGGCATTCACGAAGTTTAGCATGGTCATGAGCGCTGCTCTCAAGGGAAAGTCAGCTGTCCCAGGTGGGTCGAATGCGGGGGCATCCGGAGTAGCGTCAGGTGCAAATGCTGTCTTTATTCGATTACGGGCGCTTCGTCGTATATAGAGGAACCCGGTGCCTGCTGGTCCGAGCAGCCATTTGTGGAGGCTTGCAGAGTATGCGTCACAGCCTAGGTCGACGAGATCAATAGGAAATTGTCCGACGGCCTGAGCACCGTCGACGAGGCACGCGAGTCCTCGTTCATGCGCCATGGACGCTAGTTTCTTGACCGGATAGAGGTGCCCGCCCCGTGTTACATGGCAAAACGAGATCGCTTTTGTGCGGTCAGTGATTGCAGACTCCATAAGGCCGACCACTTCCATGTCAGTTTGGAAGGGACTGGGGATAAAGACTTCAGTGATACGGATGCCATCACGGGCTTCTCTCAACATCCAGGGACGTATTCCGGCTGGATGTTCTTGGGTTGTGACCAGGACTTCGTCTCCGGGTGCTAAATCGAGCCCGACACTCTGTAGGTGCAGTGCCTCGGTAGCATTCCTGGTCAGAGAGATTTCTCCCGATGTTACTCCGAACAGTGTCGCTAATCCGGGAAGAACCTTTTCGGTGATTGTAGTTTGAAGAGCCTGCTTCCCGTGTAGCGGCTCTCTAGAGATTGCTTCGTATCCGGCACGCACGGACTCGACGATTTGGGAGGGGGGCATGCCGAGGCTTGCATTGTTCATGTATGCAATTCCGGGATCTAAGAGGAACTGGGCTCGGATGTCTGCCCAAGCCTCATCTTCGACACCTGTAGGAGGAGTGAGCCTTACTTGGCCAGTTCCTTGCTTTATGCCGTCTTCGGCCCCTGTTCCGCACCCGTAGAGCATGCCAGTCGCTACTGTGGCGCTGGTTTTCAGGAATCCACGACGTGAAACAGATGTGACTGTTTCTGTATCTAGAAGGTTTCTAGCGAATTTATCTATTGCGTTCATGAGTTGGATCCTCGTTCTCGATTACCGCAACCGGCACAACTCATCACAGATGTACACAGTAATTTCTCTCAGAATAGAAAAGTACCATTTCGGATATTACCCAGAGGTCTAAGCAAAGCGGCCCCCCCCTCAATGGGTGGGGCCAGCTAGTAATCAGAATCGAAGCGGCGTCCTATGCCGCTCGGGAGCGGTTACTGTCCAGACCGCCGCCGATCAGTAGGCCATGGAGCACCCATATCCATACCCTTGGTCGCAACTTCACCCATGCCCATGTATTCGAACTTTTGAATTCGCTTACCCTCGTAGGTTTCAGTCGTGTAAATGTTACCCTCGGAGTCGACTGCTATTGAGTGCACTGCGAACCAGGTGCCTGGTTGGCGACCACCGTCACCGAAGCTGTACACAACTTCGAGCGTTTCGCGATCCATGACGTAGACCTTCATGTTTTGGCCATCGGCCACGTACATCCAGGTCTGCTCGTCGTCAGGTGAGAAGTCGATGTCCCAAGTGGCACCCTGAGACAGGGTGTGTGGGGCAATGACAACTTCATTAACGAATGTTCCATCCCTCTGGAATACGGAAATGCGATTGGATGGACGGTCGCATACATAGAGCAGCCCATCGTTCGATAGCTCTGCACAATGGACTGGGGTACGGAACTGCTGTGGCGGGGTCTCGCCTGGCTGATAGCCCGGAGTGCGATCGTCTGAAGGCTCGTTACCATATGCGCCCCAGAAGCGCTTCATTTCCCCAGTGTTTCCATCGATGACTGCTACACGACGATTGAGGTATCCGTCCGCGACATAAATCTCATTTTCTGCGGGGTCGGCGAAGACTTTAGCGACTCGTCCGAAGTTCTCTGTGCTGAGGCTACTGTTCTGTGCGCCGGATTCTCCGAATTGGTTCAGGAAGTCACCATTCCTGGAAAACTTCAGAATCTGGCGATCCGGTCCACCGTTACCACCGATCCATACATTGTCCATGTGGTCAACGGTGATTCCGTGATTCGACACGGGCCATACATACTCACCTGTGTCTGTAGGTCCACCCCAAGAATTCAGTAAGTCCCCGTCCGAGTTGAAATGGAGGACTGGTGGAGCGGGGCTACAGCATTCGCTCAAAGGAGGGTCTTGAGCTGAGCCGAGCTCTGTGCGCCCAGCGAACTGATCCGGTGTATTTCGATGTACCAGCCAGACGTCGTCTCTCGAGTCAACATCGACGCCGATTGTGGCGCCCTGGATCCAGTGATTCGGAAGCGGTTTTGGCCAAAATGGATTGACTTGGAACATCGGCGCCATCAGTACTCCGTCCTGACTTGCAGCCATGTCATCCATCGCATTGGCTGAGCATGCTATGACGGTAATGGTCGCCACCAAACCAATTCCAAAGGTCAGGTTGCGCTTTTGCATTGTCCTTCTCCCTGATCGTGTAGTCCAAGGCCTTATTCAGCCTGGACGAATAGGCTACGCGTTGGAAGCGATTCGGGCAATTGTTTTGAGACACGTTAAAGATGGCCAGGACTTAGAGATTAAGGGGTCATATTCCTTGTAACGTTGGTCGGGATTCCCCTAGTTTCTCATAATGTTCATAGGTTACCGTCGCTCAGCGGCGCTTCTAGTCGGGCTCACCCTTCTCTTACCCACGTGGTCTGGAGAGGCACATGAGATCCCGGCTGACGTGACTGTTCAGGTATTTGTGAAGCCTGATGCCGAGATACTGCGGATGATTGTGCGAGTCCCGTTGATCTCGATGCGAGATTACGATTTCCCAGCGCGCGAACCGGGATATCTAGTTATCTCAGAGGCTGAGCCGCTTATCCAGGAGGCGGCAGTACAGTGGATCGCTAATTACGTCCAAATGTACGAGGGCAATGAACTTCTTGCCCGTCCTCTAGTAGCGGCGGCCAGGGTAGCGATACCGGGTGATCGTGCTTTCAGGAGCTATGATGATGCTATAGAGAATGCATTGTCAGCGCCCTTGCCAGACGACACTGATTTGCCACCCCAGCAGGCGATGCTCGATGTGGTACTGGAGTGGACAATCACGTCAGAGGAATCTGATTTCTCAATCGAGCCTCTGTTCGCACAACTCGGTATTCGCACAGTCACTGTCCTCCGTTTCCTGCCAGCAGGAGGTACAGAACGAGCTTTCCAGTACTCGGGTAACCCTGGCTTGGTGCGCCTCGATCCTCGTTGGCATCAAGCTGCTTGGCGTTTCGTAGTGCTTGGTTTTGATCACATCCTCGATGGGATAGATCATCTACTATTTCTCTTTTGTCTTGTTGTTCCATTTCGGAGCTTCTGGGCACTTGTACCGATTATCACGTCATTTACGGCGGGGCACTCGATAACCCTGATTGCAGCAGCGCTCGGGCTCACACCCCAGGCTCTCTGGTTCCCCCCACTGATCGAGACACTGATTGCTCTTTCGATAGTCTATATGGCATTTGAGAATATCTTGGGAGCAAAACTCAAGAACCGTTGGATGATCGCCTTTTCCTTCGGCCTTGTGCACGGTTTTGGCTTTTCTTTTGCACTTTCCGAAGTACTCCAATTTGGTGGATCCCACCTACTGACCTCTCTCGTATCATTCAACGTAGGTGTTGAATTCGGACAACTATTCGTTCTCGCACTTACTGTGCCGTTGCTGGAAGTCCTGTTCCGCAAAGTCCTTCCGGAGGTTGGCGGGGTCGTTGTGTTGTCTGCGCTTCTTGCTCATACAGGTTGGCATTGGATGACTGAAAGAGGAGGTCAGCTGATCCAGTATGACTTTAGAGCACCGATCGTGGGGGCTGGCTTCACAGCTACTGCTCTACGGTGGTTAATGCTTGTATTGATAATCTTCGGAACGGCATGGTTGCTTAGACTGGGATTTGAACGGCTTACATCAGATGCTTCAGGACCAGAAGAGATCTAAGGCTTGGGTTTTCTGTGATTAGGACTGCGCCTGTGACCCATGAACAGGAGAAGATATGGCGGTGACAGAAGAGGATATTCGGAACGCACTCAAGACTGTCAAGGATCCTGAGTTAGGACTCGATCTAGTGGTTCTTGGTCTGGTTTACGAAATCGAGGTGGAGGATTGTGACGCGAAGGTGACGATCTCGCTTACTTCACCGTTTTGTCCGGTTGCTGGCCAGATTGTTGACGAGGCGAAGGCTGCGGTAGAAGGGGTGGATGGTGTCGAATCGGCCGAAGTGGAGTTGACGTTTGAGCCTCCATGGAGTCCAGAGCGGATCAACCCTCTAATCCGATCGTCTCTCGGCCTCTAAGAATAGCTATTGGGCGGCAGTTAGGTCTTGATTCCAGGACTGCACTTATTACACTATTTCGTTGACCGGTAAAAAAGTGTTATAGAGGTAGGTTTCGATGGTTTTGTCCAACGAGGACGAATTCAAGCAGAAGATACAAGACGGCTTTATTGTTGAGTCCCGAGAGGAGATGACTGAGGGATATCGCAAGGCCCTGATTGTACAGTTGACGGTGCAAGCGGATACAGAGCTGATGAGCGCCCCAGCGTACTGGATGGCGGCACGGCACGCACCATCAACCAATACCCAGGTAAGCGCACACGCAATTATCCAAGACGAACTCGCTCACGCGAATATCGCATATCGTCTTCTGGAAGATATTGGCGAATCGAAAGAACAGCTGGTCTATGGTCGCCAGCCACATGAGTTCAAGCATCCTTATGGCTTTGATCAGCCACTAGATAACTGGGCAGACTTAGTAGTAGCGAACGGCTTTTTCGACCGAGCGGGCATAACCTTGCTATCGGATGTCTATCAGAACACATCCTATGGTCCTCTTAAGAGGGCGCTCGTAAAGGTGGATATGGAGGAAACGTTTCATCTACGACACGGGGAAGTCTGGATGCGACGGTTGGCTAAGGCGGGAGGCGAGGCTAAGGAGATCGTGCAGTGCTCGGTGGACTGGATGTTTCCGATGACGATCGAGTGGTTTGGACTACCGGATGACCTGAAACGGCACTCGGGCCAATTGGACTATAAGCTAAAGGGCCTTTCGAACGATGAGCTTAGACAGGTTTGGATGTCCTCTACGGTCCCGCTTTGTGAGGAACTTGGACTTGAGGTCCCGGCACATTTCGACCGTGAAACTGGAGAATATGTGCTCGATTACCCCTTTCCGTGTGAATACGATGCCGAGGATAAGCGCTGGGTATTTGAGGATGGTGAGACCACTTGGGATTCGGTATTCAAACGATGGAAGAGCCGTGGCCCGATGAACGAAATCTATGTGGAATCAATTCAGCGTTCGCGAAGAGATGTGGGGGGATGGCTGGCAGGGAAGAGTCAGGCCTAGTAAGGGAATAACAATGCCAACGCTAACCACCACGGATCGCGGGCTCGATAAAGGGCTTCCAGGTCGAATTTCTACTCACAAGAGTGGAGGACGTGATCTATGGACGGGCCCGCTGAAGGAGTTGCCCGCCGATCGTACTAAAGCCATATGGGCAGCACTTGATGAGGTTCTAGACCCTGAGTTGCCTATATCACTAGTAGAACTTGGCCTCATCTATGATGTCGAATTGATCGATGAAATAGCGAGAGTTCAGGTCACTTTTACGTCTACTGCGTGTCCTTGTATCGAATTTATTCGAGACGACCTGATAGATCGACTTGAGATCGAGCCATGGATCAATAAAGTCGAGATCATCGAAGTGTGGGATCCTCCATGGACTACAGAGAGGGTTACCTCGGCGGGAAGAGCAAAGCTTGGTCAGCTAGGCGTGGGGGTCTGATTCTCATGATTGAACGAGTCTACGACGTATTTGCTCGGAAGCATCGCGGTGATCAGCTGTCACATATTGGTTATGTGGATGCTCTGGATGACGAAATGGCACGCGTGTACGCTTGGAAGACGTATGACGAAGAAAATTGGTTCGAAATGTGTGTCATTCGACGCAGAAACATCATTCCGGTAAACCGTCAGGACAATCCTTTCTCTGGATCAGAAGGGGACGATGGATGAAGGCATTACTGGACATCCAGAACCTTGATGGACCAGGGGTCGCCGCGCTTCGTCGACTAATCCTGACGCTTGCGGACAGTAAGCGGATGATGGGTATCCGTTACTCTGATTGGTTGCTAGGAGCTCCTTCGATAGAAGCTGGTATCGCTATTTCTTCTATGGCTCAAGATGAGTGGGGTCACGCTCGTCTCCTGTATGCCATGCTAAAGGACGTGGATGTTGAGCCACTCGCAATCGAGCATGAAAGGCCAGCTGAGGAGTACACATCGGTAGGTGCATTAGATAGCGCCTTTGAACATTGGGCCGGTATCGTTGCGGCTATGACCGTAGTAGATGAAGCGCTCTCCGTAGCGCTACTTGGGTTCAGTCGTGGGAGATACGAAGCCGCTCGTACCAGGGTTCCTAAGATGCTGGCTGAGGAGGAGTTTCATGCTAGCCTGGCAAAGGCTTGGTATAGACGTATCGCAGGATCAAGCAGCGAGGCCAGAGGCCTACTGCGTGACTCCACAAAAGAATTGCTACCACCCGTTTTGGCATGGCTTGGCGCAGATGATGCGGCTGCCAAAGTTATGGTAGTAGAAGGTGTGACCGATTCCAGTCAGTCGATGACGGAGGTTTATCGGGCGCGATTACGTGATCTAACTGCCTTAGTAGAGGTCGATATTAACCAGGCGCAGCCAGACGGTGGTTGGGACGAGGATCGAGCGCGTGGACCTGGTTGGCCAGATGAGGATGCTATTGAACGTGCTAGAGGTGATCGCAACCGAGCACTGTTGGTCGAATGACGGATAAGGAAGTGACCTGCAGAGATGGGGCAGTTAAGAACATTGATCAGAAATCGTCGTTTAACCCTGATGCTCGGAGAAGCGAGGCTCCTTCGCTACTTCCCGTGAGCCCGAGTTGTCCTTTTTGCTTAGGCAGCAAGACAGAGATTATGAATGCCTTTGGCGGCAATGCTTCAGTCAGTAGCTACTGGTGTCGTAACTGTAGGAGCCCGTTCGAGGTCATGAAATGGTCGAGGCGAGTTGAAGAAGGTTCTTAGGGTTAGGAATCGATCAGTTCAATCCCGTCGAGGAAGTCCTTGAGCGGATTCACGATAGCGATGGCGTGCTCACTAAGTGCTGATGACAGAGAGCCGCTCATTTCTCTGCCGATGAGGCGTCTTGAGGCTACCTCTCCGAGCCGATGATCTGACTCGGTTGCAGCCTGATGATATTCTGCGTACCGGTTGATTACACGCCGCTCGAAGGTTGGGAGTTGGGACTCCGGTGTCCCGTGCTCCATCATGTCCTCGAAGACTGCCTGGTGCAGTGCGTCTAGGCCTGTTCGGAGCCTTTCGTCTGGAACTTGACCTAAGAAAGCCATCTGAGCACCACGAGTATATGCCCACATAAAGAAAATGAGTGCCTCTTCACTTGCGCGACCAGAAGACTTTTCATCTTCAGAGAAAACATTAATCTGGGGCAGGAGGAACTCCTCGTCTTCTGTGGTGAAGAAATCGGAGAAGCTCTCCCAGACTAGCTGGGCGAGGCCGTCGCCTAAGTCTCTAGCTGTAATAGTTTGAGGCGTATAGAAGTCTTGTGCCTCATCGATAAACGTGCTTAGCACGCTAGCTCCTAGTTATTCTGATTTTAAGGTGCACTCAATTCGGACCTCAACCCCTTGAGTGTCAAGGCTTTTAATTAGGCGAACGAAAAGGACAGATGACCATACTACCAGCTTTAGGGCCCGCCCGCCCTCATCGATCGGCTCTAATACGGGCCATGATCCTTGCACTAACGGCGTCCAGCGGTTGCGCCACTGGAACTCCAGAAGTGCCAGTACCGAGGCCGATCATTATCCACTCTGGGGCTCGCTTGCGCGTCGAACAAGAGCGGATAGAAGAAATCCATGAGTGGGTTATGAGGGAGGAGAGCAACATTGTAGAGGACCCCACGTTCATGGTTGAAAGCCGAGCAACGCCTGAGGAAGTATACGTGTGGGAGCGTCTTGAGATTGAAGGGGATACGGTCCGGACGCCTGTCTATGGAGGAGCAGCTGATGCTCTGCTCGTGCATCAGATTTACGCGCACCTCCACCTGATGGTTGCGATGGGCCGGCAAGAGGAATGGCTCCCGGAAGCTCCTGCGGCTGTAGAATACGATCTTGAGCGAGCTATTCTATCACGAGCAGCTGATGCGTGGCTCCTTGGCCGCACGGCTTTTGATACGTCTCCCTACGGCCCTCTCGACGAATTGGTATACGCCAAGGAAGCTGGGTATCTAGATGCATTCATCTTCACGGCTCGCCCGGAAGAGTTTGCCACGTCGCGTACCCAGTGGGCTCGGGAAAACCCTGGTGAGAATGAGGGCTATCGCGATTGGTTCTTGAGCACCTTTAACCGTGAACCACCGGGACTCCGGACCAGATAAGATCCTGAGAGATGCTACGTCGGAATAACTTCCCAACGAAGCCCCACTGGTCCTCCGTCGTCTAGTTCTTCGATGTGGAGGTCTACCTTACCGGTTCGTGATAGCCGATCATTGCTTGGCTTGCCTCCAAAGACTGCGAAACCGATTGCTCGTATGTGACAAACTTGACCCTGGGGTCCCGTGGCCAGCATTTCCTGTTTCCGAAGTGACTTGATCGAGGGAGCTTCACCCGATTGTAGCTTTAATCGTAGAATACGACCTGAATGTGGTGCGTCCATAGCGTCCAACACTCGGAATACGAGACCGTCGCTGGTAGTGGCTTCTAGGGTCCTATTGGTTTCTTCAGTCATGGAAGGAAGGTTATCTGTATGACCTCGCGGGCGGAAGATGGTAGCAGAAGTGAACTGGAAATGAGCCCAGAGCAGATGATGTTATCTGCTCAAAGAGCTGCTGAATTGGTAATTGAGCGTATCCAGAATCTACCTGAAGAACCTGCATGGCGTGGTGGATCTAGGTCTGAGCTCGAAGCAATTATGCGCGAGGAGCCTCCGGAAGAAGGTCGACCGTCGCACGAGGTAATCGAACGCGCAGCCCATGAGATTCTCCCGATTGCAGGGCGAGTAGACCACCCGCGCTTTTTCGCTTTTGTACCCTCTTCCCCAGCCTGGCCAGGCGTTTTGGCCGATTTTATGGCTGCCGGGCATAACGTCTTTCAGGGAACATGGTTGGGAGCAAGCGGGCCAAGTATGCTTGAAGTCGTAGTAATGGATTGGTTCCGAAGTTGGATAGGATACCCAGAAACCGCTGGAGGTCTTTTCACGAGTGGAGGTTCGGCTGCAAGCCTCGATGGTTTCGTCGCGGCACGTGAAGCAGCTGGGGCACCGATGCAGCCTTCTGTGTATATGAGCGACCAAAGCCATACAGCACTGATCCGTGCAGCGACCATCGTCGGCGTACGTCCGGAAGCCGTAAGGATGGTCCGAACAGATGAGCATTTTCGCCTAGATATGAATGAGCTTCATAGCATGGTCGACGAGGATCGAAAATCCGGCTTCACACCAATGGCTATTTGTGGAAATGCTGGAGCAACGAACACTGGAGCCGTCGACCCTCTTCACAAGATTGCAGATTATTGTGAGTCAGAGAAGATATGGTTCCATGTTGATGCCGCATACGGAGGGTTTGCGATATTGACAGACCGTGGTGCGCGTCTTCTCGAGGGGTTGGAGCGTGCAGATTCAATCGCGATGGACGCACACAAGTGGCTATTTCAGCCCTTTGAATGCGGCTGTTTAATGGTAAAAGATATCCGGAAATTGGAGAAAGCTTTCTCGGTCCAGCCCGAATACCTTCAAGACACCCAGTGGGGAAGAGATCACCCAAATTTTGGGGATCGGGGCCTTCAATTGAGTCGCTCGTTCCGCGCTTTAAAGGTTTGGATGTCCGTGCAGACCTTTGGTATGGCTGCGTTTAGGCGCTCTATCTCGCAAGGTATTGACCTTGCTGAACGAGCTGAAGGTTACATCCGCGAATCCGATATCTTGCATATTGCGAATCCAGCTTCCCTTGGTGTTGTCTGCTTCCGAGTTAATTCACACGCTGCAGAACTCAATAATGAAGAACTAGAAGAGATCAATAAATCTGTTCAGGCTCGAGTGATCGAAGAGGGAGTGGCAATGATGTCCTCGACCCGACTTCGCGGGTTGTATTCCTTGAGGCTATGCATTTTGAATCACACGACAACATGGGAGGACGTTCGGTTTACCTTGGCGGCGATTGAGGATTTCGGACGAGAAGCTATCAACTCTTGAGGCCCCTAGAGGACGGTCCGGCACGTTCAAGCAGATTGATATTAGGTGGAGTGTTGTTAGCCCTGAGTATCCAGTTGTCTCTCTACTTTTTCACTGAGACCCGATTGGCAGACTCAATCATGCTGGCTTTGTTACTGGTGGGCATACCAGTTTTGGCGATTGCACAGCTTCCACTTATGGAGCAAGCGCTGATAGAGCGGTTGCCTGCATACTGGAGTTCAATAGGAACGCTGTGTGCCTTGGCCTTGGTCACTTGTCTCGTGGGAATGCGCAACGAGGGGCCTGTGGCAGTGGGTCTCCAATGGATTTCGCTTGGCAACCTAGTGACCTGGGGGATTGCACTTACGATAGTTGGGTTGGCGGTGAGCTTTGCTTTCCGCTGGGTTGGGACCGCTCTCAAGCTTAAGGAGAGCAGGGTGCTTAGGGCATTGTTGCCTGAAACAGCACAGGAGCGAGGAGTTTTTACTCTCTTGTCAGTTTCCGCCGGCTTTGGAGAGGAGGTAGCATACCGAGGTTATGCTATCCCTGTGTTAATCCCGATTACAGGGGTGGTAGGGGCGGTTTTCATCACATCTATCGTTTTCGGTGGGATGCATGCGTATCAGGGCACGCTCGGGATAATCCGGACAATGACTATGGGTGTGATACTGGCTGGGGGGTTCCTCGTATCTGGTAGCTTACTTCCCTCTATTCTCGCGCACACGCTAATTGATATCATTGCTGGTATCGCTATCGGGCAACATCTGATGTTACCTGAGGAGTCTATTAGTGTAGAAGACGTTCCTTGGCCTAACCCCTAACCCAACGAGTTTTTTATCATGGATGTCGATCTTGCGCTATTAGCGGATGCAGCCACAATCGATGGTGCCGGAAAGCTCAATATTCTCGGTATTTTTGATCGACTTCACACACCTAATTTTCCAGCTCGACACCCGAAGATGGCCTTGGTTCTTCGTTTCTCCGCTCCACTCACTGAGACAGGAAGTCATGAGATAGAGATTACACTCAAGGATCCGGTGGGTAGCGAATTGATGCGGCTAGATGGAGAGATGCAGCTAGGCCCTGGGCAAGGGGTAACACTAGGTAGTATCCGAGTACCTCATGTCTTGAATATGGATGGCCTGGTGTTCCCGAATCCAGGTACTTACACATTTGATGTCCGGGTCGATGGGTCACATCACGTCTCGTTGCCCTTAGCAGTTCACGGACCTGAGACAACGGTGGAAGCCTAACCAGGACACAGTGAGCGGTCTTGCGTCTTGAGGGTCCATCAAGATTCTGACTGGCTTACTTCCAATGGATATATGAGGTCGGACTTTTCTGGTCAGCTTATCCAATTCGGCTTGCCACCCTCTCGGGGAGGTGAGAAGCTTCAGCCCGCGGAGCGGCGCTAACGTCGTTTACCGCAGTTTCTGACAGAATTGCAGGGAGAATGAATGGCCACCGCGTCCAAGCGAGAACGAATTCTGCCGCGACTCCTTGAGGAGGAAATGCGCGAGTCGTTTCTCGATTATTCGATGAGCGTAATTGTGCAGCGCGCATTGCCCGATGTGCGAGATGGTCTCAAGCCAGTTCATCGCCGGATCCTCTATGCGATGTATGAGTTGAGACTCAACCCTGACCGACCGTATAAGAAAAGTGCCACAGTTGTCGGCGATGTTTTGGGCAAGTATCACCCCCACGGTGATTCCGCTGTCTATGATGCACTTGTACGGATGGTCCAGGACTTTTCAATGAGGATGCCTCTTGTCGATGGTCAAGGGAACTTTGGTTCGATCGACGGTGATCCGGCTGCTGCGTACCGCTACACCGAAGCTCGATTGGAGTCTTTGGCTGTCGAGTTATTGGATGATATCCGCAAGGATACCGTTGCTTTCCAGCCAAATTTCGATAACCAATTGGAGGAGCCTGTAGTTCTACCTGCTAGGTATCCGAATCTCTTGGTCAATGGATCCTCAGGTATCGCAGTGGGGATGAGCACAAATGTGCCCCCTCATAATCTCGCTGAAGTTGCTGCTGGCGTTCGGCAACTAGTGGTTGATCCTGACTGCAGCGTGGATGACCTCATGCGCCATATCCCTGGGCCTGATTTCCCCACGGGAGGCTTCATCGTCAGTCGTGAGGGAATCAAGACTATGTACCACCAAGGTCGGGGCCGCGTCCTGATGCGTGCCCGCGTGGTCAAGGAGGGACTGCGGGGCGGTAGAGAGCAGTTAGTAGTAACGGAACTGCCTTACGCAGTTTCTAAGACGAAGGTGATCGAACAAATCGCGAAGCTAGCCAAGGCCGGTCGGGCACCAGACATCTCTGATATCCGTGATGAAACGGACCGTGATGGAATACGGCTTGTTATTGAACTGAAGCGAGGTGCTAAGGCCGAGACGGTATTGAAGATGCTCTTTAAGCGCACGAGCCTCCAAATGACGTTTGGCGGACACCTTTTAGCACTCGATCAAGGGCAGCCTCAGGAGTTCAACCTCAAGGAACTTGTCGAACGTTTTAGAGATCACCGTGTGGAAGTGATTCAGCGTCGGTCGCAGCACGAACTAGAAAAAGCGGAAGCGGAGCGGCATATCGCCGAAGGTCTTTTGGCCGCACTGGAACACATAGATAAAATCATCAAGATCATTCGTGCATCGAGTAATCGTCAGGAGGCATCTGAGAAACTACAGGACTCGTTCGGTTTTAGTGATATCCAAGCTGCCGCGATTCTGGATATGAGACTCTCGAAACTTACGGCGCTAGAACGTACTCAGTTAGAGAATCGTTTAGCGGAACTCGAGTCGATGATCTCTGAACTAAAGGAGGTGTTGGGTTCAGAGGAACTACAGCTCAAAACAATGCTTGATGAACTGGGTGATGTCGTTAAGAAGTACGGGAATGAGCGTCGTACCGTGATTCTGGATAATGAGAAACAGGAGGTCGATGCATCACCAATCGAAGACCAACTTGTTGATGAGGATGTTGTTGTAACACTGTCACACGAAGGCTTTATAAAGCGCATGCCGATGCATCTTTATAGACGGCGTGTGGGATCTGGAAAGGCACTTGCCGGGATGGAACGCTATGAAGATGACTATCTAGAACGGGTCTTTGTTGCTCGTACCCAAGGATGGATTCTCACTTTTACCGAAAATGGGCAGGGCTACTTCCTTCCTGTCCTTGATGTACCTGAGAGTGCTCGGGCATCTCGCGGTCAGTCAGTTTACTCACTGCTGGAGGGCGCGGAGCGTAAGGATCGAATCGTTGCGATGATTCCGGTCGATGACCTCAACATTACCGATCGTTACCTCGTATTCCTATCAAAGTTGGGGTTAGTGAAGAGAACCTCGATCTCTGAGTTTTCCCGGCCTCGAATAGGAGGGCTGAAGGCTGCAGGATTGAAGAAGAACGACACAATATTGGATGTCGCTTTGTCGGATGGGACTGCAGAGGTGATGTTGTTATCCCGGTCTGGTCGAGCGATCCGGTTTCCAGAAGATGAAATCAGCGTAGTTGGCCGTAGCGCGCAGGGTGTCAAAGGAATGACACTTAAGGATGACGAAGTAGTCGGGATGCTCCTGATCCGTCGAGATTCAACCGTTCTAACCGTGAATGAAGATGGGCTCGGGAAACGCACAGAGGTATCTGAGTTCCCGCTGCAAAAGAGAGGTGGCCTGGGAACTCTGGCTGTTCCGAGTGGGGACGAAAGTTCACCAATCGTATCAGTCTTGGAGGTAATGGAAGCAGACGAAGTTATGGTTGTTACAGCCGGAGGGCAGGTAAGTCGTGCAGCGGCGGATTCCGTTCCGGTCCAAGGTCGCAGAACCCAGGGGAAAATAATTGTTAGGGTTTCTTCTGGTGACAGGGTTGTAGAGGTCACCAGAGCCGAGGGGCGCGGAGGAGGACCTGCTCGTGATCTGGCTGGATTGGATGCAGAAGGGCAATTGGATTTACTAGATCTAGACTAACCGGGTCACCAGAATCTGGGCAGTGACCACTACCACGACTAACCATAGGTCATGTGAATGAAATTTTTGGTACTTGGAGCAGGGGCACAGGGTTCGGCTTGTGCTTTCGATCTTCTGCAGCGGCCGGAAGTCGAACGAGTTGTTTTGGCTGATCTGGACGTGAACGAACCCAAGGGTTTTCTGAAGCCCTTCCTGGGTGGTGTTCTAGATGTGTTGACTCTGGATGCTACTGATCATGTGGCAGTGCGGAATGCGATGGAGAACGTTGATGGTGTCGCGAGCGCTCTCCCGTACTACTTCAATCTAGATATGACGCGCTTGGCGATTGAATCCAAATCAAATTTTTGTGACCTAGGTGGTAACACAGAAATTGTTGATCGCCAGAGGGAAATGACGGTCGAGGCAGAGGAACAGTATGTATCGGTGGTTCCAGACTGCGGGCTAGCACCAGGAATGGTAAATATCCTAGCGCAAGGTGGAATTGATGCGCTGGACCAAACTGCATCAGTCAAGATCTACGTTGGTGGATTGCCCCAGTCACCAGAGCCACCTCTTAACTATCAACTCGTGTATTCATTGGAAGGTGTGCTCGATTATTACACGACGCCCGTATTGGTACTGGAAGATGGTAGGGTCGTCGATAAGGAGCCACTGACTGGATTAGAGACCGTAGAGTTCGACGGATTGGGTGAACTTGAAGCTTTTCTGACAGCAGGCGGCATATCACGCATGCCTTATCGCTATCGTGGCCTGATTCCATCAATGTCCTATAAGACGCTGCGCTATCCTGGTCACTGTGAGCTCATGAAATCCATGAGGAACATCGGGCTCATGGACCTGGAGCCTGTTGAAATCAAAGGGAACTCCGTTGTTCCTCGAGATCTTTTGATCAAGATCCTAGATACAAAACTTCGTAAGCCGTTAGGTGAAGATCTGGTTGTTATGCGGGTCGTCATAGCGGGGGTTCTAGACGGGTCGCCAAGGACGGTAACATACGAGATGATCGACTATTATGATCGCGACCGGGAGATAACTGCGATGATGCGCACCACGGGCTACTCACTCGCCGCAACAGCGTACATGCAATCAGCGGGACTAATACCGAAAGGTGCACACACGCCTTCTGAGTGTGTCCCTACAGAAATGTATATTCAGCAACTTGCTGAGCGAGGGATCGTGATCAAGCGCTCGGAGAACTAGGGTTCAGGGCTGTAGGTCCTTTAGCCCTTTATGTCTCTCTGTCTGGCTATCCTCAACGCCGCTCACCAAGCACCACCTGTAATGGGACTCTTTCTTCTCCTCTCTGCACAATAATTGTGACTTCATCCCCGGGCTTTTTGGCTTGGAGTGCGTAGGTATAAGCGTAGATGTCACCAATAGCTGTTCCATCGAATTCCACTACCACATCCCCAGCTCGTAATCCTCCCTGATCTGCCGGGCTTCCTTCGCGCACGCCGGTTAGGCGTAAGCCACGATCATTAGGTGTCATATCTGGGATTGTCCCAAGATAAGCTGACCCGTATCCACTAGTGCTTGAGGATGAAGGGGATGAAGTTTGGCTTGGTGTAGGCTGCTGAATAGGTGTGAGGGTGACTGAGTTACTACCTCCTTCTGCAAGCTGTTCTACGATTCCAGCAGTGAGAGCCACGACTCGATCAAGCCCACTCGAGTTGATCAATTGCCAGTCGTCAGAAGGCCTGTGGTAATCCTCATGGGTGCCAGTGAAGAGGTGTAGGACTGGAATTCCTTCGCCGTAAAACGACGAATGATCTGACGGTCCATAACCATCTGGTGCCTTTGAAATATCGAGTGGTTGATCTAGGTCGAGATTGGCTTCATCTACGACTTGATCCCACTCCTGGGCGGTACCGAATCCAAATATGGTGAGTGCGTCGCCGTTCATCCGACCAACCATGTCTAGATTCAACATTCCGACAGAGTTAGAGAGGTCGACCGTTGGATCCCTGACGAAATGCCCCGATCCCCAAAGGCCCTTCTCTTCACCTGTGAATGCTATGAAAAGTGCAGTGCGGTCGAGTGGTTTGCCCGCGATAATTGTACGAGCAATCTCGATCAAGGCGGCACCACCACTCGCGTTATCATCAGCACCATTGTGAACCTCACGGGAGTCAGGTGAGAGTGACCCTTCACCACCAAAGCCGAGATGATCGTAGTGTGCACCGACGATTATCACTTCATCTCTGAGCGTGGGATGAGTACCAGGTATCAAAGCGACGACATTTCGTGCTTCTGCAGTTGTGGTGTGCACTTCCGTATGCAGGCGAGCAACAGAGTTGTTATTGGCTGCAGCTCGAAGAGAGTTGGCTAATCCAGCATGTACGACTATTGCTGGAATACCAAGCGTTGCCCGTATTTCATCATCAGGGAGCCGGGGGCTCCACCCTTCAGGTAGGAGTACGATGATTCCTGTAGCGTTATGGTCTGCTGCAGAAATCGCCTTGAAATGTGGGTCAGCACGTATGGACTCTCCATGTGGTGCGTCAGGATCCCCCCACTCGACGACAACGATCTTACCTTCGAGATCCAAGTGTTCATAGGGATCGTCACTGCCATTGGCTTGGGTAATCCCATACTCACCGTACACTAAAGGTGCCTCAAGCTTTCGGTTCGCTGAAAATCCAAGAGGGACCCATTCACTCTCAAGTCTGTAGCTACGGCCAGAGACTTCTAGAGTGTTGTCCGCACCGACGGTTGTGCCCTTTCGGATAGGAAAGGGTTGAAAGAAAGTGTCAGCCTCTCCGGCAGGTTCTAGGCCGATGTGACTGAATTGGGCAGCGATATATTCGGCAGCGCAGTGCGCGCCAGCGGTGCCTACCTCACGGCCTTCCAGACGATCGTCTGCAAGAAAACGGATATGTGTTATGGCATCGACGCCAACCTGTGGAGTCGGACACGCCACTTGCTGAGCATGGACAGGAACTGTTGTCAGCAGCAAGTATATGAACACTATACTCGACAGTATTGTGAGATATGACATTCCAGATTTGAGTGAAGGGTACTCCTTGTGAAACATCATTATCCAGTCTCGTTGGCTATTCTGTGTCTCATTATCAGCGGATGTGCCGTAGAAGAAGATGTTGGGGCTACGGCCAGTCTAGCAATGGAAGGTGAGGTACACTTGAGCGATGTGCGGCAACTTACGTCAGGTGGAGAGAATGCTGAGGCGTATTGGGCCTTTGACGGATCACAGTTGATCTATCAAGCACGCAAGCCAGGTGCGGAGTGTGATCAGATCTATGTGCTTGATCCAGAAAGCGGTGATACCCGTATGGTGAGCACAGGGAAGGGCCGCACTACTTGCTCTTATTTCTACCCTTCCGGAAATGAAATCCTGTACTCATCTACCCACCATCACAATGCAGCTTGCCCCCCGAATCCTGACTTTTCAATGGGTTACGTGTGGCCCGTTTACGAGACTTACGATGTTTTTGCTTCGAATCTGGATGGGTCAGGGCTTCGGCAACTGACAACCGAAGAAGGTTATGATGCGGAAGCGACGTTTTCTCCTGCGGGCGATCGCATCGTATTTACCAGCGCTAGAGATGGAGATCTCGAATTGTACTCAATGGCGCCGGATGGCTCTGATGTAATCAGACTCACCGATCGCCCGGGGTACGATGGCGGAGCATTTTATTCACCTGATGGGTCGAAGATTATTTGGAGGGCACACTACCCGGGAGAAGGACCAGAGCTAGAGGATTACAGGCGCCTGCTTTCACAAGGACTCCTGAGGCCAGGTGAGTTAGAGATCTATATTATGGATGCTGACGGATCCAACCAGCGGCAACTGACGCAACTTGGTGGCGCTAACTTTGCTCCCTATTGGCATCCATCGGGTGAGAAGATTGTGTTCAGTTCGAATCATCATGATCCTGACGGGCGAGATTTCGAAATATACATGATCAACGTAGACGGTAGTGGTCTTACAAGGATCACCTATTCGGAAGGATTCGATGGCTTTCCTGTTTTTAGCCCGGACGGTCAGCACCTAGTATTCGGCTCGAACCGGAATAATGGGGGCACCAGTGATACAAATGTCTTTATCGGAGAATGGATAGAGAATCCCTAGGGCTCTGTCTGAACTGTCTCGAGGGGCACGCAGGCCTAGATTAGGTGCACAGTTTGAGGAGTTCAGAAATTATCCGATAAGTGAGCCCCCATACAGGCTCCTCTTCCACCATATAGCATGGAAATTCTTGTTTCTGACCATCAGGCATAGGGATTTCCACGTATGACTGGGATTCTCGTTCATGTAATTCATCAAGAGAAACCCAGAAGACCTGATTGATCTCAGGACTAGCAACGGCAGCCTGAGCATGTTTTCCAACCCCAAACACGAAAGGAGTGATGGTGAGCTTGGGTAAGCGGACTGATTTGGGTTTCAACGCCTTAAGTCGCCCGAGGTACTGGCTGCCTTCACCAAGCTTGAGTGCAGTTTCCTCCATCGTCTCCCTTATCGCAGTGTGCTGAAGGTCGATATCCTTTGGATCTCGACGACCTCCGGGTAGTGCCATGTGGCCAGACCAGGGGTCACGATCAAAATGAGCTCGTTTGACCAAGAGCAAATCCAAGCCGACTGAGCTACGAAGTACTACTGAAACAGCGGCCTGCAACTGTACATCTGGCATAACTGGGGAGATGGGTTCTTCACTCGAGTAGAGAGATAGCGCTTTAGCCAGTGCCTTGAATTGAGGGTCAGTTTTTTGGCTATGAGAGAACATCACAGGATCTTAGATGATGGATTAGGGTGGGCTATATCTTAGTTGTAACCCTCAAACACCTGTCCGGTCAGCCCCCCATATCTGTTTATGGAGCTGAAGTTGAAATCTTACGGGTAGTTCATCCTCTAAAATCCAAGAAGCCAAGGATTCTAAGTTTATTTTTCCCCATACAGGAGATATCAGGAGCGCCCGAAGTGAGCCATTCTCAAGACGTTGATCTAGCTTCTGGTTTCGGATGGTTTGACGGGTCCATTCGTAGTCACTTCGATCCTGAACTACGAACTTGATTTCATCACGCTCGGTAAGGTAGTCTAGGTTACTCCATAGGTTGCGCTCTGACTCTCCCGACCCAGGGCATTTCAGGTCCATAATCTTATGTGCTCGTGGATCAATTGCACTTACGTCGAATGCGCCCGATGTTTCAACGAGTACAGTATATTCTTGCTCGATTAGTAACTGGATGAGCTTGAATGCCCCCGGGTGAGCTAGTGGTTCGCCACCTGTTACTTCCACAATCCTCGCACGGTATGACATAACAGACTCAAGAATTTCTTCAAAACTCATCAGCTTACCACCGTCAAAAGCGTACTCGGTATCACACCAGGCACACCGCAGTGGACATCCTGTCAGGCGCACGAAAGTGCAAGGTGTGCCAATCCAGGTTGATTCTCCCTGGATCGAGTAAAAAATCTCGGTGATCCTCAGAAAGGGTCCGCTCATGCTAGGAGCCTTCCTCAGTTCTGAGTTTTGACCCGCGGATGATGGCGTTTTCCAGCTGCTCTTTCACCTCGTACAACGTCAGTGATTCAAGAACCTTTGTTGCCTCAGATGCAGTGCGTGCTTCCACTAGGATGGAGGTTTCTACATGCCCAACGATGCCAACCCCTGTTTCTGCCCATTTTGGGAAGACCAGGTAACCACTATATGGTGCACGCAGGTTACCTGTTTGCTCCACTTCTATAGATACCGTGTAGGGTTGTTTATCTGATCCTTCAAACGCTGGTGGTCGGCTATGTAGGCTTAGGTAGCCACCTAAGGTTGAGTCGTCTGAGTCCTTGGCCTTATTGGTCTCAGGTTGATGGTCAGTATCTTGATCAGGCATAGTTTTAGGGGCCGGAAAGCAATGCTGTTGAGATCTACTGAAGGCGCACACCGAAGCTAGAAGAGAGGGGCCGGGGTGGCCACTGATTCTCTTCAGTTGTGAGGAAGATAGCGGTTCTCTACACTTTCTAGCGTCCTTTGAAGGTTGCATTCATCGCGAGAGTCTTCTTTGACGGAGATCTAGCCAAATAGGGTTCTGAGTAATGGCACGAAAGATGCGAGCAGCGATTTTCTCTGACTACGGTGGGCCGGAGGTAATCGAGATCAAGGATATACCGATCCCGGAACCAGGCCCGGGAGAGGTGCGCATCAAGGTGCAAGCAGCTTCCATGAATCATCTAGATCTGTGGGTCCGTCGAGGCCTTCCGATCGAGACACCTATGCCACATATAGGTGGCTCAGATCTAGCTGGAATCGTTGATGCCACTGGTCCAGGTGTGGAAGATGTGCCAATCGGTGTCAGGGTTGTTGTCGACCCATCAATCTCCTACAGGTGGTATGAAGGGCCGGGGCGTGGGGAATCATTCGACCCATCCCCGTTTCAAATCATCGGCGAACACACTCAAGGAGGGTTTGCCGAATACACGGTCGTTCCCGCAGAGAACCTTCTTGAGATTCCGGAACATGTGCCTTTTGAAAGGGCTGCTGCGGCAGGGCTGGTATTTGTGACCGCTTGGCGGGCTTTGTTGACTCGGGGCCAACTGCAGGCAGGAGAGAGGGTTCTAATTACGGGCACATCGGGAGGCGTAGGCACAGCTGCTGTGCAAATTGCTTCTAGGGCGGGAGCAAAGGTTTATGCAGTTACGAGTGGTTCACAGAACGTAGCCCGAGCAGAAGACCTAGGAGCTCACGTGGTTTACGATCGTGAAAAGGTGGACTTCGCACGTGAGGTTTGGCGTGATACCGATAAGGCGTGTGTCGATGTGGTCTTTGATACCGTCGGAGAGGGGGTTTGGCAGCAATGTTTACGATCTGTGGGACTAGGGGGTCGATTGGTCACGTCTGGTGCTACGACTGGATCCCGAGGCATTACTGAGATCCGCTTACTATTCTGGAAACAGCTAACGATTATGGGGAGTACTATGGGAACTCCGGCAGAATTTCGTCGAGTGATGCGCCTAGTATTCGAAGGGAGCTTAGATCCGGTCATCCATCAGGTCTTGCCGCTTGACCAAGCTCGTACTGCACATGAAATGCTTGAATCTGGCGGTGTTTTTGGCAAACTCGTTTTGGTGCCCTGATGGAGATCAGCGATGCTCAACGCAAGGTGGATGAGTGGATTTCACAGTTCGAAGAAGGTTATTGGCCGCCCCTGACTAATCTTGCGCGGTTGATTGAGGAGGTCGGAGAGCTGGCGCGTGAACTCAATCACCATTTCGGGTCCAAGATCAAGAAATCTGAAGAGCCTAATCAGGATCTAGCGCTTGAACTTGCAGATGTCCTATTTGTTCTGATTGTCATCGCTAATGAACAAGGCATTGACCTTGATGAGGCATTAGAGGGCGTGCTCGCAAAATATCGAGAACGTGATGGTGCGCGTTGGGCCCCGGCGACATCAAGAAAGAATCAGTAGTTCGCCAGAGTTTCGATACACTGGTCTATTTCCTCTTTGGTGTTGTAGAAGTGAGGACTTATCCGGACGAAGCCTGGCCGGTGGTCGACAATGATTCCTTGTTTCGCCAGATGTGCGACAGCTCCCGGTGGATTCTCGTGAGGAATCATTATGATCGCGGACCGGTGCCCTAGTTCTGGGAGTGTGATTTCGAACCCTAAATTATGAGCTTTATTGACTAGGTGGTTCGTTAGCTGGGTGTTCAGATGGAGAATCTGATCAATGCCTACTGCATCTAGTACTTCCTGGCCACCGAGTGCAGTGTGGACAGTCGGCAACGCCGGGGTACCCAGTTCAAACCTCCGAGCATCCGGTCGGTACTCGAATCCACTTGGGTTGAAATCGAACTGTTGAGTGGTCGCAAACCAGGAAGTGATTCTTGGTTTTAGTTGGTTAATGAGCTCACTCTTAACGTATAGATAAGCGAGTCCTGGCCCACCACAAAGCCACTTAAGAGGACCTGCCGTATAGAAGTCTACATCAGTGTCAGTCAATCTTAGGGGCACTTGGCCAGCCCCTTGGTATCCATCGATGATGCAGTATGCCCCAGCATTATGGGCAATCTCAGCTAGCGTGCTGATGTCCTGGACGTAACCGGTTGTAAAAAAGACGTGGCTTGTGGCTACGAAGAGCGTCCGTTCATCAACTGCTGCCGAAAATTGTTCAGGGTCGATACGGATGCCGTCTGGGCTTTCAAGGACCACCAATTCAATCTCTGGCTTTACCACCCATTGGTACGGTAGGGTCGGAAAATCAAGTTCGGTACAGATGACTTTGTTTCGTGACCCTCCCGGAACACTCTCTCCTACCATAGCTAGTGCTGCTGAGGTCGATGGGAGAAAGGCTATCTCTGCAGCGCTGGATCCCCAGAAATCGGCAACATGAATACGTAGATCTTCGATCCGGCCTAGCCAGTGTTGGTACCAAGCTGAGGCGCCCATATCATGCCAGAGTTCCTGAAACTCATCTAAGTATTGTTCGGAACGTTTTGAGAGTGCGCCGAGAGAGCATGAGTTGAGGTACGAACGTCTCGTAAGTATCGGAAATTCCTCACGGACGGCACTGAGATCGAATTCAGAGGGATCACTAGTCACTGTAATGGTCCAGATTGAGAAGTGCCGACAGTACACTCCAATTGGAAGGTGTCGCCAGATGGGCTTTCTATCAGGCTGTAGTTGTAGCAAGCTACTTCCATGGTATCGATTTTGCTTGCGCTCCCATGGGTCGGGATCATTGCTTTCCTCTTATTGATTGTTAAACCTGTCAGACAACTCACCACTATCACGTCCCTTGATCCCGCACGAGCACCGAGTGTGGGGGTGATCATACCTGCCCGTAACGAAGCCGAGAACATAGAAGATTGCTTGGCTTCTCTCACGAAATCTAGGTATCCAAACTTCGAGATTATCGTTGTTGATGATCGCAGTGTAGATAGAACTGCAGAATTGGCTCGAACTATCCCTCCCGGAAATGCGAAGCGATTGGTGGTGATGGAAGGGAAAGCGCTACCGGAAGGATGGCTGGGAAAACCTTGGGCTTGCAAGCAGGGTGCTAGAGCGACTTCAGCCGAGGTGCTCGTGTTTGCCGATGCTGATACCACACATGGGGACAAATTACTTAGTCGCTCGATTACAGAACTTCAGAACACAGATGCAGACCTGCTCAATGTGCTCGGATTCCAAGTAATGGATTCATTTTGGGAGCGTCTTGTTCAACCGCAAATTTTTCTGTCGGTTCTATTCCGGCATCCGGACTTGGAGCGCTCAGCGCGGAGTAGCCAATGGGAGGATGGTGTAGCAAACGGGCAGTTTATGCTCATGCTACATACATCTTATGAGGCAATTGGAGGACATGAATCAGTGCGAGATAGGGTGCTTGAAGATCTTGCTTTAGCTCAGGTGGTAAAACGATGCGGGCGGACCTTCGTGATCCGGATGGCGATGGATGACCTTACGACACGTATGTACCAATCACTTACCGGCTTGATCGCCGGGTGGTCGCGACTGATTCAGATGGGGGCCGCCCAAGGACAACCCCTAGTAGCTTCATTTGGAGTCGTGACGATCACGACTTTATGCTTTTGGGTTGTGCCTCCTCTAATGCTAATGCTTGCTCTGGTGGGGTTTGGTGGAGAAACACTGCTGATTTGGTCCGCATTAGTTTGCGCTCTGAGTATTGGGATTCATGCCTCCTTTCTAAACTTTCTTGGTGCCCCGGCCTACTATGCCGTGTTCTATCCGTTGGGATCTGTCGTGGTCATCTACATAATGATCCGTTCGAGGATGCATTCAGGGGATGTGGAGTGGAAGGGTCGACGGTATAAGGTTTCGAACTAGCATAAGACCCCGTGAACCGAACATCTTCCAAAGCAATGCTTGTTGAGGAGCTCAAGGCCCAAGCTAAGTCTCTCGGGTTCTCAAGAGTTGGTATTACAGGGGTCAGCTCAAGTGCCCATATCGATTTTTATCAGTCTTGGATCGATGCTGGCATGCAGGGTGAGATGCAGTACCTCGCCCGCGAGGATTCTGTCAGGCGACGCAGTGACATTGAGCAGACGCTCCCAGGTGCACGTTCTGTAATTGTCGTTACACATGACTATCTAACGGAAGACTTGGGATGCTCACCTAATGATCCTGAGATGGCTATTATCGCAACGTATGCCCGTGGCGATGATTATCATGACATCATCAAGAGCAAACTCTTGGGATTACTCGAATGGCTCAGCCAGCGTGTTCCGGAGAGAGTAGAGGGTAGGGCTTATGTTGATACCGGCCCAATCCTCGAACGAGACCTTGCTCAGAGGGCGGGGCTAGGTTGGTTCGGGAAGAATACGATGCTCATCGACCCAACTAGCGGTTCATTTTTCTTTCTTGGGGTGCTCCTGGTAGACCTCGAACTTTCAGCGGACTCGCCATTTCTCGAGGATCGTTGTGGGACATGTCGCTCATGCCTTGATGCTTGTCCAACAGGTGCACTACTAGGGCGTGATGCCTCAGGCGCTCCTGTGATGGATGCCCGCCGCTGCATCTCCTATCTCACGATCGAACATCGCTCAGCAATTCCAGTGGAATTGAGAAGTGCTATGGGCAATCGGATTTACGGGTGTGATATCTGCCAGGAGGTATGTCCGTGGAATGAACGCTTTGCCGAGCCAACCGGAGATTCAGCATACCAACCCAGCCAGGATTTGGATGGCCCGTCATTGCTTGAGTTGGCTGGAAATCTTCTTTCTACAGATGAGCTTGGGTTCCGAAACACATTCAAGAAGTCTGCCATAACGCGGGCGAAACGATCTGGCTTCCTCCGTAACATCTGCATCGCACTCGGTAACTGGGGTTCTCCGGAAGCAGTGACGACACTCTTACGGGCCCTCTCAGATGTGGAGCCACTCGTTAGGGGTCATGCTGCATGGGCGCTAGGACAAATCGAGTCAAGTCAAGCACGGTCAGCTTTATCCGAGAGGCTGAGCAGCGAAGATGATGCTTGGGTGAAGACCGAAATTTCTGCAGCACTCCAGACCCAGGATTCTTCTGGTCTTTAAGAAACGGTTCAGCCCTGAATAGGCTTCCGCGCCAGTCATGGGGAAACTAGTTTGCCGTTCTATGAGAATTCATCGATGGCTTTGGGTCGCATCTGCACTCTTACCGGGGTGTGCCAACGATGTGCCATCTTCATCCAACTATGAAGCTGTAGCGGATGTTCAAGAGCTTATGCTTTCAGTGTTGGAACCTGCAGCTGAGGCGTACTGGGATGCAGTTGGTTGGATCATAGATGAGACCGGTGAGCATGAGATAGAACCAGCTAATCCAGAAGAGTGGGAGGCCGTGCGCAATGCAGCTTTCGTAATAGCGGAGTCCGGTAATCTACTGATGATGGATAGCAGAGCATTGGACCAAACCAGTTGGATTGCTATGTCCAAAGCGATGGTCCAAGTCGGGCGAACCGCGATAGAGGCAGCTGAGACAAGAGATAAGAATGCCGTCTTCGATGCGGGTGCAGAAGTTTACTATGTGTGTACTGCCTGCCATGCCACATATGCGTTAGATACGTTGCGTCCGAACGACACCCGGTCAAACTGACGTTTCTAGCTTGATAGAGAGCTTTCTTGAATGGCTCGGGGCTACACCTTGGAGTGTTGCTCTTCTGGAATCTCTCTACGTGTGGCCGTTAATAGAGTCGGTTCATGTTCTCACAATCGCTCTGTTCGTAGGTACAGCAGTAATGATGGATTTGCGGCTTCTCGGTTTCGCTTTCAAAAAAGTGCCTGCTTCAGCTTTTACAGAGAGGCTTCTTCCGTGGACTAGGGCAGGTTTCGTGCTGTCGTTCGTGACAGGTCTTCTGGTATTTTACTCCCAGCCGGTGCGTTACTACCACAATGTGTTTTTCCGTATCAAGGTACTCGCATTGATACTCGCCGGTCTCAACGTTTGGTTATTTCACTCGAAAATCCATCGTCGTATCTCACAATGGGATCTTAATCCGGTGCCACCCCGTGCTGCCCGCGTCGCAGGTATGGTCTCCATCTTCGCATGGGCATTGGTTGTTGTTACTGGGCGAATGATCGCCTACAACTGGTTTGATTGTGACCTTCAGCCACAGCCTGATTTTGTTAATTGGCTCGCCGGATGTGTGGTCGAAGCCGGGGTAGAATGATTTGATATTTCAATTGATTTTACCGCCACTCTATATGCCAATATTAGTAGGGAACGGGTAAGGTGCTTCTCCCATTTTTTGAATGGTGCGAATCCACGGTAATCGCGAGTACAATCCAGAATTCGCTTTGGTTATTTCCCGTTATAGAAGCGGTCCATCTGCTAGGACTTTGTTTGCTTGGCGGTAGTATCCTGCTGGTAGATCTCAGATTGATGGGCTTCGGGTTAACTCGTCAAAGTGCTTCTGAACTGAATAGGCAAGTCCGTCCTTGGTTGTTATTGGCAGTTATCGTCATGATTACGACGGGCGTACCTCTTTTCCTGTCGGAAGCGATTAAGTGCTATTACAACCGGTCTTTCTGGGTAAAAATTACGACATTACCGCTAGCACTTGCGTTCACGTTCTTAGTTCGTAATCGAATTGCCAACTCGGACAGTGAGACGGCGTACATCAACGCTGCGACAGGAGCCACCTCCGTAGCCCTCTGGTTTGTTGTTGCAGCAGCAGGCCGCTGGATTGGGTTCTCCTAGCGGGTTGTATAGCTCATCCGTAGTGCGGGATTAACACCTGCCCTGTTGCTGTCGGGCAGCGAGCATCTCGGCCTCGTAAGGCGCTCCGGTACCCGACGAACCTAAGAAAATTTTGGTGCCGTCCGTGAATGTCACATCACGTCCATTGGCTCGGGTAAGTGAATGGTCTTTAGTCTGATAACCATCCACAATGATCTCGGTTCCTGGAGTCAGGCAGTCGCGACGAAGTCCTCGACGAAGAAGAGTGTTAGGGGTACCGCCCTCCACCATCCACACTTCATTTGTACCGTCTTCCTTGGTGATTTCCAAGTGAATCCATGCATGGGGATTGACCCATTCAAGCCTCACTACTGGTCCCTGCAAGCGAATTGGGGCATCTCTATCGAATTCAGCTCCAAACGCGTGGTGAGCCATGAGCGGCACGACTGTAACCACGGTGGCTAACCCAATCAGTGCTAGTATTGTTTGATTCTTTCGCATCGGTTTTTACCTCTCGGGTGTCTGACGGTCGCCTTCGCGCCGCTCCTGCGCGCGAGCTCCACTTAACACATTGAACATTGCGTAATTTCCTTCATGGCAAGCGTACTCATAGACAAGACCAGGAAGTCTGGTGAATGGTACTTCTCCGCTCCAGGTGTCTGTCCACGTCTCTTGATCGTCCACCGTGAACTCATAGTTCAGAGTGTATTCATCGGCGCGCGTAAAACGCTCAGTTATCTTGAGGTTGTCAGTAGCTCCGGATAGCTGCCCACGGTTGAGCTGGGTCGGACTGAAGTTGGTCGTTTCAACTACTAGTGTGTCACCTTCCCAGTGGCCCCAAGAGTCCCCAAACCAGGGTTTCACATGTGCCGGTAATGGTTTGGGTGTGCCCATTCGGATGATTCTCACGTCATGCACCATTTCGGTCATGATCATGATGTGATCGGGAGTTTGCACGATCGTGTAGTTATTGTTGTAAAAGTAGTTCGGGAGCATTGGTGGTCCCGCATTCGACCCGAACGAAACGATACACCGCTCAGCGAGAGGCCTGTTTTCGGGATTATCATATTGACCAAACTGCCTTCGGAACTGCGAGGCTTCAGCCATCCGTTGTCGTGATGCATCAGTTCGGGAAGGGTAGCGACCATCTTCTGGATCAACGATGAGAGAGGTCCTCAGTTCTCCATTGAACACCGCAACTCGATCACCTGGGTCAAGCCAAAAGTAGTTGTACCCACCAACTCCGCCAGCTGCTCCGGTTGATCCGTCACCACCAACTGGTGGTGCTACTCGATCCGGGTCACTCGGTTGATTCAGGGCTTCGGTTCGAGCTGCTCGACCCCCTTCAATTCTTGCTACCTCTTCTGGGCTGTACACCGCGCCCTGATCCCTGCGTCGTTGAATTGGAGTAGTCGTTGCATTCGTCCAATTGCCCTGTAGGTCAGGTCGCCCATCAGCTGTGCGAGGCATAACCCATTGCCCATTTGTTTGTCTTCGTACTTGTGCTTTGACATCGGACGAGAATCCAGACATTGGGATCATCAACAAGAGCGCTGAGGTCAATGTTATATGACGTACCTTCATCTTCCCTCCTCAGGCCCGATTGGATTCTTCCGGAGATGCCCATACATAAGTTCCTCGACAAACTCAACGCACTTGAATTGTCCCAGCCTCGCATCTTCGTTGATATGTCGATAGAGGGGCATGCGGATCATCCAGGGACGAGAGAACGTTTCTGGATCCTCGATTGTAGCTTCATAAAGGATGTGATCAGGGCTTGTCATCGTATAGCGCTCAACGACGGTCATGGAAGCACTGTGGTGATTGCCAGCTCGATCAAACCATGTCTGGTCATTGAAGCCACTTCCTTCGGCTACGAAGGTGTCACCTTCCCAGTGGCCAACGGATTGACCCATCCAAGAATCAACCTGAGCAGGTCCGGGATCCTCCATATAGATGTTACGCAGAGCTCCAGCGTATTCATATGCGATGAAGAAGTGGCTAGAACTCTGAAAAATCTGGAACGGGAATGGCATGTACGTGGCTCTTGGAACACCGGGTAAGTAACACTTAATCTCTGGGTCCCTTTCGCTCCAGTTTTCTTGATTTTCGATTTTCTTGGCTCGTGCTTCTGGCAAGTAGGGGATCTCACCACCTACAACAACTCCTACACCAGATGGCACGGACCCGACAGCACCGAATGCTAGAACGGGCTTGGCAGGCACAGGCACTACTGGTCCCGGTTGCATCTGTAGCGCCGCGCGGGCGGCATGTGGCTCAATGTCCCAATGAGCATTGCCAAGTGCTTGCCAGATCCCATTCATATCAGGCCTTCCGTCCTGGGTTCTGGGAATCTCAGCTGTTTGGGCATCGGCGGACATTACTGCCACAGCCGTGCAGGCTAAAATACTGAATGTGGTCTGACGTAGTGTCTTGACCAGTCTGAAAATAAAGTTCGACATCTAGAGAGCCTCCGTCCAATTTCCTGCAGACTACATTAGCCGAATCTGTAACACACTATAAGATCTTGCTAGGTCATACTTAAGCTGCTGTCGTTAAGGCGCCAACCTTCTTTACCTCAGTTGTCTGGGATACCGAATACCAGTAAGAGATTGCCTGGTATTTGACCGAACTGTCCATATCCGCTGTTTACAAATACAAGACCATTAGCAATGACCGGACCGGGCCCATCGATGGAGCCGCCTTTTCCGAGGATACCGTTGCTTGTTTCGAATTCCTGAACGGTATCAAAATCCCATAAGATTTGTCCGTCGGTCGTAGAATAAGCACGGATGTGGCCGTCCAACCCTCCAGCGAATACGGCACCAGGAATAACCGTCGGGGCAGCTGAGTTGGCTGGATAGCATCCTTGACGTTCCTCACACGTATTACGTGGGGCGGGGGCAGACCAGACGATGTCTCCTGTCATCAGGTCTATGGCATAGAGGCCAGGAGCAGCCTCTTGATCAGGGTTAACATCAACTATAACTGCATCACGGTCAGCATTAGCGGCATATGCAAGATGTCCATCTGAGGCCATACCCCAGTGGATGCCTCCTAGGGCACTCCCTTTACCTACGCGGGCAGACCATAAAACCTCACCTTCAGCATCCGGGTCCAAGGCCCAAACCATTCCAGATTTCTGACCAACTACCAAGATGTCACGCCCATCTTCTCTAGTAACCAAGATGGGGGCCATCCCAAAATCGAGATCTGGACCCGGAGGTGCGGGACAGTTTTGGCGATTACGGAACCCGGTACACGCCATGGTAAAAGCGTCCGATTCAGTGCCCTGGAAGGACCATGAGATTTCGCCTGTCTCCATTTCTATCGCGATGATTGCATCACTGTTAGTTGTAGTTGGTCGCGTATAGTTCTCTCCCGTACCCACATAAACTCTCCCACGCGATAGATCAATTGTCGGACTCGACCATACTGGCGCTCCGGAGGGGGCCCAAAGCTGTGTTCCCAGGGCGTTCAATCCTGCTTCTTCGGGGTAGCCGGGAATTACTCTGTGATACCAGAGGAGTGCTCCACTTCGTTTATCAACGGCTGCGACTGCTCCAGAAGAAGTACAACATTCGTAAGATGGATCACCTCCCATGACGACTTCCATGGATGAGATCGGGATGAAGAGGTTGTTTCCATAGAGTGTCGGGCTCCCAGTGTTATTGGATTCCGGGTGCCATCCCACGCGTTCCTTCCATACTACTGCTCCAGCTTCTATATCAAGGGCATAGGCATTGGTTCGAAAATCCACGAAGTAAGCCAGTGGGCGTCCATTATCATCTACATCCACCAGAATAGAGCCTCGGATTCCCGCATCAGCCTCAAATGTCCATCTGACGCATCCTGTGTTGGTATCGACCGCATAGACCATACCAAACTGATCTCCAAATAGAGCCAGTTCTCCGACAATCGTGGGCTTGGTGCGAACCTCGCTTGCATCTGGAAAAGCAAAAGCCCAGAGGAGTTCTAGGCTTGGTATCTCCGATACGGTAAGGCCAGCACGGTCACTAGACTGGAATCCCGTTCCTTCAAGGTTTCCACCAAAACCCATCCAGGATAACGATTCAAGGTCAAATACTTCGGTGCTTTGTTCGGAACAAAAAGCGGTCTCTGGTAGCGTAGTCTCAGCGTAACTTCTCCCAGTAAGGGACTCTGCCACCATAATTCTTTGATCACGATTTAAGGCTGCACCTTCCGACTGCATGACCCCATTCTCCAAGGCCGATACAATTGCTCTAGGGGATAGGGAAGTAAGGGAGAATAGACTTGGCGTTCTGCCACTCTGGGCAGAGCTGTGACACTCGGCACATGATTCTGCGAAGATCGTTTCGCCTTCCGATTGTTGGGCGTACGCTACTTGGGTTGCGGTGAAGAGGCTTAACAACAAGACAGCTCCGCTGATCTTATGCATCGATTTGGTTTCTCATATCACGGGTGCACAAGCACAGGTGTCTTGCCCGTCATGAATACCTCGGCGAGATGCTTCTTCGCCAGTCCTCTGTCTGTCTGTCTATGACTCTTATCTCAGTTGTTTTGAGTTTAGTGCTGGTGATCATGCCGCCCTTGGTGAAAGACTACGTGAATCAAAGAGCCTGCTACGAATGCCTGATATAATTCCAGCCCCTGACTATGCCATTCTCCCAAGAGCTCTATTCCAGCCACATATCCGAGGGCAGTCGCAACGGGTATGCTGACTAAAGCTGCTGCTGCGGCAAGTTCGCCATGGCGTGGAGAAATAAGCCACCAGATGACGAGGCCTACTGGGATCCGATGTAAAATCACCGCGGCTACAAACGGTCCACCGAGGATATCATTGGCTGGGGCAAATGCGATACCCTCAAGGACAGCGTGTAGGATTAGGCCCGAAAGGACAAGTAAAATGGCGAAGTTATCAGTCTGCGATGCCAGAGCATTGGACGCTCGTTCAATTATCGTGGGTATCAGGACTCCGGCTCCAACAACAAGCGGTGGAACAAGGCTCTGCTCGGTCCAGGTATAGGGTAGAATTTGCCATAATACGAGGGCTGGAACTGCCACATAGACAAAGCCATCGACAATTCGGACGACCGCTGCTTGATTATGCAGGACACGGTAAAGTCCTGCCCCCACTACTGGCGCAATCAGCGCGGCTCCCAGGTACAGCATCTGTTTGTTAGCGGTGAGTCCGATTTCTAGCGGATACCTACTATTCCTCGCACAGAGTCCATGAGTTTGGCCGAATCCCAGCCGATGCCGTGACGGAAGACGATCTTAGTGTTATGTAAATTTCCTAACTCTTCCAAGTCGCCCTCTATCACCACTAAATCAGCTAGTTTCCCTGCCTCTACCGTGCCGACGTCATCAAGTACACCCAAGACCTTCGCTCCATTTCCACTCATAATCTGAACAACTTCTGGTGCTGAGAATCCAGCTTCGAGAAGTAGTTCATAATTACGCTGATCACCTAGCCCTGGTGGAGCGGCTCCGTATCCTGTCGGGTCCACGCCGGCTGCCAAAGTCCCACCTGCTTGCACAAATGCTCGTTCGTACTCCATCGCCTTGGCAAAGGTTGCAGGATCGATTGCGCCCTGTCCTGCTCGTCGGGCGATAGCAATTTCTCGCACTTCCTCGGCGATCTCAGGGGCGAGCATTTGATATACGCGCTCATCGATGGGTGGACGGCCAGATACTGAGATCTCGTATACCACGAGTGTTGAAGTCATTGCGACATCATTTTCGATCATGTCCTGAAAGGTCGCCTGTACATCTTGGCCGTTCACGTCAAGATCTGCATAAGTGTTCCGGAAACCAGGAGGGCATTCGTCTGGAACTTTGTTAGGAGCGTATTCACTGTTAGCGAATAATCCGTGTTCAAGATTATCGATTCCAAGTGCGACTGCTTCGCGATAACCCACTGAGCACAGGTGTGCAGTGACTTTTACCCCGTGACGGTGCGCCTCTTCTATGGCTGCCCCGAGTTCAGCTCGTGAGATCCAGGTGTATGCCTTGAACCAGCTAACCCCCTCTTCGGCCCAGTAGCGTACGACTCGGCGCGCTTGTTCGGGTCCCTGGAGCCGGGTCATCGTTTGTGATCCCTGTTCACCCGTGAGATATGGGCCGGTAGCAAATATGGTTGGCCCGATCGCCCGGCCAGCTTCGATCTCCCGTTTGAGGTTTAGCTCCTCGTAGGGGGCCCTGGCACCAGTGGTACGAATTGTCGTGACTCCAGATGCGAGGTAAAGCCTTGATCCTGAAAATGAAAGCTGTGCCGCACGACCCTGCCCGCCTGTGTAATAACTGTGATTATGCAGTCCGATTAACCCGGGAATAACCGTATGTCCGGCAAGGTCAACGCGGTTAGCACCAGCAGGGATCGATATACTTGAACCGACAGCTGTGATTCGGTTGCCCTCAATGAGGATAGTTTGTCCTGTGCGTGCTGGGGCACCTGTACCATCGATTACCTTCGCATTTGTAAGTGCGGTGACCGGCCCGCCAACGGCTATAAACTCCTGGAACGCTTGTGCGTGTAACGGAAGCACTCCGATCAATAGGACGGCAGTACAGGTTAGTGAAGTGGCTACGGCTTTCATCTCAATTTCCTTCGACGTCGATAACGAATTTCATACCGGACTCCAGATGCTCCGCAATATGGCAGTGCACCATCCAACGTCCGGGGTTAGAGAGTTCAAGGAGGATGTCTGTAGATGACCCTGCCGGCAACAGTACAGTATCCTTCCAGACCAGATTCTTATTGACCACTCCGTTCTGCTCGAGGATCAGGAACCGTTGTCCATGGATATGGAGTGGATGCTGCATTGAGTGAAAAGCCCCACGATCATTATGGATTCTAATTTTCACTACATCGCCAACCTGAAAACTCCAGCTGACCTCCATGTTCTCGTGGCCTGTATCGGTATCCCGTAGGACCCACTCGACTTCAGCGCCAGTGGTTGCCCAATTCATCACCGGCATGGTTCCGGTCCATTCCACAGGGTTGAAGTAGACCCAGTCATAGAGCATCGATTGCTCTATCGCTGGGGGAAGGCTATCGACTTCAACTGTTAGAGCCAGCTCGTGATCGATAGGGCGTTCGAAATGGCTGCGATATCGGTCAATATCGGCTATGACATCTAAGTTAGTACGGAGTATTTCAAATGCTTGATGATGATCAAGTTCAGTGCGGGATTCGGACACCGTGATTGATCCCAGAGTAGTGATTTCCTCCAAGAACACGCCCATCCTGTGATTGATGCCTTGAACATGGTTCCTGAGTTCGTATGAGCCCGCTTCATCGAAAAATACTTCGACGATGTAACGCTCTGCTGGAGCCAGCACGATACTTTCGACAATGACTTCATGTTCGAGCTTTCCTACATCGGAGCCTACAACCTTGATAGGAACTGTGCCGGCATCCGGTTCAGACCCCGACCGAAAAGAAAGATTGAAAGTTCTTGTGTTCGAGGCATTCGTAAAATGAAATCGGACAACCTCTCCTGCCTTGACCTCTAGACTGTATTCTGGCTCACCGTTCGTGATAAAGAAGTTCCCAAACCGACCCATCAACATGTAATTGGGTGACTCAAGCCCAAACGGAGTTATGCCGTCTTCTGTGAGCACAAGGTCGTCCAACATCACGATTTCTTCGCGGTTTACAGGACTGTAGTAGTCGGTTGAGGTGGGTGCGACCAACATGTTTCCTGCAAGTCCGAGTTCCTGTTGTATATCTTCTCGGTGGTGGGGATGATACCAATAGATGCCTGCATCCTTGAAGTAAATTTGGTAACGGAATCTCTGCCCAGGTTGCACTGCCTCTTGGGTTAATCCAGGTACGCCGTCATAACGGTTGTCGAGGCGCACTCCGTGCCAATGAACTGCAGTGGGTAATGAAGTTTCGTTCGTAAAATTCACAAAGATCGTTGCACCCTTTTTTACCTTAATAAGCGGTCCAGGGTGTTGATTATTGAAGGCTAACATTGTTAGTTCTCGTCCTTGAATCTCACGTCTCACAAAGCCAGCAAAGAGATCAAGTGTGCCTCCGTCAGGGAGTTCAACAACTTCGGAAGGCACTGCCGAAGGGATATCAGCGGTGCTTGTGGGAAGGAGAGGTGATGATCGTGGCCGAGTCGCCATAACCCCAGGAAGCATAGGTACCCCATCGTACATTGGGGGTAAATCCCAGATGTCTTCATCTGGATTCATTTCCACTGGCCCCGCCTCTGCTGAAGGAGCGAGTGCCATAAGATCATGTGCCTCCATTCGACTCGAAGGTGAACGCCCCCGCAAAATCAGGGGACCGCTTCGCTGATCTACTTCAAGCGATGTTTCTGCAGTAACAATTACCATGAATTTATTGAATGAAACCTCTCCCAGATTATTCTCCCCGTTTGATACTGGGCCGAGCTTAATGACAGGATCTAATTCAAGAGGAGTCGCCCAAGCGATATACGTTTGATAAGGGCCAAGGCTCGAAGGGTTAGGCAATCCACTGATCCATGACCTGAGCTGGTGCCGGTGATGGCCTTCAGGGGTCACAGTGACCCCGAAGGGAGACCATGGGCGGGTTAGCTCAATGACGCCCAAGGCGTCTCCTCCATTCGCAGTAGAGAAGAGGTCGATACATACCAAGTCTGAAGCAGGACGATCTTGCCGAGTTCCGGTTCGGGAGGGGTTCTCAGTAATTGAGGTCAGCAAGGGTCCTGACCCCCTTACCGGGGGACGATCTGCACACAAAGGTGATACGTCGGGAATTTGTCCTACGATCGCGACCGGAGAGGCGATCGCTAGTAGCAAGACTATAAGAGTCGGATGTTGTAGATTGAGCATATAGGCAAGATGGTGTGTTGCGCAGTTAACGGCGAGGCGGGCGGGAGATGCCAACATTATTCAGGCGAAGCCATAGAAGGGAAGGAGCAGTAATTGTTTCTGACAATAGGCAATAGCGAGCGTGAGGTTAACGAGCAGGGAATAAGATGACTGTTGAGCGTGTCAGAATAGTAAGAAATCACTTGCTGACTCTTATACTGCTTATTTCGGTCGGTTGCACTGCAGCTGATCTACCCAAGAGTGCTACCGTAACCGTTGAATCAACTACACCAGAGAATCTTTCCTTGGTTGTCTCGACCCGCTTCCGGACAGTAGATGATTATAAAGTCTTCGGTAATGCCGATACGGTCCAAATCACCGGAGACTACAGTCGAGTTTATGCACTAAATGAGGAAGCTCGTATTTCGGCTACACTCACTAATAATAGTGAATTACCGGAGGTAGTTAGGCTTGCAGTTTCTATCGATGGAACCGTCCAGTTTGACCGCAGTGGAACCTTGGGTCCCGGAGAGTCTTTACCGTTCGAATACCAATGGGTGATCAGGCGTCCTTAACACGTTCTTGTCACGCTAGCCTATACCTCAATTCTGTTTCTAGAGACGCTCCGGGCATCGAAGTGCTGCTTTATACCGGCGTGAACACGGACGCGAAGACATGGGCCCACCTCTGTAGTGGAGGTAGGCCCATGTTATTTCAGACAGAATCATCCAGCGCAGTAGGCTGGGTGTAGATCCTCAGTCAACTGCCTGGGATGCCTGCACCACCCATAGGTGCCCAGTTTGCGGTTATCAAACTGACACCCTGATTCGTGACCTCCCAGACCGAAGATACGCGAACCGAGTAATCCACAGTCTGGCCATCTAGCATGTACTGGCCAGTGTTGTGATGGGTCGCGACAGCGCGGGTCATCACGTCATTGAAAATGATGTCGATGTCATTCGCGGACATCGATAGCCATTCCGTGCCGTCTGCGGTGGCCATGTATTCCGCAGCGGTCATGACAGAGCAAGGCACCATGCTTGATAAACACATGACTGACTGATCTGATAGGACTGCAGCAGTTTCTTCTTCGAGTGCGTCGGGATTGGCGAGAACCTCGACGGCGGCTACCACTGCTTGCCTGTATTCCTCTTTATTCCCGAGACGCCAGTACATCCCAGCGCGCTCACCGAATACGGTTGCGCCGCCGCGGTCTACGGCGTGTTGTTGGTGTCGGAGAGCACCTTCGTAGTCGCCGAAGATGGCGGAGATTTCAGCGAAGGAGTCATGTGCATTCGCTTCGTTGTATAACCTCAAATAAGAACGGAGGAATTCTCTGGATTTGACCTCATCAACGTCCACACCGTCGCCCTGAGCGTAGGCATATGCCAGTGTGTTGAGCGCTCCCGCTGCAAGAGAGGGAAAGCGCTCGGCAAAGGCTGCGAGGGCGTCCATCACTGGTCCTGATTCTTCACTCCATGATCCCCAGTAATGAAATAGGGCATCATCCGGAGATTCCTGTGCCTTTTCGTATGCCGTACTCGGCCCATTCGAGGATTTCATCACATCAAGCCAAGCCATTTCAGCCGAGGTACCGGTGACGTTGGCCAGTGCTTCCATTTGGGCGGATCTCGTTCCCCATTCTGCGCCGTTTGCCATGTCAGCTAGGGCGATTTTGGCAGCTGTGCAGTTAGGGTCTACGACGAGTGCTGCCTGATACATGCCTTTTGCTCGACCATGCTCAACGTTACCCCAGGCCGTGATCCCTTCATTCACTATGGTATGGGCTACCTCTGAGCAGCTGGTTTCGCTAAGCCATTGATCCTGTGCTGTAAGGGTTGCTGGCCCGAATACGGCAGATAGGGCCATAAGAGCTAGGACACGGTTTCGGGATATCATAGATCGGTACACCTTCCGGTTTGGGTTATTCATGGAAAAGAACCTTAGCGATCTGCTATCAGTACTCATAGAGGTCTGTGAAGCGAATTTTCTTTAGGAGAGCGTGAGCATCTAATCCCGCCTCCAAGAGCACACGGATTTCTGCTAGGCAGTTCCAAGCTGTGGCTAACCTGAGACGTGCCGTCATTTCGGCGTTCGCGTAGGTATAAAGCAGGACGTCACGATCCTAAAATAGGTAGGCTCTAGCGTTGACGCGCCCCTTGTTTAGGGCCAAACTTAGCCCCGCCTAAATTTACTGACGCATTAGTTGTTGTACCCACTGCCTTATGGTTGATCCGCTTTTCGCTCTTACGGTGTTTGCTGGCTCGGTGACCGTGCTGATGGTCATATTCTGGCCTCGCAGGGGTATCTATGCTCGTCTGTCACAGAATTTGCGTGTGACGAAACAGGTGCAAATTGAGGATGCGTTGAAGCATTTTTATATGTGGGAACAGGTTGGTCGGACACCAACGCTGGAAAGTCTGGCGGGTCGGCTGACAATCTCAACTGATGATGCAGCTGGGCTTGTGACTCGACTAACCGAATCAGATTTTGTACACCCAGGAAGAGAGGGCCTGACTCTTACCAAGGTTGGGCGAGAATCTGCTCTTCGGCTAGTCCGAACACACCGTCTATGGGAACGGTATCTTGCAGATCGGACGGGGGTTCCTGCAGTAGAGTGGCATGACGAAGCTGAAATAATGGAACACAGCCTTTCGGTAGAGCAGACTGATGCCTTGTCCGCTCGGCTAGGCCACCCGCGTTGGGATCCCCATGGCGACCCTATTCCGACAGCTAGTGGTGAATTGCCAGAACTCGAGCAGCTGAGTCTGGGCCGAGCCCCGCTAGGAACACTGTTGGAAGTCATCCACCTGGAGGATGAGCCTCGTGAGATCTTCACTGGGTTGCTGGATCACGGTCTAGTACTCGGTGGTCGGATTGAAGCAATAGAGCGAGACAACCGGCAAGTCCGGGTTTTAGTGGATGGTAGTCAGCGGCAGATTAATATGGTGGAAGCACTGAACATTACCGTGCGGGTTCTGCCTGAAGGTCAGCACGCAGGCAGTAGGCTCCTGACTTTGGCCGACTTAGAGCCTGGAGAGATAGCACGAGTAATTGACATCTCTCCCGCGTGTCGGGGTAGCGAGCGAAGGCGTCTTCTCGATCTTGGGGTAGTCGGGGATACAGAGATTAGAGTAGCGATGGCGAGCGCAGCCGGAGATCCAGTCGCATATCTGATTCGTGGGGCGCTCATCGCTCTGCGCAGGAGCCAGGCTGCATGGATCAGAATCGAAAGAGCAGGGTCTCTCGTTGAGGTAGCTGATTGATGCCAACCCTTACGGCCGACCCGTGTGTCTCCTGTGCACAACATCGCGCAAAGAGTCTAGTCCGGTTAGGCATAAGCACGGACAAGTGGGATTACCTGATCGCGCTCGCAGGAAATCCTAATGTCGGGAAGAGCACAGTGTTCAATGAGCTTACCGGTCTCCGGCAGCACACTGGCAACTGGCCAGGGAAGACTGTGGTGCGAGCTGAGGGCGCATTTGTTCACGAGGGTAAACGAGCCAAGGTTGTCGACCTGCCTGGAACGTACTCACTGCTAGCTGGTAGTGCGGATGAGGAAATAGCGCGGGACTTTGTTTTGTTCGGTCGACCAGATGTGACCGTTGTGGTTGTAGACGCTTCGCGGCTCGAGAGAAACCTGAATCTGGTCTTGCAGATTCTAGAGATCACTGACCGAGTTGTCGTGTTCCTCAACTTAGTGGACGAGGCTCGCCGACACGGCATCGCTGTGGACCCCGTGAAACTAGAGCGGGAACTGGGGGTGCCGGTTGTGCAAGGTATCGCTAGGGAAGGGGTCGGGATTGACGATCTTCTCTCAGCTGCACATGAAGTCGCACTGAGAACAGATGCTGTAACTGCGGTTCGAGCTGAGCAGTACACGGCTGAAGTTGAAGCTGCCTTAGATCATTTAGTTCCGGAGATTCACAATGCATTTCCAGATACCCCGAATGCTCGATGGGTGGCTCTTAGGCTCCTAAATGCTGACGAAGCCGTCGAGGGAGCTGTTCACTCCGGTGAGTTGGGTCAACTGGCTCATGATGAGTCAGGTGCATTGGTGGAGATTACTGCGGCCGAAGTACGTCATAGGGTACTAAAGAAGGCAACAAGCCTGAGATGGGGTCTTCCCTCGAATTTCCAAGATGTTGTAACACGCCGTGCTTACCAAGTTGCTGAACAGATATCACAGCGGGTGCAGGTGAGGGGGCTCAAGAAGGTGGGTATCGCTTTTGACCAAAAGATGGACGAGTGGCTCACAAGTCGGATTTTTGGTTTTCCTCTTATGCTGCTAATTCTAGCGGTAGTTTTTTGGATCACTATCGAAGGTGCCAATGTTCCGTCATCGATGTTGGCAACACTACTAATTGATAACGGGCATAGTGCACTAAAAGGACTCGCAATCGGTATGGGGGTACCGTGGTGGCTCGATGGCTTGCTGCTGGACGGAGTGTATCTAGCTACAGCCTGGGTGGTAGCTGTGATGTTACCACCGATGGCAATTTTCTTCCCGCTTTTTACACTACTTGAAGATTTTGGTTATCTGCCCAGGGTAGCGTTCAATCTCGATTCGCTCTTTCGTAAAGCTGGAGCACACGGTAAACAGGCTCTGACGATGTGCATGGGGTTCGGTTGTAACGCAGCCGGTGTAGTGGCTACCCGTGTTATTGATTCTCCTCGGGAGCGCCTAGTCGCGATCATTACAAATAATTTTTCTCTATGTAATGGCCGCTGGCCAACTCAGATTCTGATCGCAACGATCTTTATTGGTGCCTTGGCCCCATCACAGCTGGGAGGCTTGGTCAGTGCGGGTGCCGTTGTGGGTATCGCACTCCTGGGGATCATGATGATGTTTCTTTCGTCTTGGATCTTGTCCCAGACTGTGCTTCGTGGGGAAGCGACGAGTTTCAGTTTAGAGCTACCGCCCTATCGTCCACCACGGGTTTGGCAGACACTCTATACCTCGATTATCGATCGGACACTTATTGTGCTCTGGCGGGCGGTGATTTTCGCGGTCCCGGCTGGTGCGTTGATTTGGTTGATTTCGAACATAAGCTTAAATGATCTAAGCCTGGCACATCATGCGGTGAGTTGGCTTGATCCCGTCGGGCTCCTCCTCGGCATGAATGGCGTGATCCTGGTGGCTTACGTGGTAGCAATCCCAGCCAATGAAATTGTGATTCCAACGGTTCTGATGCTGACGGTGTTGACCGGTGGGTTTGCTATGGGAGAAGGGTCTGGTGTCATGTTTGAACTCGATAGTGTAGGTGCCACCGGTGACCTATTGAGAGCCGGTGGATGGACACTACTGACTGGGGTCAACTTGATGCTCTTCAGCCTTTTGCATAACCCTTGTTCTACAACGATCTATACAATTTACAAGGAAACCCGCAGCACCAAATGGACTGCGGTTGCCACACTAATGCCACTAGCGGTGGGGTTGACCGTGTGCTTTCTAGTGGCGCAGATATGGAGGCTAGTGGCGGGTTAAACTGACTATCGCTGCTTAACACTCAGTTTTTTCAGGGGATCTTGATGTTTGATTTGAGTGAATTGCTCCAGTTGGCTACATCGGTGATTGCGACATGGGCGCCGAAACTAGCTGGTGCGACTGCAGTTCTGGCTGTTGGCTGGTTTTTCGCGGGATGGGCAAAGCGGTTTTCAATGAAAGCCCTACAGGCGTCTGCGCTGGATGATATTCTGGTGCCGTTTATTGCCGGGATGGTATATGTGACCACAATCGCGCTTGTCGCAATTGCAGCGGTTGGGGTGCTCGGTGTGAATACTACTTCATTCGTGGCCGTGCTCGGCGCTGCTGGTCTAGCCATTGCGCTAGCATTCCAGGACACTTTTTCGAACTTCGCGGCGGGTGTGATGCTTCTGACTTTCCGGCCATTCAATGTTGGGGATACAGTTGAGGTCGGTGGGAGTATCGGGACCGTTCGAGAGGTGGGGATTTTCACTTGTCTTCTCACCACGGGTGATAACGTCCATATCCGGGTTCCTAACTCGAGGATCTTCGGACAGACGATCGTCAATTATTCTGGAAGTGATACGAGACGTGTTGATCTTGTTGTGGGTGTGAGCTATGACGATGACCTGAGTGTGGCGGTCAGGATTTGTGAGGAATTGTTAGCATCGGACGAAAGGGTGCTTGATGAGCCCAAATCGATTGTCGCGGTTCATGAACTTGCTGATTCATCCGTCAATCTTGTGGTCAGACCGTGGGTGAGTACCCAAGATTATTGGTCGGTTCGTTGGGACTTAACTAGAGCTCTGAAAGAGAGACTAGAGGAGGCCGGTTGCTCATTACCTTATCCGCAGAGTGATGTATACCTACATCAGCCAGTTATATCAGATTAACCCTTATTAGGTGGCATTGGATTAGGACATCAACGTTGAGGTTTATCCTCCCCCAGTTGCATCGGGACATTGGTGCTAGGCGTTGCATTTACGGGCCTCCCGGTTGAGATTCAATCTCATTCTCAATCTCTTCCTCTCTTGTTATAGAGGTTAGGAGCGAGTCGCGAGTGGGTTTGGACACGCCAAAATCAATGTTAGGCTCACGGAACGAAGAACCGGGCGGGGAATTGCGTCTCGGTGACATCCCTCTGAGCCAGACAGTCGAATTAGTTCGCATTGATTTGCCTAGTGAAGGAGCAGAGCCCCTGCTCGAACGAGGCGTTCTTCCTGGGTGCCAGATTTGTCCAGTGCGATCATCACCTACAGGGGATCCGATAGTATCAGTGGACGGATCGTTGTTGGCACTTCGGCGGGAGACTGCAGACTGTCTCTGTGTTCGCCTTCTAAGCGACGCCTCCTAAGAGATCTAATAAGTCACGAATCCCTTGCGTGACCTTAGTACTAAGGCGGGAGACGCCACCCTTACTAGTACCCAGGTTGAGAATGAAAGCCGTTCTCCTCTAATCGCGCTGATTGGGCCACCAAACTCGGGAAAAACTACACTTTTTAATCGCCTAACCGGGCTTCGGCAGAAGGTAGCCAACTACCCGGGTGTTACCGTAGAAAAGTACGTGGGCCAAGTCCAGTGTGACAGCGAGCGAAACGTTGAGCTTGTTGATCTTCCAGGGGTTCACGGCTTTTCTGCCCGAACGCTCGATGAGCAAGTGACTCGCGATGTACTGGAAGGCCAAGTTGAAGATCTTCCTGCCCCCGATGCAGTAGTATTGATCGTTGACTGTACAAGGCTCGAGAGCCAACTCATGCTCGTTGAACCAGTACTGAAGCTCGAGATTCCAACGCTACTGGTGCTCAACATGTGGGATGAGCTAGAAGAACGTGGCGGAAGCCTGAATGAACTGGAGTTAGCTGACCTGCTTGGCGTTGAGGTCGTCAAAACCAATGCACGCGTGGGGCTAGGGGTTGAGGGGGTTAAAGAGTTCCTCTCACAAGTGGAGGTTCGCGAATCAGGCGTACCTCTTCCTGAGCATGTGCTAAGCAATGTGCCACGTGGTGTTCCATTGCCCATGATCGATGCCTTTACCGCCCGTCGCAGGCATTTAGATAAGGTGGTGGATCGTGCCAGCTTTGTTTCGCCTGGCCCTGCAGAATCGACCAATGCACTCGATTCAGTGTTCCTGCATCGGACCTGGGGCCCGCTCGTCTTTTTGGCAGTGGTAGTTGTTGTTTTTCAGTCGATTTTTACATGGGCTGTGCCGCTGATGGATGGGGTAGATCTCTTGATCACAACTTCAGGGGAGTGGCTAGCTAGCAGGCTCTCTGACGGTTGGTTTCGGTCTTTGGTGATTGATGGTGTGTGGGCAGGGGTTGGTTCTGTCATAATTTTCCTTCCCCAGATTCTTATCCTTTTCCTCTTTCTTGGTATTCTTGAAGATTCCGGTTACATGGCGAGGGCGGCTGTTATCGCAGACCGAGTCATGTATAGAGTCGGCCTACAAGGGAGGGCGTTTCTTCCTCTTCTTTCTGGTTATGCATGTGCGATTCCGGCGATCCTGGCTGCGCGAACCGTTGAAGATGAGCGAGATCGCCTTGCCACAATTTTCATCACACCTTTTATGACATGTTCGGCACGTCTTCCTGTATATGCCTTGCTTATCGCTGCATTTATCCCAGAAGGCCGTTTGTTAGGGCCATTTCTGGGTTATCGGGCAGCAGTACTGCTTGGGCTTTACGGTCTTGGTATTGCGGCAGCGGTAGTAACTGCATTTCTCCTCAAGAGAACGCTGCTTCGGGCCCAGCCCGGATCATTCGTGATGGACCTCCCATCTTACCGGTTGCCTTCGGCTAGATCCATCGGTCTTCGTTTACTGGACCGAAGCAAGATATTTCTGAGACGAGCCGGCAGCATCATATTCGCTGTCACAATCGTACTCTGGGTGCTGACTCAGTTTCCGAGGACAGATGCTGGCCCACCCCCAATCGAAGATAGTGCGCTGGGGCGGATCGGCCAGACAATAGAGCCCGCGATTGAGCCGCTTGGCTTTGATTGGCGAATCGGTGTTGGGCTAGTCACATCGCTGGCAGCACGAGAAGTGATCGTGGGAACACTCGGGACCATTTATGGGGTTGAGGATGCGACTGATGACTCGATCACGCTCCAAGAAACATTGCGGCGCGACCTAACGCTCCCAGCTGCAATTGGGCTTCTCGTATTCTTCGCATTTGCACTCCAATGCATGTCGACGGTTGCCGTCATGCGTCGTGAGACTGGAGGCTGGAAATGGCCGATACTCCAGTTCTCTTACATGCTTTTCTTGGCATACTCAGGAGCGTTCATCGCAGTACAGATCTTCTAGTAGGATCTGATGGATCGTGGTTTGGTATGCGCGTGGCTATATGGTGACAACCCACCCATCGGGCGGATTGTCACCATATAGGTTATAGCCCGTAAGAACTCGAGCCCTTAGTTACCAGACCCAAGAATAGCATTCGCCTCGCGAGTGATTTCATCTAACTCAACACGAAGTACCTCGTGCCGTGCGATTGCGTCACGGCCGATCTTCATGTCAACTCGCGCGGTCATCCCCTGTAGATAGGTGATATGATCTCTTAACCCAGGACTGCTGTAGCGGATCGGTGCTGTAATCAGTTGTTCTGCAATTGGAGCTATACGACGCTGTAGATTGGCATCACCAGTGCTCTGTGCCTCTTGGACCCGTTCGATGAGTGCGTCCACTTCAGCCACCATGGCATTCATTGTTTTATTGTGCTCGTATTGCTCTTGGAGGTCCGCGACTGTGACGCCTCCCGCCTCTACGCGCGGGTCAATGAGTACGTTGAACTGCTGAGTCTGTGACTCACCTCCCACGCTCAGTCGAACCTGATATTGTCCGGGTGGTACTGGTAGGCCTTCGGTGTCACGAACGTCCCATACCATGCGATTGAAACCAGCGTTAGTCGTTACTGATGGTGCAGGCGCACCACCACCACGTCGGCCGAAGCCTCCACCACGACCACTGCCACGACCACCACCCCTTGGGGGCTGGGCACTGCTATAAGAGTTCACGGTCTCCCCTGCTTGATCGAGGATATCCAGGGTGACCGTACCCGAAGTAGGAGTGGGGAGGTAGTAGTCTATATTTGGACCAAGCAGATGGGCTGCTGTCGAAGTTCGATATCCATTTCTTGGAGCGAATAGGTGACTTTCTGCAACTGTTACCTCTGCCGTGATCTGATGCAGTGCCGAAAGATTGTCGAGAATCCAGATTGCACGGCCCTGAGTAGCGATCACTAAGTCTTTGTTCTTCACTTGAATATCATTGATCGGAATATTGCCGATATTCAAATGGAACGGCTGCCAGTTGCCTCCATTGTTGAACGAGATGAAGAGGCCGAATTCTGTACCAGCATAAAGCAGTCCTTCCCGGTCCGGATCTTCACGCACCACCCTTGTTGGCCAGTCTGCAGGGATTCCGTTATCACCGGTTGTGAGGCGTGACCAAGTTTGACCGTAGTCATCCGTCCGATAGATGTAGGGAGCGTAGTCGCCGAGTAGGTAGCGGTATACGGCGTAGTATGCTGACCCGCGCCGGTGCGGTGAAACGTCAATCCATGCTACGCGGCCACCCTCTGGAAGGTCAGGTGGTGTGATATCCTCCCAACTGTCTCCATCGTCTTGCGTGATATGGAACGGACCATCGTTGGCACCAGTCCATATGACACCCGCTTGATGAGGTGATTCTCGGACCGCATAGAGGGTACTATAGAATTCCTCACCGGTAACATCTCTCGTTATAGGTTCTCCACTTGCACCCTGAGCATGTGGTGGAAAGGCCGTCAGATCTGGGGACATCGTTTCCCATGTGACGCCCATGTCACGAGAGCGGTGCAGGTGCTGCGATCCGTAGTAGATGACACTGGGGTCGTGCGGTGATAGCTCCATTGGGGATACACGTTGAAAACGAAGGATTAGGTCACGGCCAGCGTTACCGTAGAGAGACTGTGCTCCTACCCAGTACGGCTTAGACTGACCTGTTTCCCGATCTTGAACTGCAAATTGACCTTTGCAAGAGCCGTAAACGATGTTGGGGTAGGTTGGATGCGGGACAACTGGGCCGGTCTCACAGCCCGGACCAGCCCACCAATCGACGTTTCTTTCACCCCCTTCTGCAGTGCTCGACATAATATGTGTGCCATCGTCTTGCTGAGCTGCGTAAAGCCGATACGGGAATCGATCGTCAAGATGGATGCCATAGATTTCTGAAGTCGGTTGGTTGTACTGCGTGGACCAGGTCTGACCTCCATCGTAGGAAACATTTGCACCACCATCGTTGGCCTGGACCATAGTATTACCGTCATTCGGGTTGACCCAAATGTCATGGTTATCCCCATGCGGCGTAGGCATCCTGGTTACCGTCCGTCCACCATCGGTCGATTTCCAAAAGCCCTCTGCGCCAGTATATACGACGTCCGCATTCGTAGGGTCAGTGCCGAGAGTTGTGTAGTAGAAGGGCCGTTGAATCATGGCACCCTCATCATTTACCAGCATCCAATTCTGACCTGCGTCATCAGAGCGATACAAACCTCCTCCAGGCTTAGCCTCAACAAGTGCGTAGATACGATCTGGATTGGCATCTGTCACACCCATGTTTCCTTTACCGATTAATTCACTGGGGAGACCATTCATGATGCGGTCAAAACTTTCTCCACCATCGGTGCTCTTGTAGAACCCACCCTCATATGAGCCGCTGATGATAGTCCAAGGCTTACGTTCGATGCGGTTCATCCAGGCATAGACCACACTTGGATTGCCCGGTTGAATTTCTACATCCATTGCACCAGTACTATCCGAAACAAAGAGCGTATTGCGCCAAGTCTCGCCGCCATCCGTTGTCTTATAGATACCGCGCTCTGGGCTTGGCTTGAATGCATCACCATTCGCTGCGACCCAAACCGTATTAGGGTCAGTAGGATGAATCTTCAGGCCCCCAATTTGCCCCACGCCATAAAGACCAGCGAATGACCATGTTTCACCACCGTCCGTGGTTTTATAGACCCCTCGTCCGGTGGAGACGTTACTACGCAAACCATCCGAACCAGTGCCGAAGTAGATGATATTTGGGTCGGAGTCAGCTACTGCAATTGCACCGCTTGACCCCACTGGAACTTTGCCATCAGTGATTGGCTCCCAGCTTTCACCCCCATCCATCGTCCGCCACAGACCGCCTGAAGCGACGCCCATGTAGTAGGTTTGAGGCTGAGATGGTACGCCAGTTACAGTGGTAACACGTCCACCTTGCAGGGGCCCCACCTGACGGTACTGCATCCCCTCGAAGAAGGATGGATTCACTTCGTTCATCATTGGCGCACTTTGCGACAATACGGGTGCTGGTGTTAAGAGAAGCACCATTCCCGCTAAGGTCGCAGCAGCTCTTTTGTACATATCTCTACTCCAAAGGGACGGTTGGTAATTAGTGGAATTCACGTTGACTCCATGTAGGATCGGCCGTGATAGACGCATTGTGACGGTGGGTGGTGATCCCGGCAAGGAGGGACTCGGGAAGTAGGCATGCTCCGCAAATGCACCCAGCCATGTGCTCTGTCTGACTTCTTGGCTTTCCGATGAAGGGCTCAATCCTTGGTCTAAACAAGACTGCTGTCATGGACAAAATCATGAGCTAATACCTGATCAAGCTCATTGATTACCCGGTCTGCATCGCTCCCTGAGAACGACATTGGAGGCTTAATCTTGATAACGTTGTGATCAGGGCCGTCAGAGCCCAATAGGACACCCCGTTTTTTCAGGTGCTCCACAACGTAATGGGCGATTTCTGGGGCAGGCGTTAGAGCTTCACGGCTACTAACGAACTCAACACCCAGAAATAAACCGCGACCTCGAATGTCACCGATACAGCCGTGAGACTGCATCAGTGTATCGAGTCCAGTTTTGAGGGCTGTTCCTACTGTCGCTGCATTGGCCGGAAGCTTTTCGTCTTCGAGGATATCTAGAACTGCAAGAGCGATTGCGGTTGACACGGGATTTCCACCAAAGGAACTGAAGAACTCCATCCCGTTGTCGAAGGCCTCAGCGATCTCTCGAGTTGTGACTACAGCACCGATCGGGTGGCCATTCCCCATCGGTTTGCCCAGGGTGACAATGTCGGGCAGAGCTCCTTGCGTCTCAAACCCCCACATGTGACTGCCTAATCGACCGAAACCAACTTGAATTTCATCAGCTATACACAAAGCCCCGGCAGCTCGGGCGTGCTCATAAGCAGCAGTGAGATAGCCCTGTGGTGGCTCTATCTGTCCCGCACAGGATAAGAGGCTCTCAGACAGGAAGGCCGCAGGGTGATGGCCTTCTGAGTGTAGTTGTTTGAAGGCTTCTCCGACATCTGCTGCATAAAGAGTTGCTCGCGATGGGTCGTCCCGGCGATAGCGTCCCCGGAACTCGTCTGGTACCAATGCTGTTTGAGTCGATGATGGAGGGGCATGTCCACCGCTGCCCGTAAACTTGTAGTGACTGACATCGATGAGTCCTTGGGTATTTCCGTGATAGCCACCCTCAAGGACGGCGATGCCGGTGCCACCGGTACAGGTACGGGCCATGCGCAGAGCTAGCTCGTTCGCCTCGCTGCCCGAGTTAACGAATAGACAGACGGATAACGGCTCAGGAAAAAGCTTAGACAACCGCTCTGCGTACTCTATAATTCCGCCGTGTAGGTATCTGGAATTGGTATTTAAAACGCCCATCTGTTGTTGGCCGGCCCCAACCACGTGCGGGTGCTCATGTCCTACATGCGCAACGTTGTTTACGCAGTCCAAATAGCTTCGGCCCAGAACATCGAACAGGTAAGACCCCTTACCACGCACGATATGGATTGGTGTCTCGTAAGAGAGGCTGAGATTAGGCGAGAGAACGAGTTTGCGACGTTTATTGAGCCCGTCAGGCTCCTCGTACGTGGTTTCTAAGGGCAGGTTTAAGATCAGGTTCGGGTTCGGACAGAATGATCCCCACACAGTTCGGTCTCGGGGCAGTGCTGCCCCGGGAAAATTCCCTTCAAATCCCATTAGATCAGTTATGATCTGGAAGTGCAGGTGTGGCGGCCAATCCCCATTTTCAGGATAGGTTCCAATCCGAGCGATGGGTTGTCCCGCATCGATAGAATCACCTGTCTTCAGGTTTTCCACGGATGCTTTTTCTAGGTGTCCGTAAAGAGTCCAGAAAAGACCTGAGGGAGCAGTGTGTTCGAGGATCACAGTGGGCCCATAGTCCAACCGATTCTTATTCTCTCTTATGGTATGTACCCGTCCAGCTAGGGGAGCATGGATTTCCGTGCCTGGCTCTTGAAAGACGTCGATCCCAAGATGAATTGTGCGTCTTTCACGAGGGTCCCCTGATCGACCTTCAAACTCGTCAGCAAGATAAAATCCCCGGGGTTCCATGAAGCGTCCTATGCCTAGCTTTAGGCCATCAGATCGCATTTTCTGGGACACTCGATTGCTAAAATCTGCGGTATCATCCGAATCTCTGCCGGTCAGGTCAGGACTTGAGATGCTCAGATCCAGAATTCCTAAGGCATTTGGGTTTTCAGGTACGGCTATCACATCTTCGAAGTCTTCGCTCGCGAGCCATTTTCGCAACTGAGCACTCTGGGGGCATGCCTCCAGACCGCAGGCTTGTCTTAGGGTTCCACAGCTGATCTGACGTGGAACTGCAGCGAGCAATGAAAGTGTGTCCCATGCGTCAGCTTCTGAAATCAGGTGATATGGGTCCGTATCCCCGTGATGTCTTCGCAGCGAGGATATGCAGACACTCTGTCCTAATCTTGCACAGACAAGTGTCATCAAAACATCGATCTCTATCTCTAAAAGTGGTTGGTTGGCGTAGTAGCCTCGGGTGATTTCTGTGGCGGCTAAGAGTGGGTCAGCAGTTCCGAGAATCCCGTATGCGATTGCGATCGCCAGATCAAAAATTCGCGGCGCGGAGTGAGCATCTCCCAGGTCTATAATCCCGTTGATCTGAGGCTGGCCTTCTTCATTAAGGGAGACGAGAACGTTATGGTCATTTACGTCCCCGTGAATGATCTGTGAGCCGAGACCTAGAAATTCTCTCTCATTATCCCTGAAGTCCTTGAGAGTTAATTCAATGAGCGTTCGCTGTGCGCTATCCAGCACACTCAAACCTTTTTCCATGATGTTTCCTGCTTGACCCAGTGCCCACTCAAAGTTGATTCTGGGCGGAGGGTGATCAGGGTAAGCCCCGAGCACACTTCCAAGCTCTGCCATCCGTTCACCGAGATTCATTAGTAACGCATCAGAGCGCGGATTGACTTCTGCCAGCAGGGTCCCAGGTAGGAATTCAAGGATCCTTAGTCGGTAGTGGTGTCCTTGTTGATTCTCGTGAGTTACTAGATTAGAGCCAGAAATTGCCGGAATAACACTAGGAATTAGTCCATTTGTGTCGTTACTGAGTCGAGTGATCATCTCGGTCTCGAACTCTAGGATCTCTTGGACTTCATCAAGTGAGCTGACTTTGACTACGTGCTTATGGCCCCCCGGAGATTCGAGCAGGAAGTTTTGGTCCCGGTCGCCTGGAAGAGGATAAAGGGTACCCTCAAGTCCGTAATACTCCTGTACTGAGTTCGATACCTCGCTTTCGCTGAGTTTGGGGGGGGCTTGGAGATACGTCATGTCTATGGCAATGCGACGTCAGGGTTAATGCTAGACTGTGGGCCCTGTGGTAAAAGGATTCTATGGGCGCAGAAGATGCTGGAGACTGTGGCCGACATCAATGAGTAATGTCCTGCTGTCAGTTCTGGCCAATGTCGAGGATGTGTAACGGTACTAGGGTAGGGCAGATGGGTTTTCTTGCTACAGATAGAGCGTTGGGTAGGGTCAATTCCCTCCTGGGCGACCCCTTGCTAAGGCTCTGTAATATTCTTCGACTAATTCACGATATCCGTCTGGAACCTCATCAGACCCACTCAAGGTGGTGCTGCGTTCAGTCGAACCTTCCACTTCACGGCGTAGACCGAATTCGAGCCGTTTGAGCTGATCGAGGATCTCTTGCTGGAGCTGCGCGACTTGAGAGGGGTCTGCATATATCCCTTCACGCTGAAACTGCTCCATAGCATCAAGTACCGCTCGGAGTTCTTGTGCAGGCCGCCCCACCTCTCTGAGTTGCTCGCGAAGTGCCCGAACCTGATTTCCTCTTTGTCCAAATTCCCTTTGTAGTTGCCGGATTTCCTCTGGATTCAATGGGCGAGGGTTTCCACGTGTAGGTGCGCCAGCTTCAGAATAACGTCCATCGTAGTCGACCCATCCATCCGGTCCACCACCACCGATTGCCCCAGACCGGTTTCCTTGTTGGCCCTGCTGACCTTGTTGGCCCTGCTGACCTTGTTGGCCCTGCTGACCTTGTTGGCCCTGCTGACCTTGTT
>PBPC01000002.1 GCA_002724575.1 Gemmatimonadota bacterium | reverse complement strand
CTCTTCGGACCAAGCCTTCTTGATTTGTTACGTGGAATGGATTCGATAATCCGATTGGGCTAAAAACCCCATTGAGTGCAATCACATAGAGCGGACGATCCCATGATGCCGATTCCGGGATCCTGATCTCACCCGACATATCGCCCCACTCTCCTTGAGCACCCTCGGCAAGTGTCTCAAAACCGGCATGGATCGCACCCACTGCAAGGTGGATGCGCGCAGCAAGAGGTAGGTTTTCTGAAGAAATCTGGACACGGGTACCCGGTGGACCACTAAGTGGGACCACGCTCTGCAACTGCCTCAGGGAATCAGGACTGACAAACCTTTGGGCAGCGCCAGAATCCGCGGTAATCATCAACAGTACAAGCACACCAGCAAGTGTGATCATCTGGCTGCAAGAGCCTGGATTCATTTTTAACATTGAGTCCTCCTTCGGCCCGCGATTCTATCTCTGAAGCGAACAACTGCTATTCAACCTTGGGCACAGCAAATGCAATCTTTGACGGTCCCTAGGCAATGCGCCAGCTTCACCTCCGTTTCAACGCGGTCTCGGCAGAGGTCGGTGAGTATGAAATCTACCGTAACAACCAAAGATAGGTTGAGTCGACGAGGTTTCTTAGCTGCGGGTATCCCACTGCTTTGGGCTCCATTACTTGAGGAAGTTTCCACGACCCGGATTTCTGCACGACATAAAGATCCGCGTCTTACTGCTCGTCCAAGACAGCCCAATGAGACTGCTCCACGAGGAGCAGTCTCATTGGAGTCCGACAAAGGGCGAGGCGGGATACTCTATGTACCCGAACAATACCATCCGACAGCTCCTGCACCTCTCATCGTTGCCCTGCATGGCGGGGGTGGTCAAGCAAGATCCTGGGAGAGACTCTACGAACCGTGTGAGGAGCACGGTATTGTGCTACTCGCACCGGAATCGAGGGGCCGAACATGGGACGCGATCCAAGGTATGTTCGGGCCTGATGTTGTTTTCCTAGACTCAGCCCTAGAGTACGTGTTCGCACGATGCGCTATCGATCCCAAGAAAATAGCGCTTGCTGGATTCTCTGACGGAGCTTCATATGCCCTGTCTCTTGGGCCGTCGAACGGTGATCTATTTAGTGAATTAATCGCTTTCTCACCCGGATTCTCTTATCCCGAAGAACCAATTATCGGACGTCCAAAGGTTTTCATATCCCATGGGACTGAGGATCGAGTGTTGCCAGTCGCACTAAGTAGAGATGGGATCGCGCCAATGTTCGATATGGATGGCTACACCATCCGATACGAAGAATTCACTGGAGGACACGAGATGCCCCCAGAGATTGTCACCAAAGCTCTAGATTGGTTCCTGGGATCAGAGCCCTAAATCTTTGCTAGAGCCTCTCCCATGTTGTCGAGCGCTTTCTTTATCAAGCTTCTAGAAGTGGCAAGGTTCATACGCATGTGGTCCGCACCACCAGTTCCGTAGCTTAAGCCAGGGTTCAGATAAACCCGTGCATTCTCAGCGAACCAACGCTGAATTACAGTTTCGGGAGTGACTGTGTTACCAGATGCCCTACTCTCCTTAGCGGCCGTCTCTTTCGCACCGATACGGTTTACGACTTGGCTCACGTCAAGCCAGGCCAGATAAGTCCCTTGAGCTTTGGTGTAGTCTAAGAGAGGTATGTTTTCTTGAATGTAGCTCTCTGCAAAATCGTGGTTTCCGTCTATATACGGGAGCAGTTGATCGAGCCAATCATCCCCTTCAGTGAGTGCCGCAAGGTTAGCTATCATGCCCAGAGTACTCAGGTCAGCTCTGGTGTTGGCACTTACGCGGGCAAGATAGTCAGGGTTGGTGGAGAAGTACCAAGCAGCCTTCATAGCAGCCAGGCTAAATGACTTACTCGCAGCTTTAAAGGTCAGGCTGTTATCAACAATGTCCTTATTTGGAAGGCTAGCAAATGGTGTGTACTTGTTCCCCTTAGTCACAAAGTCACAGTGGATTTCATCCGCAAGTACGACTACTCGATGTTCCAGGCAGATTTCCCCCATCCGTGTCAGGTCCTCTGGAGACCAACAGTTACCGGTCGGATTCTGAGGATTACAAAGGATGAAGACATTGGCTGTCCTGGCTCGCTGCTCAAAATCTTCGAAATCGATGGAATACTTTCCATCAATCACTTTCATCTGACTATCTGATGCAACCGTTCTCGTGAACCGAAGGTCAGAGTAGAAGCCATTATAGGTTGGTGTTGTCNGNAGTACTCTGGANCCNGGTGGCGAGAANGTGTGCAGNGCTGCAATCAGACCTGGGTGTACACCAGTGGTGAGNACCACTGTGCTGGGATCGATATCGAGCCCATATCGGCGACTATTCCAGTCTACAATNGATNGGACGTAGGANGCAGGNCTTCTTAGGTAGCCCCAATTCTCATGCTCNCAGCGTTCAGCAAGAGCCTTCGTNATACACGGGGGNGCTCGGAAATCCATATCNGCGATACCCATGCCGACTTCGATCNNNTCACCATAAGTCGCGATTGCACTGTCCCANTTNGTGCAATCAGTGCCNACACGGTTNTAGACTTCATCNAAATCGTAGACCTGTTGGCCAGTAATNGCAGATTCGGNGACATCCATCTCCTCTGCAAGAGCACCTCGGGCTCCAACCGCCCCGAGAACTGCCGTCATCCCAGCATTCCTCAAGAATGCCCGGCGATTCAGTCCATTTTCTTTCTGCATGCTCATGACCTCCCAATCCGAATAGCTTTAGAAATGCAACATGTGGACTCGTGAGCAGTACTGCCAGATCAGAGGAGACGTGACACTCTTAACTTGGAGATTGGATAGTCACCGCACCGTTGGCTGCAGAGGATACCAAGCGAGCATACTTCGATAGGGCCCCAACAGGTATCACGCTCGGAGGAGGTGACCATGCCAAAACTCGTGATTGAATCTCATCAGGAGTCATGTCGATCGAAACAGTCCGTTCTTCTAGGTCGAAGGTCACGATGTCTCCATCTTGTAGAGCAGCAATCGGGCCACCTTCGACTGCCTCCGGTGCAACATGTCCAGCCATTAGACCGTGTGTAGCTCCAGAAAACCGACCATCTGTGAGAAGTGCAACCTTGGAACCTAAGCCTGAACCCGCTAGTGCAGCTGTGACGGCAAGCATCTCCCTCATTCCAGGCCCTCCACGTGGCCCCTCTCCTCGGATCACAACTACATCACCCGGCACAATCGTTCCACCTTGTACCGCTGTCATCGCATCCTCTTCACTATCAAATACTCGAGCAGGCCCTTGATGAAACAACCTCTCATGACCTGCAACCTTCAAAACACACCCGTCGGGGGCCAAGTTTCCTCTAAGTACAATCAGCCCACCACGATCCTTTATCGGTTCTGCTGCTGATCGAACAACTTCCTGCCCCACAGTTTCCTCCGCATCCGATACTTCTTCCGAAAGTGTCTGTCCAGTAACGGTAAGCGTGCCCCCCTTCAAATAACCACCTTCTAAGAGTCGCCGAGCGACCAGAGCTACCCCTCCTGCGCGGTGAAGATCAGGAGCCACAAAACGTCCCCAAGGTTTCATGTCCGCCAATAGCGGAGTAGTCGCGCTGATCCGGTCGAAATCATCTAATGTGAGTCGCACACCTGCCTCGTGGGCTACTGCCAAGAGGTGGAGAACAGCATTGGTAGATCCACCAGTAGCAACGGCAATAGCTACTCCATTCTCTAGTGCCTCGCGAGTGAGGATCTGTCGCGCAGTAACATCCCGTTCAACGAGATCAACGACTAGACGACCACAGCCATGTGCTACTTCCTCTTTCGCCACATCTGTAGCGGGCACCGTGCCACTTCCCATCGGTGAAATTCCGACCGCTTCGAATACTGTGGCCATCGTGTTCGCAGTGAACTGGCCACCGCATGCCCCAGCCCCCGGGCAGGCTGCCTTTTCAATCTCCGAAAGCTCCTCTTCATCGATACGCCCTGCAGCACATGCTCCTACAGCTTCAAAAACATCCTGGATCGTAATGTCTTGGCCCGCATGCGTCCCGGGTTGTATTGATCCGCCATAGAGCATCAAACTTGGACGGTCGAGTCGGGCCAATGCCATTACCGTCCCTGGGATTGTTTTATCACAACCAGAAAGTGCTATAACACCGTCGAAGTGGTATCCAAGGCTCATCAACTCGATTGAGTCTGCAATGATTTCACGACTAACCAGCGACGTGCGCATACCGGAAGTTCCCATGGTAATACCGTCCGATACTGCGATTGTGTTGAACTCAAGTGGAGTTCCACCGGCATCGATAATACCCGCACGAACGGCCGAAGCCAGATCCCTTAGATGAACGTTACACGGCGTCGAATCAGTCCAGGTATTCGCGATGCCAATCAGCGGCTTCTCAAAGTCTTCGTCACTTAAACCCACAGCGCGAAGCATCGCACGAGCGGGTGCTCTATCCCGTCCTCCCAGGAGTTCGCGGCTCCTGAGTGTGGGAAGCTTCAAGCCTCAGAGTCTGGCTGGAGCCACGCCATATGTGAACGAAGTTCCGCCCCCACCTCTTCAATCTGATGGAGCCGCTCACATGCACGAACTCTCTGAAATTCCTGTCCACCATTTTTTGACTCGTCGATCCATCTGCGCGCAAAAGCCCCTGACTGGATGTCTTCTAGGATTTCTCCCATAGCGATTCTTGCTGCTGGACCCACAACCCTCTTGCCACTTACATAATCACCATATTCTGCAGTATCACTCACCTCAGCACGCATCCCGGCAAGCCCACCGGCATAAGCCAGGTCAACAATGAGTTTTAGCTCATGTAAGCACTCAAAGTATGCAAGTCGCGGATCATAACCTGCCTCAACAAGTGTCTCGAATCCGGCTTTTACCAATTCGCTGAAGCCACCACAAAGAACAGCCTGTTCCCCAAAAAGATCTGTTTCAGTCTCTGCTCCACACGTAGTCTCGAGCAACCCAGCACGTGAGGAGCCCAGCCCAGCGGCGTAGGCAAGCGTAAGGGCTCGAGCACCCCCTGTCGCATCCTGGTGGATACCGTAGAGGGCTGGTACTCCACGACCTGCTTCGAATTCACGACGGAGCATCTGCCCCGGTGATTTGGGCGCAACGAGAATGACGTCCACATCCTCTGGTGGTACGATTTCTCCATAATGGATATTGAAGCCATGAGCGAAAAGGAGCGCGTTGCCTGGCTCCAAAGCCGGTTCGATATCAGCGGCATAGACCGCTGGTTGTGCCGTGTCATGAATGAGGAATGCGATTACGTCGCCACGTTTTGCTGCTTCGTTTACGGGCATGACTTCAAGACTCTCGGCCCGTGCTTTATCGGCTGATGCACTCCCATCGCGCAACCCGACCACAACGTCTACACCGCTATCCCTAAGGTTTAGTGCATGTGCATGCCCCTGACTACCGTATCCGATTATGGCCACTGTTCTCCCTTCTAGAGCGGCCGTGCTCGAACTGACTTGGTCCATCAGAGTTCTCTCCCTACACTGAAGTTATGTATCAATTTCATGAGGGCCGGGTGGAAACATCTCACCACTGCGACTCACTCCAGAAATAAGACCTTGTTCTTGCAGGTATACGAGTGCCTGATCGATCGCACGTGGGGTGCCAGAGAGTTCCATAGAGTCTGAACTATGACGTTGCAACACATCACTAACTGTCTCTGGGACTAGCAGCTCAAGATCACCATTCGTTTTGACGACAGCCAATTCCCGAGTCGCATCACAGGACGCTTGATCAGGGCGCCTTACAGACAGAACGTCATATAAGCTTGATACCTCAGCTGCCACCCTGTCTTCTGGCGTATCAAGATCCCCGAATCGTAGCACGACCTCAAGGATATCATCCTCGGCTTGATATAAGGAAAGGCTCGCTATCGGTAAGGCACGACGACGCAAGAGTCCGAGCAAGCGTTCAAGGGATCCCGTCACATCTTGCAGTCTTGCTACAAGAACGAATTGGCTCATCCAGGGACACGCTCGGATTCAGTAACCATTTCGTCGAGAGCCGCACCAGATTCTACCATCGGATAAACATTCTCTTCTTGGCGTACCTGCATCCAGATTAGCACCGGACCCTCTTCAATGGCTGCAAGGCTAAGGGTGGAATCGAGTTGTTCGCTCCTGTCGATTCGCCATGTTGGAATACCATAGGCTTTCCCCAAAGCAACAAGATCCGGCCCGGAAATCTGTGTCGCCGAGTAGCGCCTACCGTAGAAGCGCTCCTGCCATTGTCGCACCATACCGAGATAACCATTGTCAATCACGGCGATACGCAATGGAATGCCTTCTTGAACAACCGTCGCGAGCTCCTGGAGACTCATCTGGAAGCCCCCGTCACCTGCTACGACCCAGACCGAACGATCTGGCTGTCCGATTGCCGCGCCAAGTCCTGCTGGCAGAGCATAACCCATAGCCCCCAGACCACCTGATGTCAGATGGGAACCCGGGAGCGCATCTCCTAACTCCTGTGCAAGCCACATTTGATGCTGCCCGACATCACTTACGGCTATCGCGTTACTCTCGCTGATCTTATGTGCAACAGAACGAATGGCTTCTCGAGCACCGAGCGGTCCCATCCGACGGTATCCGGGTCTCGGTGGGTCCTCTGTCGGATCTGCTTCACGGTTCCATTCTCGAATTCTCTCCCACCAAGCCGAACGATCTGCTTTCGGAACGAGTGGCAAGAGCATTTTGAGGGACTCAGAAAGATCAGCTACAACTGCAATATCTACCCGCATCGTTCGTTCGATTGCAGTTGCATCAACATCGAAGTGAACGATCCTAGCGTTTGGGGCAAATCGGTCTGGGCGACCAATCACTCGGTCATCAAACCGGACACCGAGACCTATAACTAGATCTGCATCCTGTAGGCTATAGTTGGCCCTTTCGGTACCATGCATGCCCGGCATACCAAGTGCACGCGGATCCGAAGCAGGGAACGCATCCAGTCCCAATAATGACGTGACAACCGGAAGATCGTTGCGCTCAGCCAAGTAACTAAGCTTACCAGACGTGCCTGACGAAATTACTCCGCGACCAACAAGCAATACCGGCCTCTTGGACTCGCTTAGAAGTGTGGCGACCTGCTGAATCTCTGCCTTAATTGCCTGAGTACTCTGTGGGGGTTCTACAAGCTCAGGATTTTTTCTACCAGACAACGAAAATGTCTTCTCATCGACGAGTGCTGCCTGGACATCCTTTGGTATGTCCACCAACACCGGGCCCGGACGACCAGACGCAGCTAATCGGAACGCCTCCGAAAACACTCCAGGGATGTCAGATACTTCTTGGACCAAAAATCCGTGCTTCGTAACAGGAATTGTCACCCCTACGATATCATTCTCCTGAAAGGCGAAGGTTCCTATTCCAGGACGTGCAACCTGACCAGTCACCGCAACGACCGGCACACCGTCCATGAATGCGGCCGCCAACCCCGTTACCAGGTTTGTTGCACCTGGACCGCTCGTTGCCACACAAACGCCCGTCCGCCCTGTCGCACGAGCATAGCCATCAGCAGCATGTGCGGCGCCCTGTTCGTGCCTACAAAGTACGTGGCGAAGGGCTCGATGGTTGTATAAAGCATCATAGAACGGAAGAATCGCCCCACCAGGGTGCCCAAAGAGCACCTGAGCCCCCTCTCTAGAGAGCGCTCTGCAAGCAAGATCAGCACCTGTAGTAGTAGCCATTCCTTCCAATTCTTCCCTAACGAAAAAAACCGGGCCCTCTCTGCTGAGAGGGCCCGGCGGCATTCGGTTTAATTTTCGACCAGTCAGTCGTGTCCGAAGCGCACCGCACGCTCTCGCCTGAGCCCTAGAATAAGGCCCAGGCCGCTAAGAGTGAGCAACACAATCAATACCAAAGAGGAAACCAACTGCTTATCTCCGGCTAAGTAACCGATAATCGAACTGGCTAGTTATACCTCACCAAGGTGACTGTCAACCCTATTTTCATTTTATCTTCTTTCTCGCGGGTTCGACCCTTCCTAGCTTCGCGGCTGGACCCGACTTGTTCTTAGTACTAGCCAAAACAGTGAAATCAACTCGTAGAACGAGGTTCCATGTCAGCTGCGCGACGTCGGAGAAGGTGGCAAAAGGACCAAGAACGTCGAGTGCAAGTCCCTAATCAACCAAGTCGCCAATCAGTAGACCCTCCCCCAGGTCTGCATGTACTCACAGCCCCCGCAGTACTCACACTCATACTCGTGGTACTGTCATTCCTTCCGCGGATTCAGAGCAATTTCAATCTGACAATATCAATTTGGGGTGCAGCAATTGTGCTCCTGACCTGGCTTATTCTGCTCTACTTGAAGCTCAGGCATGAGAATGCCAGTCGGATGTTTCAAACTATGCTACGCCCGCAACACTATGTCCAAGCCTTAGTTCAGTTAGCTGTCTTCACCTACTGGGGCTGGCATTGGCGACCAGTTTATGAGTTCGTAACGCTCCTAGCTGCTCAGCTCATATTTGCATACGTCTTTGACATGCTACTCGCTTGGTCACGGCGAGAAACCTACACACTCGGCTTCGGACCGTTTCCGATCATTTTTAGCATCAACCTTTTTCTCTGGTTCAGAGATGATTGGTTCTATCTTCAGTTTCTTATGGTCGGTATCGGATTTCTAGGAAAGGAATTCGTGCGCTGGAACCGTGAAGGCCGAGCGGTACATATCTTCAATCCTTCGGCGTTTTCTCTCGGACTTTTCTCCTTAGTGTTGATCGCTACAGGAACGACCAGCCTGACCTGGGGGCAAGAGATCGCTTCGACGCTAACCCTAGCGCCGATGATCTACCTATACCTGTTCTTGCTGGGCCTCGTCGTGATGTACTTCTTCTCGGTCACACTCGTTTCGGGAGCGGCCGCGATAGTGCTCTTCGGTCTGAGTGCTTTCTACACTTCTCTAACTGGGGTCCCATACTTTCTCGACTCGGAAATCCCTGCCGCAGTCTTCCTCGGGCTCCACCTTCTAGTGACAGACCCCTCAACCTCACCACGCTCACAGGCTGGCAAGCTCGTTTTCGGGGGACTCTACGGAGTAGGTGTATTTGGACTCTATACACTCCTGGGAGCCTACGGAGCACCAACTTTCTACGATAAACTTCTAGCTGTTCCGCTTCTCAATCTAAGCGTCAGAGGAATTGATTCACTGATTCCAGTAATTAGAAGAAGCCGAGCTATAAGGCTCTGGCGACTTGATTTGGCCCCTCTCCGACTCAATATGATTCACATGGCAGTATGGATTGTTTTCTTCGGTTCTATGGCTGTAATGGGCAAGGCCGACGGAATGCACCCCGGTGATAGTCTTCCGTTCTGGGAGCAGGCATGCATTGAAGATCGACCGACCGCGTGCAATCGCCTGATCCAATTGGAGGCGAGCTATTGTGGCGACAACTCAGCATGGGCCTGCAATGAACTCGGTGGGCATTATAGACAAGGAGACATCGTGGGGTCGGATGCCGACCTAGCCCTAGGCTACTTCTCTCGCGCATGTGAACTCCGATTCCAGCCAGCATGCGTCAACCTTCTCGACATAGAGAGCTTTAGGCAGGCTGATCCGCGAGCACTAGATCTCAGATTACTCCTCAGGGAAGGTGGTTCGAACTTGATGGAAATGGCGGAACCAGAGCTATACGAACGTGCCTGTCTTAAACACGATTGGGATTTCGCTTGTGACAAAGTCGTGAGTACGTCTTAAGTGATCCGTAAAGCTACCGTCCCACTCGCAGCCCTCGGACTAGTCACCGCCGTATGGGTTGCCTTAAGCAATGCCGGGTCTCTACCTCAATCCCCTTTGATTTCTAATGATACAGTCAACGGGAATCCAGAAGAGGTTCCCGGATTTCTTGCAGAGGCTTGGCAACTCCCTGATGATCCACTCTTAGGATTCGTCGAGATCGCAGCTGGTTCATTCCTGATGGGCAGTGATGCTGTCATAGATCCCATGGCATTCGATATCGAGCGCTGGTCAAGCACAAACGCTCAAGCTGTTCTGGAACTCCCGACGTATTACATCGGACGCTTCGAGGTGACCGTCGCACAAATGCGATCATTCGTGCAGGCAACAGGTTATCCCATTGATGGCCAAGCACTCGGCGGAGCACCTGGACACCCTGCTACTTTTATCTCTTGGCCGGACGCACTCGCTTACAGTCGCTGGCTAGACGAGATCCTAAGAACTTCGCCCGACACACCAGAGGTTCTGAGCACTCTCCTTGAGGACGGCGGACAAGTAACACTGCCAACGGAAGCCGAGTGGGAAAAAGCCGCACGAGGTAGCGACGGACGGATCTATCCATGGGGTAGTGAGCCCAGGTCTGATAGAGCAACCTACCAAGCAAGAGGCACCACAGCTGTTGGTAGCCACCAGTGTCCGGAGTGTCCGTTTGGGCTCTCTGATATGGCAGGAAATGTGTGGGAATGGACCAGAAGCCCATATCAGCCCTACCCCTATGATCCTATTGATGACTTTGAGGACCTGGAAAACGAGTCTCTCTGGGTCATGAGAGGTGGATCGTTTACAGACCCGGCGCATTTTGTTCGGGGAGCAAATCGGGGTGGTGCCGACCCAGGCGCTCGCCGCGCGTTTATAGGCTTCCGAATAGCTATTTCGCCTTCTTAGCGACTGTCGCGGACGAATAACCTGAGAAGGTGCCATGCTCGCCCGACCGAGGCATCCGCTGTAGACTCACTGCCCGCTTGGCGAATCGCCCTATGTGCGTATCGCCTAGCTCATGGTGTAACGGTCCGTGCGGCCAATCCATAAAGTTTGACAGGAGAGGTGTCATGAAATCCGTGAAGATGTTTGCCGCGTTACTTAGCGTTGCTTTCGCTACAACAGTATGCGCAACTGGCGAATCCACTTCTGATGCAGTGCTATATGAAGGTGCACAGCTGATAATCGGCGATGGTGGTGCCGTCCTCGAAAATTCGTCGTTTCTAGTTGAGGACGGGAGGTTTACTGCTGTTGGTCCTGCCGGATCGATCGACGTACCTGCAGGCTCGGGTCATGTCGACCTAGCAGGTAAAACTGTCATGCCGGCAATCGTGAACGCTCATGCACACCTCGCATCACCACGTGCGGATCGAACGGAAGAGCTACAGCACTGGGCATACTATGGGACTGGCGCAGTGATGAGCCTTGGTCTCGATGAGGGTAGTGTGGGCCTTGAGATGCGGAGTGAAGACATACCAAATGGGGCACGATCCCGCAGCGCTGGTCGTGGGATCACTGGACCGGAGGAAGGACGCTCAGAGGTGCCCTTCTGGATCACATCGGAAGCAGAGGCCCGTGCAGCGGTCCAAGAACTAGCAACCGAAGAGGTCGACTTTGTGAAAATTTGGGTCGATGACCGGGGAGGGCAATATGAAAAACTTACGCCCGAACTATACGGCGCAGTAATCGATGAAGCGCATAAGAACGGTCTCCGAGTCACCGCTCACGTCTTTACGCTCGAGGATGCGAAGGGACTACTCCGTGCAGGGATCGATGCGTTCGCTCACGGGATTCGAGACCAAGATGTGGATGATGAGCTCGTCCAGCTGTGGACAGACCGTCCTGACGTAGTATTGGTTCCGAACCTCCCGAACCCAGGTGTTGCGCTGGACCTAAGCTGGCTCAGTGGAACAATCCCAGCTGAAAGACTCGGGGAGATGCAGGCAGCTCAGCAAGAGCGGCCTGCTGCTCAAGAGTCTTTCGGGATCCAAGCACGCAACCTTGCCCGCCTCAGCAGCGTCGGGATTAGAATCGCGTTCGGTACGGATGGCAGCTCACCCTGGACATCACACCAGGAAATGGAGGACATGGTGCGATCTGGGATGACCCCAGCCGAGGTGATCGTCGCGGCAACAAGTACATCAGCGGAGCTAATCGAGCTCGACGCAGGCTCTATCGCCCCCGGGAAACTGGCAGACTTTGTTATCCTCGATGCAAACCCAATTGATGACATCACGAACACACGCCAAATTTCGGATGTGTATATGAGAGGTCAACGAGTCGAGCGAGAGTCACTGCGAGAAAGATGGACAGGAAGTGAGTAGTAAACTTTTTCTGCCAGTTTATGCCCTTGTGATACTGGTTGTGACCGCTTCCTGTGCGAGCACACCTTCAATACCAGTGGGAACTACTGGCACACAAATAATACAGCCTGGTGCACCAGGAGAGATGGCCCAAGCCTTCGACACAGCAGAACTGGAAGCAATCGGAGGTTTGAGCCACTCGGTAGCGGATGTGCGTTTCATGCGGGGGATGATACCCCACCATGGACAAGCTCTCGATATGACAGCCCTGGTACCCACACGAGCGACTACGAACGAATTCCGCAGTATGGCTCTCCGGATGCAGATCTCACAGAGAGATGAAATCCGACTGATGGAGCGCTGGTTGACCGAACGGGAAGAGGTCATTCCGCCTCCGAACGCGCATAGGATGATGATGGCAGGTGATATGGCACTCATGCCTGGGATGCTAAACGCTGGTCAGATGGAGCAGCTGGCATCTGCTACCGGGCAAGAATTTGAGCGACTATTCCTCGAATTTATGATCATGCATCACGAGGGAGCACTCACCATGGTACAAACGCTCTTTAATTCTTCAGGTGCCGGACAGGAGTCATTGATTTTCAAATTCGCAACAGACGTTGATGCAGATCAAACAATCGAGATAATGCGGATGCGTCGAATGCTGGAGGAACGACGATAGGCTCTGTGGTACCAGATCGTGCTACGGCCAGACGGACAGTAGCCTGAACGACTTACTCATTGGATATAAGGAATTAGGATGATACTCGAACAGATTTCCGGATTTACCCATCGAGGCACTGCTCTAGTGATGATGTTGGTGATGACAGCCAGCCTCATAGGAGGATTTTCGGAGACTAATGCGCAACAGGTAGTCCCCGACTCTGTCACGCCAGCTCCACTATTCACATGGGACCCCAACGATCCGCGCCTCGAACTCGGTGCAGGATGGATGAATGCTGAATCGGCGATCCGGGGACTTGAACAGGTCTCTGCGATTCCGCGACCGGACGGATTTTTCAATCCAGCAACCCCAGACGATGGGCGTTTCAGCAATACTGATCTAGCGTTTCAGGGGCAATACCTATATCAGGGTAATTATAACGGATTCCAAATCTACGATTTGGACGATCCGAATACTCCGATGCTAGCACTGTCCGTTGTGTGCCCAGGTGGACAGGGCGACGTCTCGGTCTATGGAGACCTAGTCTTCATGTCAGCTCAGGAGACGCGCGGCAGACTAGACTGTGGCATTGAAGGTGTCGCAGACTCGATCAGCGCGGAACGGATGCGTGGCGTACGTATTTTCGATGTCTCCGATTTAAGTAACCCGATGCAGGTTGCTGCCATCCAATCGTGTCGTGGATCACACACGCATACGCTCGTTGTCGACCCTGATGATAGTGAAAACGTGTATGTGTACATACAAGGCACGAGTTCTGTGCGCCCGACAGAAGAACTCCCGGGGTGCTCTGGGGGCGAGCCCGATGAAGATCCCAACACTGCACTGTTCCGAATCGAGGTTGTGCGGGTACCGCTAGATGCACCCGAGGATGCTGAAATCGTAAGTATGCCTCGCATCTTCGCAGATGCGGAAACCGGGAACATCGCGGGGCTATGGGCTGGAGGTGATCACGGTACAGGAACTCAGGACACTCGACGCACCCATCAATGTCATGATATCACGGTTTATCCGGAGATTGGGCTAGCCGCTGGTGCGTGTTCTGGAAATGGGATCCTGCTCGATATCTCAGACGTCGTTAACCCGCGACGGATTGATGAAGTGCTCGATCCGAATTTCGCGTATTGGCACTCCGCTACATTTAACAACGGCGGTACAAAAGTCGTGTTCACTGACGAGTGGGGTGGCGGTGGTCAAGCACGCTGTCGGGCGTCAGATCCTCCGACGTGGGGAGCCAACGCGATTTTCACGATTGAGGACGGTGAGATGACGCTGGGAGGTTACTATAAACTCCCTGTACCTCAGACCGAGACCGAAAACTGTGTAGCGCATAATGGCTCAATCATTCCGGTACCAGGGCGAGATCTAATGGTACAAGCTTGGTATCAGGGCGGCCTATCAATCATGGACTTCACTGATCCAGAAAACGCTTTCGAGGTCGCATTCTTCGATCGGGGGCCTCTGAGTGCCGAAGCGCTATTCACCGGGGGCTATTGGTCAACTTATTGGCATAATGGTCGCATCTACGGTGCTGAAATCTCACGAGGGATCGATGTCTTTAGGCTAACCCCGACTGAACATCTTTCTCAAGCTGAAATTGATGCCGCAGAACTCATCCAAATCGATCAATTTAATGCGCAAATGCAGCCCCTGACGATTTGGCCAGCAGTCGTGCCCGTAGCACGTGCCTATCTGGATCAACTAGTCCGAGGAAATGGAATCCTCAACGATCGGGTGCCTGATGTTGGTAACATTCTGGACAGAGCGGAGCGAGGTACTGCAACCACGATACAACTTGCTGAGGTCGCAGCCCAACTAGATCAGGATGCTACCGCAATACGTGCTGGAACACTTGGTGGCGATGCCGAGCGTCTTTCAACACTCGCGGAACTGCTCAGAAATTTAGGCGACTGAGAAAAGTTAGTGAGGTGCCTTGGGGCTGGTGGATTGCCCCAAAGCACCCACTTCCTGCGCAAATTATGGTTCACTCCTTGAAGAGTGCCTGATCAATCAGTGAGCGGCAGTTCAGAGTTCCACATATCAACTATAACCTTCCACGAACCGTCTTCCTGCTTCTTCCATGTATGAAAGTCCCGAACAACATCACGTCCAGGAGGACCTTCAGGGTTATTGATCGTGATTTCGCCGACGGAAAGTGTCCATCCCATGTCACCGGATGCGGAAATCTCCGCCCGGACAATCTCAAACTCGAGTTCAACTCCTGGCGTTTCAATAAAGCCAAACCGATAACCCTCTACACCATCTAGCTTTT
>PBPC01000001.1 GCA_002724575.1 Gemmatimonadota bacterium | reverse complement strand
CACGAGCAGTGGGCAAGCCATTCACGGATTACGCAGAGGAGGTTCTGTTCAAGCCACTGCAGATGAGCCATTCACACTTCCACGATGACCATAACCATATCGTCCCACTCAGGGCAGACGGGTATTCGCCTCGAGGAGATGGTTTTCGAACAAATATGACAACGCTCGATATGATTGGGGATGGCGGTGTATATACCTCGATCGATGATATGGTTCATTGGGTCACAGCTCTTGAACAGGATGGGATCCGGCCTGGGCTTACCCCAATACTTGAAACGAGAGGAGTCCTCAACTCAGGCGAGGAAATCTCTTATGCACTTGGCCAGAGTCACGGCGAACACCGCGGCCTGGCGACAATTGGACATGGCGGAAGTTGGGTGGGATTCCGGGCCGACGTGCTTCGTTTTCCTTCTCAGAGTACCAGTATCGTCACACTCTGTAATCGGTCAGATGCCAGCCCTTCTGGTCGTGCCATTCAGGTCGCTGATATCGTGCTCGCCGAGCACCTGGGTGCGATCTCCGAACTTGATGAAGGCGTGCGCTCGGAGGGGATGTTTATCGCAGCATTTGGGCCTAATCCTTCTTATGTAGGGATGTCACTGGCCGAGATTGCAGAGCTTCGTGGCAAAGATCCAGTCACTGTCTTACAAGAGTTGATTGCTGAAGCGGAAGCCAGCGACGCTGAGGTAAGTCTTGAGACTGAAGGCAGACGTGAAAGAACGGAGCCAAGCGAAATCAATGATCCCAGCCCTTACCTCGGAACGTATTACAGCCCGGAGCTAGATGCGAATTACGAGTTCGTGAATACAGACGGGTCCCTGGTTGTTCACATAGGGTCGAATGCTGAAAGCGAACTACAGCGGATTTCAGGAGACACACTCGCTGCAGGTAGTCGGACCTTCAGATTTTCTCGTGAAAGAGGTGGGGTTACCGGATTCGAGTTAGACGCAGGACGGGTCGTACATCTCCGTTTCAGGCGGCTTAACTGAATCGATTACCGCAAAAACTCTGAGTTACAGCCCAGCTGGGTCCAGGTATCGGAAAGTGGGTTCACCGGCAACTAGCGCAGCTAGATCCTCTAGCGATGTAAACCCAGGACCAGGATTCGCTCTCCAACCCAGATATGCTTGATGGACTTCTTTAGATTCCCATTTGGTGACAAACAATAAAGTCTTTCCATCTGGATCAGCAAAGCCCGCAACCTCGTAGCAGCCTGGCCAGGCGCGGGTATCAGGCAAGAGTCCTTTTAGTGTAGACTTCAGTTCATCCATGCAGCCTTCTTTTGCTTCGCATTCAAAGATCACCAGAGTCATATCGTTCTCCCTCTTTCTTCGGTTCTGCTAAATGGGATGCGTTCAGCTGAAACGTCTCAGTTACAGCCCGGCTGGCTCCAAGAATCGGGGTGCCGGTTCACCCTCGACCAGTGGTCCTAGATCTTCTAGCGATGCAAAGCCAGGACCAGGATTCGCTCTCCAGGCGAAGTACCGCTCATAAGCCTCCTGGGAATCCCAGGCTTCGACGAGCAAGAGGGTTTTCCCATCTGGATCAGCGAATACGGAAAGATCGTAGCATCCTGGGTATGCTCGGGTGTCAGGCAAGGCTTCTCTGAGCATAGCTTTCAGTTCATCCATGCAGCCTTCTTTTGCTTCGAGTTCAAAGATGACCAGAGTCATATGTTCTCTCCTTTAATACCGTTCTTCAGGGATGAGGGGGCAGAATCTAGGATGAGTTGTGATCCCATGATATGCCAACTCTTAACTCCTAGGGATGTACTCGAGCAGTTCCAAGCTGCTGGTAGTCGTCATGGGCATTGTCATCGATGAACCATCTGGTCCAGACATTGTCATCGTCATCTCAGTCGTGGTGGACGATGAGAGCACTAGGCCGCGATCCACATCAAAGATCAAAAAGCCAGTCATCTCCGCATCCACGTCCATCTCCATCGGCAGTCCTGCTAGGTCCTCCGGAGTATCAGCGACTATCTCTCCGGTGCTCGAGAGGAGGGCTACCGTTCGTCCGTCTCGTTCTTCTATCCCATCAAGAATGAAGGTGAGAGTATTAATCACTTCCCCTAACAGTGGGTTAGGCATGGTGAAAGATATCTGCCATGAACCTCCCGGACTGATTGGGTCAGTGGGAAGGATTTGCACGCCCTGTTGTGCAATTTCAGTGAGGGTCTGTGCATTGAACATTTCACCCAACATTGGAGCAACGTCAGGTGGGACTGAGCTTCGCATACTCTCGATCAATTCTTCAATTCCTTGGATCGACTTTACCGTGCCATCTGCTCCGACAACCATAGAATAATCCTGCCCCACCATAGCAGCAGCACCCAGGATCGCTGGATCGGTCGGAGTATCACCTGAGTCAGAATCGTAAAGTTGGTCTCCGCCAGGGCCGACCCCTTCCATACGGATGTGTTCGGTGGTAACCGTGACCGTTGCATCTCCGTTCGACTCAACACTCTGTACGGTTTGACGCATTCGTATGGATTGATCCATCACCTGAGAGGCGAAGCCAATAGGCATCGATATTTCCATGCGATTGGTCAACTGCAGAACCTGCTCATTCCCTTCTACAAAACCCCATTTGAGCATGATCTCTTGAGCGGAGACTAGGGCAGGGACTGACATCGCTAGAATTGTCCAGATAGCAAGCAAGGTCGGCCGCTTGGTTACTGGATGGAATTGTAAGCTCGTCATATGTATTTCGATTCTAGAGTGATGGAACTAGCTACTAAGCCGTCTCAGCACAGTCGCATAGTTATTGAGGATTTCTTCCTCACGTTCGTGATGTCCATTACGAATGACCCATTTTCCGCCGACTATGACATTCTGAACAGGTGTGTGTTCACCCGAGAAGATCCATGAATCGAGGATCTCATCACCCGCTCGTCCCACTAGGGTAGGGTGATTTTCATTGAGACTAAGAATGTCAGCACGCTGGCCTACTTCGAGTGCTCCTGTCGATCTCCCAGAAGCCTGTGATCCCCCGGTCCAAGCATGTTGAAGGAGTGCTTTTCCGGTAGATCGATCTTGGGCGCCAGCCGCAATGTTCCGCTCTTGCCGAGCGATTCGCTGTCCATATTCAAGTAACCGGAGTTCCGCGATGGGGCTTACGCTGACATGGGAGTCGGTACCCACACCCCAGTTGCCCTCTGCGTTGGAGAAATCCTCAAATCGAAATAGACCGTCACCTAGATTCGCCTCGGTAGTCGGACAGAGCCCTACCACAGCCCCTGAAGCTGCGAGACGGGTTGCCTCTTCAGCCGTCATGTGGGTTGCATGGATCGTGCACCAATATTCATCGACTGGCGCATTAGTAAGGAGCCACTCTACCGGGCGTGCTCCTGACCATGCCAGGCAGTCGGTCACTTCTCTTGCTTGCTCAGCTATGTGGATGTGAATTGGGCCCTCATTATCAATATCTCTGAAAGAGCTGACAGCGTAGGCAAGATCTTCGGGTGCAACCGCGCGCAGTGAATGGACAGCTAAGCCGATACGATATTGCGGTTTGTTCGCTGTAGAGTCTTTCAGTGCAACTATGTCACTGATGAGGTCATCAACATCAGCTACGAAGCGTTTTTGTTCTGGAGCGGGTGGCTTATTGCCAAAATCCGAAGCTCGATAGAGCACAGGTAGGAGTGTGGCACCGATACCTGCTTGATCAGCGGCACTCAGAATTCGTTGGCCCATCGCCACTGGATCTTGGTAGGCGCTGCCATCGATATCATTCCGGAGATAATGAAATTCAGTCACTGAGGTGAAGCCATGGCGCAGTAGTTCCACATACAACTGGGTTGCGATCGCTTCCACGTCTTCCGGAGACAAACGTTCCAGGAATGAGTACATGCGTTCGCGCCAAGACCAAAACGTGTCTGTGCTAGAAGTGCCCCGCTCCGCTAGGCCAGCCATCGCTCGCTGAAATGCATGTGAGTGAAGATTAGGTACTCCTGGCACAGCCATGCCGGGCACGTGCTTACACCTATCAGAAGATGTTCCAGACATGATTTGCTGGATCCAACCATCCTCTGAGACGGAGATCCTGACTGAGGATTCCCAGCCTGAGGGAAGGAGTGCAGATTTGAAAAAGAGGTCGGTCATGGCCATCGAGTGTAGATTGACATCGCAAGTTAGCGACAATCAGGGGTTCATGTGGTGTCCTGCGATCTATTAATAGAAAATGCTATGCTCGCTACGATGAATGAAAGCGCGCCTAATCCTTTGCCGTATGGCGAGATTGCCAATGGTGGAGTAGCGATTTCAGGTGATCGAATCGAGTGGGTCGGAGCTATGTCCGCTCTCTCTTCAAGATTTAGAGAAGACGCGGCCAGCATTCTGGATGCCAAAGGTCGTTGGGTTACTCCTGGTCTGATTGACTGCCACACTCATTTGGTATTTGCTGGCGATCGAGCTCGAGAGTTCGAAATGAGACTCCAAGGTGCCAGTTACGAGGAAATCGCACGAGGAGGGGGAGGTATAGCCTCAACTGTTAAAGCCACGCGCAGAGCGACAGACGAAGAACTGTTCTCAGGTGCCTCAAGACGACTTAGCACGTTACAGTCGTTTGGTGTAACAACGGTTGAAGTAAAATCAGGCTACGGTCTTGATGTTGAGACAGAGTTGCGCATGCTGCGCGTAGCGAGGCGTCTAGGCACAGAACACCCGGTGGCTGTCCGGACAACATTTCTTGGTGCCCATGCCCTTGCTCCTGAGTATGTGGCTGATCGCTCAGGGTACATTGATCTTATTTGTGAGACGATGATACCGAAGGTGATAGACGAGGGGTTGGCTGACGGGATCGATGCGTTTTGTGAAGGAATCGCATTCACTCCCGAGGAATGTGAAAGAATATTCACAGCCGGTAGACGGTACGGCCTGCCAATCAGAGTCCATGCTGATCAACTATCGGACTCCGGTGGAGCAGCTCTGGCAGCACGAGTCGGAGCCGTATCAGCAGATCACCTCGAGTATGCTTCGGAGGCTGGAATCCAGGCGATGGCAAAATCGGGGACAAGTGCCGTGTTATTACCGGGTGCTTTTTACTTCCTGGGTGAAGAGCAGATGCCTCCAGTCGATGTGTTACGCTCTCAAGGTATTTCAATCGCGATTGCTACCGATTTGAATCCAGGGTCGTCTCCGATCAATTCACCACTTATAGCAATGAATATGGCTTGTGTCTTGTTTGGACTTAACCCAGAAGAGGCACTATGCGGGATGACCCGCAACGCTGCCAAGGTTCTTGGGATGCAGGGCGATCGAGGGGTTTTGAGAGAAGGATCCAGCGCGGACTTGGTGCTCTGGGATATTGACCACCCATCGGAACTTTCCTACTGGATCGGGCCGAATCCTTGTGGAGCTGTGGTTCAGGCAGGTGTTCTTAGGCTGTCTTAGCGTTCTTCAGTTTCCGGGGCGTTGTGCTCTCCGGGCGGTAGAAGGGGACCGGGATGTCTGGCGAGATGGTCTCGGACTCATCTTTGGAGACGTTCTTGGGGTTGCACGAACTTTTGGTGCTCGGGACGGGGGAGGGGCAACCTTAGCCCTGGGTGCAGGATTGGGTTCAGCTTTGGGTCCTGAAGATTGAGGATAGGCTTTAGGCTGGCCTTGTGTTCTTGGAGAAGGCCTTCTGCCGATTGAAGGATGATTGGAGGCTCCATTTCCAGGTGCAGGGCTCCGGTCGAAGCTTGGATAAGGGGACCGGTCGCGGCTCTTAGGCTTCGACCTCGGTCCGGCTTTTGTCCCTGAAATTGTACCTAGACCGATACGGTCTGATGGTCGGGGGGCCTTAGCAGTTTTTCCTGATCCCGCTCTACTTCCTCTTCTTGGATCTGCGGAGGGGTGCGCTGAAGGGGGGTATATGAAGTCGGATGGCGGAGGCTCAGCCCCCTTAGCCGTAGGCCTTGCTGTTGGTTCTTTAGGATCTCTGGAATCCAAAACAGGGATCCCCTGCCATCTGCCGGGAGGATTTGAGGCCCTTGGAACGGCAGAACGGCCCGGAACCCTGGCTGAACCCTCTCCGTACCCCCGGGGTGAGGCTATCCGTGAGGATGGACGACGTGTAGCTGTTCGAGTTGGGGCTTCAGCTTCAGCAATTGCGGGCATAGCCGGGTAGGGGGCAGGGTAGTGTCCTCCGAAGCCCGGCTCATCCCAGTACCCATCCCAGAATGGTGCCCATGGGTCTTGTGTCCAACGGGGACCCCAGGGAGGTACGAACGGATCCCTCCAATATGTGAATGCGTGGGGTGGAGTTCGTGAATGGAAGGATGTCCATACAAAAATACGATTCCAGGGTCGATAGGTCGATCCGTACGCCTGGCCAGGGAGAAGATCACAACCCCATATCCAGTCATTGAAAAGGCCTAAGAAAGGATCCCATGAGTAATTCCAGCAGGGGTGATGTATAGGGCGGAAATACCGAGGTTGGTGTACGCCCATGCGCCCGGAATAGATGTCGTACCTGAATTCAGCGTAGGGCGTGTGGAAGGCTGAACCCATCTGTAGATAGCCAAGCGGCGCTTGGGGGAATAGTTGCAACGAAAACCCGCTAAAGGCTGGATTACTCACCATCGGGGTGTTAGCGACGGTAAATAGCAACCCTCTCTGAGCTTCCGCTGCGACCACAGATAGCCCGATTAAGAAGACCAAAACAGTGCTGGTCCGAGCTCTAGTGGACACCTTCATTCTCCTGGAAAGATTGATGCTGTGAACATAAAATGCACGACCTATACCACTCTTACAATAGTCTATATAAAACAATGTGGCACAATGGTTTATGGATAATCTATGGTGCCGGAAGCCACGTGACGTTATGTCCGATATATTAGACATTTGGGGTGCTGAGAGGACAGACGTTGCTCTGGGGGCAGAGGGTATGTAGAGAGCTTAACCTGTCCTTAGCCCAAAGTGCGGGGTAGGGTGTCACTGCATGCACAACACTTGATCCCAGGCATTATTCGTAGAAGATTTGTTCTGTCCGACCGATGCGGTATGCGTCGGTACCAGTGTGGCCTCCTGGCCACCTGAAGAGGACCGGTCCACAACTCCTGATTATTTCGGGGTTTCTACCGAAGGCGTTTGTGAGGCAAATTGCTCTCATGGGACGCCAGGTAAAGTATAAATGGATTCAGACGTGTCAGAATCACCAGAAATTCAACCGACGTTAGACGGCTTCACTGAGCCAGAGGCTCCGGCTACGCCGGAGGGTCAGGCAGAGGCTTCTGATGCTCCAGCTAAGTCACCGGCCGAAAGCGAGGGCGCTGCTGAGCCAGAGGCAAATCAGAGACCGCAGAGGCGACAGGGTAATAGTGGACAAGGACGCCCACGTCGCCGTCGCCGTCGCCGCGGGCGAAGGCGTCGCAAGCCTCGCGGACAAAGTCAGCACCATTACAGTGAAGAAGAACTTAAGGCCCAACTTCCAGACGATCCCGAACAACTCGAAGCAGAATCACGTCCTTTAGGAATCCTCGAAGTACTCGGTAGTGGGTCAGGTTTCGTGCGCCGGAGGGAATCTGGGTACACTCCGGGTAATGATGATATTTACGTAGGATCCCGAATTATCCAACGGTTCGGTTTACGCACTGGTGATGAATTGGTGGGAATCGTGGGTAGGAGTGCCCGGCCTGGGAAGAGTCCTCCGTTAGCGCACCTGGCTCGGGTTAATGACCATCCTGCTGAAGAAGCAACACGGCGACCGGACTTTCAGCAGTTAAGTGCGGTGCATCCTGAGGACCAACTTGTTCTAGAGTGCGGGAGAGAGTTTCTGGGACAACCAGAGTACACAAATCGTGTTATTGACCTGATTTGTCCGATTGGTAAGGGTCAGCGTGCAATGATCGTTGCTCCAGCGAAGGCTGGAAAAACGATGGTGCTTCAGGCAGTGGCTGAGGGCATTGTAAAGAATAACCCCGAGTGTCATCTCCTTATTCTTTTGGTGGACGAGAGACCTGAGGAGGTCACGGAGATGGAGCAGTGCGGATTTGGTGAGGTCATCGCTTCAACTTTTGATCGCCCCGCCGAACGACACTGCCAAGTCGCTGAGATAACACTCGAGAGAGCACGGCGACGTGTAGAGCAGGGGGAGGACGTCGTGATCATACTAGACTCGATTACTCGTATGGCGCGTGCGTATAACTCGGTCAAATCAGGCAGTGGCCGGACACTCTCTGGTGGCCTTGATTCGAACTCGCTAGAGAAGCCGAAGCGTTTCTTGGGGAGTGCACGAAAGATCGCCCAGACTCAAGGCGGTGGCTCTCTTACGATCATTGCTACCGCATTGGTCGATACCGGCTCTCGGATGGACCAAGTGATCTTTGAAGAGTTCAAGGGCACCGGAAATAGTGAACTGGTGCTGTCTCGAGAATTAGCGGATCGGAGGATCTATCCGGCGATCGACATTCCGGCTTCAGCTACGCGGAAAGAAGAACTCCTTCTGGATGCTGACGCGCTTTGGGTGTCGCATGCCATGAGACGGCAGCTCTCTGGATCTGGATCAGCAGATGGGATGCAGGAGTTGCTTGGAGCGATGAGAAAGACTTCAAGTAATCGGGATCTTATTGATTGGGCCCGGAATCAGTAGAATCATTAGACACTTGCAAGAGCTGAAGTAATCGATCCAAGCTCTTCTCTAGCTCTGCGCTTTGGACTCGATCCATAGAGAGAGCCCAGTAACCCATTAAAGGGTTTGCGCCGAGGTCACCTGTTTCTCTCCATAGAATCCTAGTATCTCCCTGTTCGAGACTCAGTTCGAGCACTCCCTCGATATGCATTGTTCCACCCTGCATTTCCACTTGATATCGAACTATTTCTGCTTCTTGTACTTCTACGATTGTGAAGGCCCCGGTTCCCAGTTCTGGGTCGTCCCAAATAAAGCCCGATCCCGCTCCGCTTGGTGGTCCGATCATCTGCACCTCGCTATCCGGCCAGGTCGTCCATTGACTCCAGTCTGTAGGTGAGTCCAGGTGTAGAAACGCATCTTCGGGAGATGCTGGTAAGCGTGCTGATGCTTCCGCAGTCCAGGTACCGGGTAGAAGTATTCCAATAAATAGAAATGAGATCAGAATAACTGCACCACTTCCTAAGATTGTCACTCCGGGACCAAAAGGACTTCTCATTCGCTATTGGCCGGGCTGAACTCAAGATGCGGGAGTTCTAGGGAGCCCATATGGTGGCATCCGTCACAGGCGATGGGGTGCGGGATTCTTAGGGGTCCAGATTTCACGGATAGCATGGCTTTGCACTTAGGACAGCTACCCTGAACGGAGTACAGCGTAAATCGTTCCAGCCAGCGTCTGCGTGCTAGTATGGCTCCCCCTGTAAGAGCACCGATTGTCCATACGCCGTGGGGGGGGATGAAAAGGGCAAAGCTCGCTATAACTAAGAACAGAACAAAAATTCTTACAGCACCGCTCAGTCGCCATACCCTCGTCCTGGGCATGATAGAAGCCACGCATTCAGTGGGAGTGAATCCGAATAGCTTGATCAGACTCGCTACTTCTTTCGGCTTAGTTCCTTTTGGATGGACCTTGGGGTGAGGCAAGAGAGGCCAGGGATTAGGTTTCAGCTGTACTCATTCGACGCGAATTCGCGGAGGCGCTCACCCGCAGCTTCAAGTGTTTTGATTGTCTTGCAGAACGCGAAACGCACAACTGAATGTCCGCGTTCCGGGATATTAAAGAAGCTGGAGCCTGGTACGGGAGCTACGCCTCCCTCCTTAGTTAGCCTCTTAGAGAATGTCGTATCGTCCTCTGATGAGAGAGCACTAAAGTCAGCGAGTACATAATAAGCGCCTTCTGGTGTACTAAACTTGAACCTGGAATCCTTGAGTGCCGAGAGAAAGACGTCGCGTCTCTCCTGATAATCGACTGTCAGTCCCTCGTAGTAACTTGCTCCGAGTTCACGGATACCTACAGCGCAAGCTTCTTGCAAAGGCGCCGGTGCACCTACCGTTAGAAAATCGTGAACCTTGCGGATGGCGTCAGTCAGATCAGGTGGAGCAATGATTGTACCTATACGCCATCCAGTCACGCTGAAGGTCTTTGAGAGGCCACTTATGATTATGGTACGATCTCGCATTCCATCGAACGTAGCCAGAACGTGATGCTCGCCTTCGTAATAAATGTGTTCGTAAATCTCATCCGTGATCGCCAAGATGTCATACTTGAGACAAAGGTCAGCAATCATTTGCAGTTCTTCGCGGTCGAAGACCCTGCCTGTCGGATTATTAGGAGTGTTCACCACGATTGCCCGAGTGCGATTGGTAATGAGGGCCTCTAGGTGATCTCTTTCAAGGCGGTAAGCTGGAGCCTCTAACGTGAGAAAAACTGGTGTCGCATCTGAGAGAACTGCATCAGGTCCATAATTTTCATAGAAAGGTTCTAAAACGATCACCTCATCACCAGGTTCGACGATAGAAAGCATCACGGCAGCCATAGCTTCCGTCGCTCCGCATGTGACCGTGATCTCTTGCTCTGTATCAACTTCCATGCTGTAGCGTTCAGCGTATTTCTCCGCGAGTGCTTGTCGAAGATTTACCGTTCCCCAGGTGATCGCATACTGATTGATATCAGCACGGATGGCGGCACATGCGGCCTCCTTAAGGAGTTCTGGTGCAGAGAAATCAGGGAAGCCTTGAGCGAGATTAATAGCATCATGCTCCTGTGCTACCCGTGTCATCTCACGGATGACGGACTCTGTAAAGAGATGAGTTCGTCGGGCCGTTCGCGTTCGAGAATTAGCCATCTTAGCTCTGGTAAAGTAGGGAGGTGATGATGAAGGATCGGTAGTGTCGAAGATCAAATTAATACTACTGCTCTAAGTCATACTTCGAGTAGCGTGTTGGGTCATATAGCAGGACTGCCTCAGATCCGGAAGAGGTAGCTAAGTTTAAGGAAAAGCCCTTCCTCAACCGGATTCATCCTTGAAATGCGATAGCTTCTCTCGCCCTGCATAAGTCGACTGAACCCAATATAGAAAATAGTTCCCGGAGAGGGTTCGTACTGAAGCAAAAATTGACCCTGAAATTCCCCATTTGAACGAGGGCCTTGAGGTTGGCCGAAGATTGCCAGTTGCTGACCAGTGGTGGGGTCCTTAAGTGCTTCGCGATTATCGAGGTCATATTGCAGGATCATCCTCGCCATTAAAGCCCTGCTGAAAAGGTACTGGGTCTTAATATTCGTTATATGCACAGTCGAATAGATTTCGTTTGGAATAACAGCTTGGCTCTTACTCGGGCTTCTAGAAATCCTTGAGAATGTATGGTCGAGAGAGAGTTCGAGTCGATCTGTGGGGCTCCACTGAATTTCAGGTCGAGCTTGGAGCTCAAATCCACGAGAAGCCTCTGAAAAGATGGGTGTTTCTCGGGCGATGTACATCCCGTTAAGGCTAAACGTATTGGTGATTCTGAGCCTTGGAAAAACCATGAACGCTTTCAGATTCTTCAGTGCTTCCGGAGCCAGGAAAGGGCTTTGGGATCCATCTTCGTCTAGGATCGCGTAGTTGGCATACCGTTCAGGTTGGAAACGGAAATATCCGTTCCTGATCATGAAAGTGAGAGTTCTTCCACCTCGGAATGTGAAACTCGGCATGATCTGTAGTTCATGTTCGAATGGGCCGGATCCACTCCAAAAATCATTGTGGTCAAAGAAGTTTTCAGTAGAAGCAGTGATCGAAGTTCGCTCGAGGATGGCCCCAGCAGGACCAAATAGGTTCAAGGTCATTCTGGCATCAACTTGGGTGTCACCTGCTCGCGTAATGAATCCACTTCGTGCCCTGAAATCAGGGTGAATATCGGTAAACGTTGCATTCCAAGTGAATTCGCGACCTGACCGATCAATAGAGGCCATGATAAGTGGACTGAACTCGGTTGATTGAGAATCCATATCTGAACGGTCGACACTCCCAGCTACCTGAGTAGTTAAGGCGTAGCGACCACCCAACAGGAGGCGCATATCACCCGAAACCACGCGATTGAATGCTCCTGACCCGTCTGTCATGTCCCGGCCGGTATAGAGCACGCCGATTGTCGATCCGGTACCGATATCCCCCCGTGCGCGGAGCATATTGAACCGCGCTCTGCCGCTGCCCGCCATGATGGAGCTAGGACTGTCATCCAGTGCTCCGATGTAACCGATATTAAAGTTGCCGAGTTTCCCGGTGAGCTTTAAGCCACCGACTGGGTCAACGATTTGTCTAGTGTACACAAGCCGTTGAGGTGTGTTGAAAATTTCCGTGCCGTTAAGGAAAAAAGGTCTCTTTTCAGGGAAAAAGAGTGCAAACCGCTCATTGACTGTGATCTGGCTAACGTCAGCTTCAATTTGTGAGAAATCGGGATTGTAGGTGCCATCCAGAACCATATTCTGTGTGACACCTATTCGGGTATTGAAGCCAAATTCACCGTCTGGTTCACTCTTGAGGAAAGTTCCAGTGGTATTTGTACCAGTCCGGACTCCTGTCGCGACTGGGTTTAGTTCGATCAAACGACGTGGCTGAATCTCTTGGAGGCCAACGAGTCGGCCGCTCTGTCCGAGAGAACTCGATATATCCTTTGTAAGAGGCGCCCATGATTGGCGGAATCGGGTGCGCTTGACCTCTCTGGTTACCTGGATGCCCCAAGCCTGTTCTGGGATTTCACGGAAGCGCAGGGATACGTATGGAATTCGAATTTCTCCAGTCCAACCCTCACTATCGACGATCCCTTCAGAATCCCAAATAAAATCTGGATTGAAGTCCACCTGAAACACCCGCCCGCCAAAGCTTCCGCCTCCACCACCACCAGATCGCCCACCACCTCCACCACCGCCAGATCGCCCACCGAATCCGCTAGTACCACCCTCTACTATTAAGCCGTCGGATTGCAGCCCGAGTGGATTAATTGCGAATGCGTATGCTTGCCGGCGGTCGTCAAAAGTATCCAGGATGATGCGGACCCAATCATCGTTATAAGTTACCCGGTCACGTTCTCCAAAGCGTGCCAAAATCTCACCAGGATCACTATCGTACGCACGAATACCGAAGTATATCGCTTCATCGGTGTAGAATACCCGAATCTCAGTGGCTTCAGATGGCTCGACCCCTTCTACGGGAACGTATTGAGTAAAGCCCCCAAGAATTGCAGCTGTAGTCCATGCCTGCTCATCCAAAAGCCCGTCGACGTTAATTCCAGGATTGACTAGCTTCGGCGGGCTCACCTCTAGTTCACCCATACTCCCATTGTAGCGAAGTGAGTCGGGGTCAGTACCCAGGGTGGCCATTAGGAAAAGCTCACTTAGCATATGAGACTTTTCCTGGGAGGAAGCTCACCTGAATCGAGCATTTGAGTGGACATCTAAACATTCGCTCAGGGATTAAGGGTAGGGCATTCAGCGCGGAGGCTAGCACAAGGAGTTGGGTAGATGAAGGGTTCGTTCGTGATTTTCTGTAGAAGGAGTCACATGACCCGCTGGCAGGGTTCTAAAGCCGAGCCTAATCTGAAGCCCGCTAGGTATGGAAACTGTCAATTTTAAGACATGATGTAGGAGTATCTTATGAAGCCAGGTCTTCTGTGGAGTTTTCTTGGAATTGCTTTGACAGGACTCTCATTAGGTGCGCAGGAGCGTCCCAGTTTATTTGAGAGCATGCGAGCACGAGAAATTGGCCCAGCTGGAATGAGTGGTCGCGTCTCCGACGTGGAAGTGTCTTTAGCTGATCGGAACATTATCTACGTAGGAGCGGCAACAGGTGGCGTGTTCCGATCTGAGAACGGAGGGATCAGCTGGTCTCCCATCTTCGATGATCAGGACGCTCTCGGTATTGGGGCTATCGCCGTATTCCAACCAAACCCCGATATCGTTTGGGTTGGCACGGGTGAGGGGAACCCAAGAAATAGTGCTGGAGTTGGTCGGGGTCTATTCAAATCCATCGACGGAGGACATACCTGGCGATTAATGGGACTGCGTCAATCTGAACGGATCCATAGGATCATCACACACCCCACTGATCCAGACATTGTCTATGTAGGAGTAATGGGTCCCGCCTGGTCGGATGGGCAGGAACGAGGCCTTTACCGCACGTTTGATGGTGGAAGAACCTGGGATCGGATTCTCTGGCAAAACCCTCGCAGTGGTATCGCAGATTTGGTCATGGATCCTTCTAATCCCGATAAACTTTTCGCTGCGATGTGGGAGTTTCGAAGAGAGCCATGGTTCCTTACCTCCGGAGGTCAAGGATCAGGTCTGTTCGTGACGCATAACGGAGGGGATTCATGGGAGCAGCTATCGTCGGCACATGGTTTACCGGAGGGTCAGCTCGGCCGGATTGGAGTAGCCATAGCAGAGTCCAATCCGAACATCGTTTATGCACTAATCGAGGCAGAGAGATCCGCACTGGTGCGTTCTGAGGATGGTGGAAGAACCTGGGCAACGATTTCTGATAATCCTGGGATTAACCCGCGCCCGTTCTACTATGCTGATATCCGTATAGACCCTAAGAATGAGAATCGTATTTATCGTTTACACGGATCCATCGACGTTAGTCAGGACCAAGGACGGAATTGGGAGATTGTTGTCCCGAGTCAGATCATTCATGGTGATATTCATGAGCTTTGGATTGACCCCGACAATCCCCGAGACATGATTCTTGGTGAGGATGGAGGAATCGCGTTCACTGCAGACCGCGGAGATACCTGGCGTTTCGTAGAGAATCTTCCTTTAGCCCAGTTCTACCACATATCGGTTGATAACGCCTTCCCGTTCAATATCTACGGTGGACTGCAGGATAACGGTTCATGGTATGGGCCCAGCACCGTTTGGGAGAACAAGGGAATACTGAATGCGCATTGGTTCCGTGTTGGAGGGGGGGACGGCTTCAGCGTGATGCCTGACTTATCGGACCCTGATCACTTTGGCTATTCCATGTCCCAAGGTGGAAACCTCCAGCACTTCAATAAAGTGACTGGAGCTCGGCGTAGTATTCGGCCAGTCCATCCAGATGGGGATGAACTCAGGTTCAATTGGAATGCAGGATTGACCTCCGATCCCTTCCAGACGGACAAAATCTACCTTGGGAGCCAATACCTCCATCAAAGCACAGATCAGGGGAGAAGTTGGGAGATCATATCTCCAGACCTGACAACTGATGATCCCACAAAGCAGCGGCACTCCGAGAGCGGGGGATTAACGATTGATGCATCGGGTGCGGAAACTCACACCACAATCATCTCAATCGGTCCTAGCACATTAGAGGAAGGGCTTATTTGGGTTGGTACAGACGATGGAAATGTGCAAATCACTCGAGATGGAGGTAGTAGTTGGGAGAACGTGCGAGACAGCATTACCGGATTACCGTATGGCATCTGGATCCCAGATGTACAAGCCTCTAAACACCAACCTGGCAGGGCTTACCTTGTTGCTGAAGATCATCGGCGAGGTGACTGGACGTCCTATGTTTACGTCACTGAGGATTATGGGCAAACGTGGAGATCCCTTTCATCGCAGAACATAGACGGTTTCGTGCATGCGATTGAAGAAGACCCAGAAAATCCCAACCTACTTTTCCTTGGCACGGAATTTGGACTAATGGTCAGTCTGGACCGTGGTGATGGCTGGACGAGATATACAGCTGGTGTACCGGCTGTACCAATTCGAGATCTAATTGTGCATCCACGGGATGGTGACCTTGTTCTAGGTACACATGGGCGTGCGTTGATCGTCCTGGATGACATCCGTCCGCTGCGCGAACTCGCTACTGATCCGACAATCCGAAATGCAACGGTGCATGTCTTTTCCCCGCCACCGGCCTACGACGTGAACATTGCTGAAGCGATAGGCTACAGATCTACTGGGCATGCTATGCAGCAGGCCGAGACGCGACCCAATGGCGCCTTGATCAGTTTTTGGTCAGCAGAGGGCGGTGAGGGGCAGTTAACAGTGACCAGTGAATCAATGGATACCGTCTATTCCCAAACTTTATCCGCTACTCCAGGAGTGACTCGGTTTTCTTGGGATCTCAGGCCGGGAGGAAAGGCTGATTTGATGCGATTCCCTGATCAAATGAGTGTCTTTCCGGGCACATATTCCGTAACGGTATCGATTGATGATGTCTCGTCTTCTTCAAACTTGGAGGTAAGCGGAGACCCGAGGAACCCAAGAAATATGGAGGATCTGGTTGCTAAGCGAGAAGCCTTGATCAGGATGGCTGAGATTACCCGCAGGGTAGATGAAGCCAGGGAAGAGTTGGGGCGATTAATTCTTGGAGTCGAGAGTGTGCTGGAGACACTTGATGAAGACGAAGAGAGTCTGAGAGAGGAGGGGCAGGGCCTTTGGGACGAATTGAGAATACTCAATGAACGTCTATTTACCGGTCCTGAATGTCAGGGATCATGCGGTGGCGATGTCGTAGCTAGTGTGGTCGATCAACCAATTGCTAGGATCACAGGTGAAGACGGTGCTCCATCTGAGAATACCAGAACGATGATGGAGCAAGCAGCAACAGCAGCCGACACCATAAGATCAGAGATTGACAGAATCATTGACGAATTGGTGTCTTCGTATCGGGCAGCGTTGATCTCAGCGGGCTATACACCTATCGGGGGTACACTATGAAGGTTCATCCACTTGTCTTGAGTGCTAGTCTGCTCACTCTCTGTAGTGTCTTAGTCCTCTCTCCGCCGGCTGGCTCACAAGAGACAGTGAAGCTCTTTATCTCGGTTGACTTAGAGGGGATCGGTGGGGTTGGCTCCCCATTGATGACGAGTAGTGGTGGTAAGGATTATGGGACCTCTAGACGATACCTGACCGAGGAAGTCAACTCGGTAGTGGCGGCAATTTTCGAGCACATTCCAAGTGCTGATATCCTTGTGAATGATTCTCACGGCGATCATCAAAATGTGCTCCATGGAGAACTTGATCCCAGGGTTAGCTATATCCAGGGATCAATTAAGCCCCTTGGAATGGTTCAGGGCCTCAATTCATCCTTCGATGGCGCAATCTTTATTGGATATCATGCTAAGGCGGGTGATCCAGATGGGTTTCTTGCTCATACTGGGAGTGGCTCAGTCAAAGGTTTGTGGCTCAATGATGTAGAGGTAGGTGAAGGTGGGATGAACGCGGCGTTTGCTGGCAGTCTTGGAGTGCCTGTGATTCTCGTCTCAGGGGATTCAGCGGCTGCAGCTGAGCTGGGCCAACTTCTGGGATCTGAGACGGTGACGACAAAGACAGCAGAAACACCTTCCTCAGCGCGCCTTCTACATCCCGATGTGGTTAGAGCTATGTTACGCGAAACAACAGAAATCGCACTTGATCGACTTAGGAGCGATGGGTTCAGTCCACTAGAAATTGGATCACCTGTTGAAATCAGAATGCGCTTCGCTTCAACTACTCATGTGGATGTGCTTCAATCGATTCCGGGAATGTCAAAGATTGATGGGTACACCGTCAGATATATCGCTCGTAGTATGGATGAGGCATACCGATTGATAAGGCTGATGTACCGGTTTGTGAGCGCTTGAACACGACTCCGAATAGGACACCTACGTGATGCGTAAGGCCCTACTCTGGGCTTCAACGAATCCCTTTCTCGCCGAGCGCCTACCGAGAATGCGTTTCGTCAAGCGAGCTACCAGCAGGTTTATGCCTGGTGAGAGTTGGGAAGAGGCGCTTACGGAGGCCGATAGACTGTCAACAGAGGGTATGGGAACCCTTGTTACTTTGCTTGGTGAAAATCTCAACTCTATAGATGAAGCTGACGCTGTACTGGATGAGTATCTTGGTGTGTTGCAGGATGTTGGCGATGCTGGAGTTGATCTTGAAATATCGGTAAAGCTTACTCAGCTCGGTCTTGATTTCGGGCCTGAGGTCGCTCAAGAAAGATTAAGCAGACTGGCAGAAGCCACTCAGTCTCTTGTGTGGATCGACATGGAGAGTTCTGACTATGTCGATGTGACACTGGAGGTTTTTCGGAACGTGATGAGTACGAACAGAAATCTGGGCTTATGCCTACAATCATACCTTCGCCGAACCGAGAATGATCTCGACAACCTCCTTCCATTAGATCCGTCCATTCGGCTGGTAAAAGGAGCCTATAACGAGACTAAAGAAGTTGCCTATCCTGACAAGCGTGAGGTCGATGAGCACTACTTCACACTTTCCAGGACTCTTCTACAGGCTCGACTTAATGGTGGTATGGCAAGGCCCGTAATTGCTACTCACGACACTCGTATGATTGAGTCTGTGAATCGTATGGCAGTTGAATTAGGTGCCGACAAAGATGATTACGAATTTGCAATGCTTTACGGTATTGAACGCCAGGAGCAGAATCGACTAGCATCCTCAGGCCATGTGGTTCGGGTACTAATTAGTTATGGCTCATCTTGGTTTCCCTGGTATATGCGGCGTTTAGCCGAGCGACCTGCCAATGTGTGGTTTGTAGCTAAGCAAATATTCCGCTAGTGAACCTCCAAGGAGAAGGGCCGGGAACGGGGGCCATGCTCCGACATGTGGATAACGACCCTCGGCGGTGGGTTATGCTGGCCGTCATCTCCCTCGCAATGTTGCTGTCGCTGACATCTTGGATGACTGCAACCGCAATCGGTCCAGAACTACAACTCAGGTGGTCGCTTTCATCAAGCCAGCTGGGTTGGCTCACAACGATCGTTCAACTCGGTTTCGTTGCAGGAACAGCCTTGGGAGCGATCCTTAACTTGGCCGACATACTTCCATCGAGAGGGTATTTTGCTCTATCCGCGCTCTTGGCGGCAGCGTCGAATGCCCTGCTTCTTTCCACGGATGATTTTCTCGAAGCTCTGCCAGCGCGCTTTTTCACAGGATTCTTTCTTGCTGGAGTATATCCTCCCGGCATGAAGATGGTTTCGACTTGGTTTCAGTCGGCTAGGGGCTTGGCTATCGGAACAGTGGTGGGAGCGCTGACGGTGGGTAAGGCTACACCATACTTGCTCAAGGCGGCTGGAGGTACCGACACGGCCATTGTAATTATTGGCGGATCGACCGCCGGACTTTTGGCGAGTATCCTGGTTGCTAGCGCCTACCGAGACGGGCCATATCCTTTTCCTAGCCGGCCCTTTGAATGGAGTCGGGTTGGGAAACTTTTGGGACACAGAAAAACGATGCTCGCGACCGGAGGTTATTTGGGGCACATGTGGGAGCTCTACGCTATGTGGACCTGGATCTCTGCGTTCCTGTTTGCGGCGGCGGCGGGAGTCGTGTCAGATACAGTTATAGACCTGGTCGTATTTGGCACCATCGGGGCGGGAGCCTTGGGTTGTGTTTGGGGTGGCGCTGCAGCGGATCGCATTGGTAGGCATCGGGTCGTGAATCTAGCCATGGCCATAAGTGGAGGATGCTGCTTGATGGCGGGCATGGTGTTTCAAGCCCCCTTTAGCTTTCTCGTCATCCTTACTTGGATCTGGGGCTTCTTTGTGGTTGCAGACTCTGCGCAATTTAGTGCACTAGTCACCGAGGTAGCTCCTCAGGACTCAGTAGGAACTGCTTTAATGTTGCAAACCTCACTTGGATTTCTACTCACCATGGTCACGATCCAGGCGGTGCCCGCAGTAGTGAGTGTGCTCGGTTGGCAATGGGCATTTGCATTTCTGGCATTGGGGCCAGCATGCGGAATCTGTAGCATCCTTCTCCTAGAGCGCAGCTAAGCTGTATATTGGATTTAGTATTGTACAGATTATCAGGACGACCAAATGAGTAAGAGACTTGCCGCCCTAGCTCTCATTTCTGTTGTGGCCACCGGTGTACTGATGGGTAGCGCAACAAATATTGACACACATCATTTTGGTTTGGCCAAGTCTGTGCCCGAAGCTGACTCAAGCTTGTCTTCTCTGGGAGCGATCCAGCTTTGGTTTACGCAAGTCCCTCAGGACAATTCCGTGGGAATCCGATTGATCAATTCAGCCGGTGATCTACTGGAGACTGGCCCACCTATGCAGGATAGGGGGGACCTAAAGAGCTACAGTATTCAAGTAGAAGGTGAACTTGGATCTGGGACATATACGGTGGCATGGCGCGGGATTGGTGACGATGGGCACGTAGTCAGAAGTGAGTTTTCATTCGCTATTGACGCGCACTAAGTTACAGGAGTGACGCCCTTTTTGGCTCCCCTAACCGGGTGGCTCCTTTTTGGAGGGCTGGTCACCTGCTGGGGGGCGATTACAGGCCGCTGGCTTCTTGTCCCGCCGCATGATGTAGGAAGATCGATATCCAGGGTACATGCTGAGGTGTCACTGGGTGTGGCAGCGAGACTTGGGCGCATAGGTGGTCTCACGTTGCCGGTGGCACTAGGTCTAGTCTTCTTACGGCAACTCCAAGAGTTCCGAGATCCTTTCGCTTCCTGGGCGGAGGATGCCCAGCTTTTGGCATTCGGGACTGATTGGGGAACGATATGGATTGTTGGATTTGCTGGCTCAGTTCTGCTTATGGCGGCTTTCTTATCGCTGAAGTGGACTAAGCAGGCCGGCTGGGTTATAGCCTCCCTGTTAACTGTATCCTTGAGTGTATTTCCTGCACTGACTGGCCATGCAAACGGAACAGAGGGACTCCGATGGATAAGTATCCCCGGAGATCTCCTGCATGTGAGTGCTGCAGGGGTTTGGATTGGCGGACTCACGTTGGTGCTCCTCTCAGAACACTCGTGGAAAAAACAGGCTCAATCACCGGACTACACATTATTGCCAGAGCTCGTACCGGTGTTCTCGCGTATAGCATTACCTGCCGTGATAGTCTTATTGCTGACAGGGACATTGGCAGCGTGGATGCATCTTTCTTCTCTCAGTGCGTTAATAGCCACCTCATATGGTAGGACCTTGATGGTGAAGCTTAGCCTTGTGTTTGTTGTGTTATTGATTGGGTTCCTGAACTGGCGACGTATCACACCTCGTCTTTCGGATGTATATGGACCCCTAGCGATGAGGAAGAGTGCGGCACTTGAAGTGCTTTTCGCACACATAGTGCTTTTGGTGACTGCTGTGCTTACCCGGACTTCACCAATGGATCATTAAGGAGTTCCGCTAACGATGCTGCACTTAGCCATAGGTATCGGCCTGGTACTTGGACTTGGTCTAGGCCTGCTCGCTGCTGTTACAGAATCAGAGCTCCTTATGATCGTCGCAGTTGGATCAGCACCACTCGGGACAGCATTCATGAGTGCGATCAAGATGGTCATAATCCCCCTTGTTATGGCAGTGATTTTCAGTGGCGTTGCTAAGCTTGGAGATCCTAGAAAACTCGGGCGTCTTGGGGGGCTTAGCGTAGGATTTATGTGGGTGACTATTGTTCCAGCGATTTTGCTTGGGATGGCAGTTTCTTGGCTGGGCCTTCAATTCACTCCGGATTTGGTAGCACCGCTGGCTACGGACCAAGAGGCACCCGAGTTGCCTGGGCTTGTTGATTTCATTCTAGGATTGATTCCGGATAACCCGTTTGCAGCAGCCAGCAATGGGCAACTCCTGCCCTTGATTGTATTCACGGCGCTATTTGGTGCAGCTGCTGGGACATTACGAGAGGATGTTCGCAGAACTCTTCTGGACTTTTCTGATGCAGTAAGTGACGCATTGATCAAGCTAGTCTGGTGGATTCTATGGACAGCACCAATCGGTGTGTTTGGCCTTGTCGCTCCGGTTACCGCACAATTGGGTTGGGGTTTGATCCAGAATCTCGCTGTGTTTGTCATAAGCGTACTTTTCGGTCTCATGATCTACATGGGCCTTATGTACCTAACTCCACTCAGTGTTATCGCTGGTATTGGACCGAAGAGATTTTTTTCAGGAACGTTTGGTGGTGCGTCCATTGTATTCTCAACGACAAGTACCGTCACCGCTCTTCCGGTAACACTAGAAGAATCGAAAAAGAACCTTAATGTGTCGGAGCATGTTGCTGATTTGGTAGTACCTCTCGGTGCCTCGATGTACCGACCCGGGAGTGCGCTTTTTCAGGGCGCTGCGATCGTTTTTCTCGCCGACCTCTACAATGTGCCCTTTCCGGTAACAGCTGTTGGTGGTGCTCTACTAGCTACATTTCTAGCTGCACTTACCGTGGCTCCCGTGCCATCTTCGGGAGTGATGACTTTAGCACCTGCACTAGATGCAGTGGGGATACCACTCTCTGGTCTGGCTATCCTGCTCGGGATTGATCGCATCCCTGACATGTTCCGGAGCACGACGAACCTTTTGGGTCAGGTCACCGCTGCTACGCTCGTTGATCAATGGGTAGAAGGTTCTATCGATACACCTCCAGGATGAAAACATCCTAGAGCGATAGTAGGGGCTGTTAAGGGGAAGAGTGCGGATTAACGGTGAGTTCTTAGCTTCCAGACGCCTACCGTTAGGACTGGTATCACATACACGATGATGAAGCCCCAAGTCAGCGTGCCGTAACCTCGAGCGATGAGGTCAATGAGTCCGAACTGGCTTACAAAAGTGGCAACTGCGAGTAGGCTGACTGCGACAGCGGGTCTAACCCAAGAGGCTAACTCTTTGTTCTCGTCAGCTCTAAGTCCTGAAATTCTCTCATTAAATGCATGGATTAATCCAGCGCCGGTTTCCACAAGAGTTCCAAATAAGATTACCTGGAAGACAACTTGGAAGCTTCGGGAGCCCAGGATTTCCAAGAGGTCGTTTGCAGGGACGACAGCGGTGGTTATTTGTGGATATTGACCGACGGTCGCCAAGAAAAACAACAGTGCTGGAGTCATGACTAGTGGGCCGGCCAAGGCACCGGCTATGAAAGTCTCTCTTCTCGTTTGGTGTAGTCGTAAGGTGGCGAGTACGAACGGAGCTGACAGGTTATAGCCTGCGTAGGATACTCCAGCTATCAACCAACTCGTTCCTATCGGCTCTGCTGAGAGATTCTCCGAAATCAGTGGGCCAAAGCTTCTAAGGCACCATAGAAAGAATACGAGGTAAAGTCCGTACAAAAGGATCGACCAAGCGGAGAAAAAACGTTCTATAGACTCGTTACCACCAAAAACCAGTCCGCCTACCGCAAGCATTACGATGCCTACACCAACCCAGTACTCTAACCCGAATGTTTCTTGAGCTATCGAGCCTGCTGCCGCGGCTGCTACCGCAAGGATGATCAGTAGAAGCCCTAAGTAGCATCCCTCAAAAATTCTCCATCCAGGGCCCAGAAGTTTTTGAAAGAAGTGCCTGTAGTCGAAGGCCCCCCATAAGCGAGCAAGTTCAAACGTGACCATTGAAACAATACTGAAGATTGCAGTACTCACTCCGATTGCGAGTAGTCCGCCCATGGGGCCTTGAGCGTCAACAAGAAAAAACTGAACGAGTTCTCTGCCAGTGCCGTAGCCTCCCCCAATCACAATAGATTGGAAAATCAGGCCTGGTAGCAGGTAGCGACGGAATACTGATCTATTCATAGACGCGATGATAGGACATGAGATGAGTGGGCCGCAATTGTCCTTAATCAAGTCATTTAGGGGTCAGGAACGAAATAGTACTTCCTAAGAGTCTCGCGACAGTAAATCGCCTAATTGGATGAGGTCAGCATTTCCACCTGTGAGAATGACCACAACGGGAGTATCCGATTCTAGTGGAATTTTATTAGCAAGGAGTGCAGCAAGCCCAGCAGCCCCAGAGGGCTCAACTAAAAGTTTCATTCGTTCTAACAGTGTCCTCATGGCATAAACAATTTCGTTATCACTAACTAGCACTACCCCTCGGGCGTGCGCCGCCAAAAGCTCATAGTTCAGAGTTCCGGCCATTGGGGGAGCCAAACCGTCTGCGATGGTATTTGTCGAGTCGAGTTGGATAGGTTTGCCACTCTCTAGGCTCTTGTTCATGCTCGGTGCACCCTCTGGCTCTACACCCCATACTGCGATATCTGTTTTCAGGGCCGCCATAGCAGCGGCGATGCCTGAGGAGAGTCCACCGCCACCAACTGGAACAATTACAGACCTCACCTCGTTTAGTTGCTCGGCGATCTCTAGGGCACAGCTTGCATGTCCTGTAATGACCTCCTCATCATCGAATGGGTGCAGGAACGTCAGTCCCCGATCTTTTGAGATCTCTAGGACCTTTTTGAATGCTGCCTTAGCATCCCCATGGAGTATGACTTCCGCTCCATAGTGTTTGCTAGCGGAGATCTTGGTCGGGGAGGCGTTCTCTGGCATCACGACAACGCTTGGGACTTCAAGATTAGCTGCTGCCCAAGCTACTGCCTGGGCGTGGTTGCCTGCCGAGATCGTTGCAACGCCCCTGGACCGCTCTTCTGGCTTTAATTGCGATACTTTATGGAGTGCGCCACGGACTTTGAATGAGCCTGTTTTCTGTAAATTCTCACACTTAAAGTAAACTGGCACGCCGAGCCACTTCGATAGGGTTTCGGATCCCATGAGAGGTGTCTTGTGCAGATTGTGCCTTATGCGGCCTCTCGCCTCTAGGAAACGGTCCAGTGAGAATTGCTGGGTGGTCATGATGGACGGATCATGTAGTTAGTTTTGCACTCTGGCTACCCCGTTGATGAAACGTCTTTGCTGCTCTAGCTTCGCGTTTTGATCTCATTGGGTAAAACACGGAGGAACCCTGTGCCCGCCGACCCGGATCAATTCATAACTGTGCGATGTCAGTTCTGTGACGAAATGAATCAACTTGAGCAGTTCAGTAACGGGCACCAGGCACCTTGTCTTAATTGCGCAAAGCCAATCTTGCTGGATAGGCCGCTCAATGTCTCACAGGATGATTTTGACGACACTGTGCTTGCATCTTCAATCCCAGTCTTGGTGGACTTCTATGCGGATTGGTGCGCGCCGTGCAAGATGGTCGCTCCGCTTGTGGACGAGCTTGCCCGGGAGCACAGCGGCCGCATGCTGGTCGTGAAGATTGATACAGACCATGCCGCTAAGATCGCTGAACAATATTCAATCCGTAGTATCCCAACTTTAGTCCTTTTCAAAGAAGGCGAAGAAATTGATCGAAGTATGGGATTTGAGCCCGAACGAGTTCGGATTCTCGCAGAGGAGGCGGTGGCTTGAGTAAGCGAATACGGCACCAAAAAATCTTGCAAGTGCTAAAGCAACATCGTGTTACCAATCAAGAGTCCCTCAAGGACCTTCTCCATGCAGACGGGACCGATGTAACACAAGCAACATTGTCCAGGGACATGCGAGAATTGAGACTAGTCAAAGTGACCGGAGCAGATGGTGTTCCTCACTACTCTTCCCCAGATGAGTGGGAAAGCACCCCGACGCTAGCTTCTCTACTTCCGACTCTGTTTCAATCAGCCGAAGGGGTAGAGCATCTATTGGTTGTGAAGACGTTAAAAGGGGCCGCTCAGACGGTTGCAGCAGGTATTGATTGGGAAGAGTGGCCCGAGGTTTTGGGCACGCTAGCAGGAGACGATACGATATTGGTTGTCGTGAGAGACCCATCCGCCACATCTGCAGTTCAGCGTCGAATCGAAGAAATGGCGGGCCATTAAGGTTGACCTAATGCATAGCGAATGCATATTTATGCTATTATGTCACCCTTGTCTTGTACTCTGAGCAGGCAACTCACGAGCTGAGACTAGAGTTATATCTTAGAGCTCGAGGCCCGCGCCCATTCCACCAGAACATCTTCTGGTACATGGGATAAGGCCCTCTGTCTCTAAAAGGCTGAGAAGCTATGAAGGTTGTGGTAGGCTATTCCGGCGGCCTCGATACCTCGGTAATCGTCCCCTGGTTAAAAGAGAATTATAATGCGCAAGTAGTGTGCATGAGCGGCCATGTGGGACAACGTGAAGGTTTAGGCGGGCTAGATGAAAAAGCGCTTGCGAGAGGCGCGGTCGAATTCTATGGCGAGGATCTTAGGCATGAATTTGTAGAAGATTTCGTGTGGCCAACTTTAAGGATCGGAGCTGTGTACGGTCGAAAATATTTGTTGGGCACAGCTATGGCCCGACCAATCTTGGCTAAACGACAGGTAGAGATCGCAAGGACAGTTGGGGCGGATGCACTAGCACACGGTTGTACCGGAAAGGGAAATGACCAGGTACGATTCGAGCTTACGTATGCCGCACTCGCTCCCGATCTCAGGGTAGTGGCCCCCTGGCGTGAATGGGATCTAAGGTCGCGTGAAGATGCCGTCCGATACGCCCAAGAGCGGAACATTGAGCTTGAGGGAATTGATGAGGACAAACTTTACTCAAGGGATGAGAATCTCTGGCACATATCCCATGAGGGTGGTCCGCTAGAAGATCCGGGATACGAGCCGGAAGAATCCATGTTTCTCTGGACAGTTACTCCAGAACTCGCTCCAGATAAGCCCGAGATGGTCGAAGTATCGTTCGAGGCTGGCGTACCTGTAGCGGTAAATGGAAATGCGATGGGTCCTGTCGAACTTCTTGAAGAGTGTAACGCAATAGCAGCCCGCCATGGTGTTGGACGGGCTGATTTAGTTGAGAATCGTTTGGTCGGCATGAAATCTCGCGGGGTTTATGAAACTCCTGGAGGAACGATACTCTACAAGGCCATTCAGGATCTTGAGTCGATTACCATCGATCGTGAAGCCGAGAGCTTGAAGGATCAGATGGCTGATAGATGGGCGGATATTGTTTATGAGGGGCGTTGGTGGACGCCTGAGAGAGAAGCGCTTCAGGCTATGTCTAACGTATTGTCGAGGAATGTTACCGGATCTGTGAAGCTGAAGCTTTTCAAGGGGTCATGCGCGGTGGTAGCCAGAACAAGTCCAGTCTCCCTTTACGATCAAGATCTGGCGAGTTTTGGAGGGTCTGGGAAGTATGACCAGGCAGACGCAGCTGGCTTTATACGTCTCTTCGGATTGCCAACCCAAGCCGCTGCAAGGCAGAAGAGAGGATCCAGCGAGGTGGACCAGGAGATTTCTCAGTTGATCTCAGGGTTTGCAGATGTTGGAGGACTCTGAGAAAGTTAGACGGCTCCTGACGTCCTGCTGGACAATAGAGCTGAACGCCTTTCTGAGAGGATTAGATAATGATCGACGAGACCAAAGGGGCGGATCCTCAAATGAGCTCTGAGGCACCTGGGTCACTATGGGGTGCCAGGTTCGAGAGCGCGATGGCACCCGAGATGGTTGAGCTAAATCAAAGTTTGCCTGTGGATAGTTGTTTGTGGAGGGAAGATATCCGCGGCAGTGAGGCTTGGGCTCAGGCACTCGGACGTGCAGGGGTTTTGACTCAGAGCGAGTTAGCCTCAGTGATCGATGGGCTTCAGGGAGTTGCACTCCGCATAGAAACAGAGGGATTCGACCAGGCACAGGAAGAAGATATCCACTCCGTAGTGGAGCGCATGCTTTTGGAAGAAGTGGGATCTCTAGGCGGTAAGCTTCATACTGGTCGATCGCGTAATGACCAATCAGCTACGGGAGTGAGGCTTTTTGGTATGAGTGCTTGCGATCAGGTTCAAGACCACTTGCTCGGGTTATGTCGAGCATTACATGAACTCGCACGTCGCGGATTGCATCTTCCTATGCCAGGATACACCCACCTTCAGCAGGCTCAGCCGATCCGTGCTGCACAGTGGGCCTTAAGCCATGTTTTTGCTTTCCTCCGGGATATTGAGCGTATCGAGGTAGCCCGAGGTGCTGCTGCGGTCCTGCCACTCGGCTCCGGTGCCATTGCAGGCTGTCCATTTCCTATTGATCGGAAAGCACTAAAAGATGAACTAGGGTTTGAGCGAATAAGCTCTAATTCAGTTGATGCCGTGGCGGATAGGGATTGGATCTGTGACCTGCTATATGCGGGTGCAATGATCGGAGTTCACATGTCCAGACTTTCTGAGGACTTAGTTCTGTTTTCTAGTTCAGGGTTCGGATTTGTGAGGCTATCCGATGAATTTAGTACCGGATCGAGTCTGATGCCGCAGAAACGAAACCCCGATGTTGCAGAACTTGCTCGTGGTAAATCAGGACGGCTTCACGGAAATCTTGTAACCCTTCTGACTTTGCTTAAAGGGCTGCCTACTGGGTACAACAGGGATCTGCAGGAGGACAAAGAAGCTCTGTTCGATACATGCACCACTCTGGATATCACCGTACCTGCACTTGCTGGTGGGATCAGAACGGCCGAGTTCGTACCGGAGAACCTAGAGGGAGCTATCGATACCCAGCTTTTTGCTACAGATCTAGCAGATTATCTGGTGAGAAAGGGTGTTCCATTTCGTGAGACGCACGGAGTCGTTGGGCGGTTGGTCCGCCTAGCAGAAGGGGAGGGGATCCCGCTAAGTGACTTGTCGGTTCATGCTATGCAGAATGAACATGAAGCTTTTGACGACGATGTAGTCGAGGTTTTTGATTGGGAAAGATCGACTGAGGTTCGCGACACAATTGGTGGAACATCCTTAAGAGCGGTCCAGGAGCAGCTTGAAGAGGTCAGCACCCAGTTTTCAGCAATGGAAGCATCAACGGAATAGCATTCGGGCAAATTCTCAGGCTTATTCTGTTCGAACAGTCGAACGTTTCGCAGGCCAACTGGAATGCTTTGGTGTGCTCCTGTAGATTCGACTGTCCAACGTCATTGAACGTAGGCTTGAGCTCCACCCAGTTCACACTACAGATACAGACAGGATGGAAGCTTCAACAGCGGAACAACTGAAGCGCCAGGCAGCTGCCAGTGCCCTGGAATATGTTCAGAGCGGAATGATACTAGGGCTGGGAACAGGTAGTACCGTTGTACACTTTCTTGACCTGCTTGGGGATCGGATACGGACCGGTGAACTGAAGAATGTGGTCGGGGTACCTACCTCAAATAGGACTACGAGTGAAGCCAGCCAGGCCGGAATAGATCTGATTGAGTTAGGTGATAGTAGCCGGATTGATCTCACAGTTGATGGTGCTGATGAAATATCTCCAGACCTGGACTTGATAAAGGGTATGGGAGGGGCGCTACTCAGGGAAAAAATGGTAGCCCAATCCTCGGACCGGGTTCTGATTATCGCAGATGACAGTAAGGCGGTTAGCCGACTAGGTACCCTATCTCCACTTCCCATCGAGGTTATTGATTGGGGAATTCGGGGGCATGTACAGTTCATTCTGAATTGGGAGGGAGAGGCATCTGTTCGCATGAGGAATGACGGAGAGCCTTTTAAAAGCGATAACGGGAACCTGATGCTCGACTGTCGTTTCTCAGATGGGATTAATGAGCCAGCTCAACTTGAGGCTGAGCTTCAGGCAAGAGCAGGCGTAGTTGAGAGCGGACTTTTTCTAAATGTTGCGGATCTTGCGATTCTAGGAACGCACACAGGCCCAAAAAAGGTTGATCGAAAGTCATGAAAATTGCTCCCTCGATACTTTCTTGTGACTTCTCCCGTCTCGGTGAAGAGATTGTAGCAGTGAAAGAGGGTGGGGCTGATTGGATTCATGTGGATGTGATGGATGGGCACTTCGTCCCCAATATCACGATTGGGCCTGTGGTTACGAGAGGAGCTCGCCACTCGACAGACTTACCTTTAGATGTGCACCTAATGATCGAGAATCCTGAGGACTATCTCCAGTCATTCGCTGAAGCAGGTGCGACATTTATGACCGTTCACGCCGAAGTCTGTACGGACCTGGCTACTACGGTCAACCAGATACATTCGCTAGGAGTAAAGGCCGGTGTTGCTATTAATCCAGAAACTGGCCTAGAGGCAATCGCCAGCGTCTTAGGAGAGTTGGACCTTCTGGTGATTATGTCCGTTAATCCTGGTTTTGGGGGTCAGGCGTATATCCCGAGGAGCACGGAAAAGGTTGCTGAAGCTCGGGGACTTCTAGACCAATACCGCAGTTCAGCGGAGCTAGAGGTCGATGGTGGAGTTGACGACACTAATGCTGCTGCTCTTCAAGCTGCCGGAGCCAGCGTCCTTGTAGCAGGTTCTGCGATTTACGGTCATCCTGACGGCCCGGAGACAGGGGTTAAAACAATTCGTGAGGCATTGCTTTCCTGAGGTTTTGAGTCGCCATAGTGATGGGCACCTCACTTCTACATTGGATCCTGTCGTGATTAAGGGGTAGGTGAAGGTCGCGAAAGGGTTAGCCACTTCATCTTAATCCGAATCCTTCATCTATGATTCTCAGGTACCACAGTATCCTCGAAGACCAAAATCCGGAAACGGTATTCGGATGGCATTGTCGAACAGGTGCCCTTGAGCGTTTAACCCCCCCGTGGGCAATAGTGGATCTCCTTGACCGAAAGGGTGCCATAGACAATGAAGGAGAGGTTGCTCTAAGGATCCATAAAGGACCGTGTAGCTACCGATGGTTATTGAAGCACAGTGATTATGTGAAAGATGTTCAGTTTTGCGATAAGCAAAGGTCTGGTCCCTTTAGCTCATGGAAGCACCTCCATAAGTTCGAGGCGCTCGGGAAAGAAGGTACCAGACTTATAGATGAGATAGAGCTAAAGCTCCCGTTCGGGCACATAGGAACTGCACTGGGGAGGGGTTTTATAGAGAGAGAACTTAACCGTCTATTTGATTTCAGATATCGCCGACTGTTAACCGATTTAGAACGACACAAGCGATATAGGGAATATCCTCGTCTGACCGTAGCTATTACCGGTTCTTCAGGCCTCATTGGAAATAACCTTGCCCATTTTCTAACGACAGGTGGGCATAAGATTATCCGATTGGTGAGAGATCGAAGCGCACTGGGTGAAGGAAAGATTTATTGGAACCCCAGAGAGGGGGAGATTGATCTGGATGGGTTAGCTACGGCAGATGCGGTTGTAAATTTAGGTGGTGTATCGATTGCAGATCGTCGCTGGAATGCTGCTAGAAAACACTTAATACATGAGAGTCGTATTCAGGGCACTTCTCTGTTAGCGCGCTCTCTTGGAAAGCTCAGAAATGGTCCTAAGGTGCTCATATCCGGTTCAGCAACCGGCTACTATGGAAGCTCTTCCCAGTTAGATCTCGAAGAAAGCACAAGGCAAGGGAATGGCTTTCTCGCCGACGTTTGCGGCGCCTGGGAACAAGCAACTGAGCCTGCTGCACGAGCGGGCATAAGGGTCGCTCATATTCGTACGGGGGTTGTCTTGTCGGGGTCTGGTGGCGCATTGCAACGGATGCTTTTGCCATTCCTTATGGGCATAGGAGGGCGATTAGGAGATGGAGAACAGTTCCTAAGTTGGATAGATCTTGATGACGTTGTTGGGGCAATTCATCACATTCTGATGAGCACTGATTTAGAGGGTCCGGTCAATGTGACATCACCATACCCGGTAACGAACTCGACATTTACTTCAGCCCTAGGCTCCGTATTGAGAAGACCGACCATGATCCCAATTCCTAAGTATGCGATTAGCACACTTTTTGGGGAGATGGGACGGGAAGCATTACTTCAGGGGCAGCACGTGTTCCCTCAGAAACTCACAGCATCAGGATTTCGTTTTTTCTATGAGAAACCAGAGCATTCACTCAGGTTTCAACTTGGGCGTATGAGAAAGTAGGACGACAGATCTCCTAGGAACGGTGCCCTGGTAGCTGTTCGAATAAGTACTAATCGGATTCCGGTAGGATCTCTCCATCCGCGCCGAGGCTGGGGTAGGGTTTTCCATCCCGGCGTTTTGCAGCTGCAACCGAAGGCCAGGACCATTCGAAAAGGAGTTGTTCGAACTCGCTAGGACTCAGCCGGCTCTTTTCGTACATGCCCGCAGCCTGTCTTTGCCTGAATGCTTCGAATAAGAGGAGTGATGTTGCCACTGAGACATTCAGAGATTTCACCATCCCTGTTATGGGAATTCTTACGCACAGATCCGCTGTCTCTAATCCAGCCTCAGAAACACCATGCAACTCAGCTCCAACCAGTATGGCTGTTGGACTTGTGTAGTCGATTTCACGGAAGTCAACTGCGTTTTCTGAAGGGTGAGCCGCAATGATGCTGTATCCCTCTTGCTTCAGAACTCTGGCTGCATCTTCAACATTCTTGTGACGATGGACTTGAACCCATTTCCTGGTCCCAGCTGATGTTCCATGGTGGAGCACTAATCCCTCTTCCGGGGGAACGACGTGAGCCCTCAGCACACCGACTGCGTCACAGTTCCTTAAGATTGCAGAAAAGTTATGTGACTTGTTAACCCGATCCATTAGGATGGTCAGATCTGGTTGTCGACGCTCTAGGACTGTTCGAAGTCGATGGAATCGCTCTGGGTGCATAGAGATATATTCTCTGCTTCAGACAGTTCAATCCATCCCTCATGGTGCGAAAATCAAAATTATATGAGATGGAGATGGTTGAAGTATCATTAGAAATGGACGTCTGCTCGACCCGATTACATCGGGGGTAGGCGGGTCTAGCCGCATCGGCTTGAAGGTTAGAGTTTAGTCGTACGAATAGGACTACAGATCCACTTCCTCATAAAGGTGCCCAACCTATGCCCGAAATTTCGAATGTGACTCGTCGAGACCTACTCATTCGGGGCGGTACCGCAGCGGCCGGCTTGGCTCTTTTCCCATCCGATATAGCGGACAGAATACTGCGCGTCAGTTCTCAGGAGGCGGTGATACCGTGGATAGATGGTCCGCAACCAGGCGGTCGAGCAAACACACTTGATTGGCAGGGACTCACATCGTGGGTTACCCCGACAGAGGACCTATTTCGTGTATCGCATTACAACATCCCAGAGATCGACGAGAATGATTGGAGTTTAGAGATCGGAGGGTTAGTCAATCGACCAAGAACTTTCTCGCTGGAGCAGATTAAGGCTCTCCCGAAAGAAGAGGTAGCATTTGCACTGGAATGCGGTGGTAACAGGGGTTTCCCAACTTTTGTCGGAGCAGTCCACAATGCCCGTTGGGGTGGAACATCACTTCGCAGGGTGCTCTCTCAAGCAGGCATTCAAGATGAAGGAATAGAGGTGGTCTTCTTCGGTACAGATGAGGGTGTAGAAGAAATCAGAGGAAATGAAGTTACCCAGAGTTTTGCCAGGAGCATGTCTCTAGAAGATGCTATGGATCCGAAGCTGCTTTTATGCTATGAGGTCAATGGAGAACCGTTACCGACAGATCACGGATTTCCTCTTCGGCTTGTGGCACCTGGGTGGTATGGCGTCGCAAATGTGAAATGGCTAAAAAGGATTGAAGTACGTAATACGAGATTCATGGGCCGATTCATGGCGCAGGACTACGTGACTTTAAGAGGGGAAGAGAAGGGAGGAGAGACCGTTTGGACTCAGAATTCAGTGAGCCATGGACGTGTTAACTCTATTGCTGCAAAGGTGACCAGCGATGGTAGTAGGTATCGAATTCATGGCGCGGCTTGGGGTGCTGATATCAACCGAGTAGAGGTGCGGGTAGATGATGGGTCATGGCAGCCCGCTACCTTGGGAGAAGGACGCGACGACCCCTACTCTTGGACATTCTGGCACCTAGACTGGGACGCTGAATCAGGAGAGCACACCATCACCTCAAGGGCCACTGACAGGGAGGGTACCGTTCAGCCAGCACCTGCTGATCCGGAGATAGCCCTTAAGAGGACGTATTGGGAGAGTAATGGGCAGTTCACAAGGAGTATTCTGATCGACTGAATGTGGGCCAGAGCCCGATCTGCTCTGATTGGGTCGCATCCAGTAATTCTACAGTTAGTAGTTGTGCTGCCGGGGTGGTGAAATTGGTAAACACAGGGGACTTAAAATCCCCCGGGCTCACGCCCTTCTGGGTTCAAGTCCCAGCCTCGGCACTTCTGACTGACTATTGATGAGTCAGTGACCATCTGAATCATCCACCTCGATAAAAGAGTATACGTGACCAACCCACGCTTCCTACTACTACAGGTCCGTAATCCAGGGGACCCCATGGCTGCTCAGGAGATACGTTGTTTCGCTCGCAGCCTACCTTGCACCTCCTCTTGTATTGAGGTATTTGACCTACTTTCTGGAGTGCCTTCAAAATCGGCCCTCAAGAGAGCTGATGTGGTACTGCTTGGTGGGAGTGGGGAATATTCAGTAGTAAGGGGTGGCCCATGGCTCGCTGGGGCCCTCGGTACCATGGCCGACTTGTATGCAGAGGGTCGTCCAACTTTCGCGTCTTGCTGGGGGTTCCAGGCCATGGCCAAGGCTTTGGGTGGCACGGTCGTGACTGACCGAAGCCGAGCAGAAGTAGGTACAGCCTGGGTTGAGCTTACTCACGAAGGAGAGGCTGACCCAGTGTTCGGTCCACTAGGAAAGAGATTTCGTGTTCCTATAGGGCATGAAGATGTTGTTACAGAGATACCAGAAGGCGCACGGTTGCTAGCTTCTAGTGACTTGGTCGAGAATCAGGCCTTTGTCTTTGCAGGTAAGCCGATATACGCCACTCAATTCCACCCAGAGTTGAATAGGGCAGATCTGGTTGCACGACTAACCAAGTATACAGAATATCTTCCCCTTACTGGTCATAATTCTATAAAAGAATTTGAAGACAATACTCCAGAAACTCCGGAATCCGAATCGATCCTGCCCCGTTTTCTACGAGAGGTCTTGGGAGATTGAATAGGTTCCTCAAAAATAGAGGTCGGCTAGCGCTTCGTTATATCGTCCCTGTGGCCTCTATCTTCCTGCTTACGGCTTTTCAAGTCAGGATGTGGGGAGGAGGAGGGTGGCGACCAAATCCGATTCGTGAGGGGTTGCCTACAGCAGAGAATGGGGTGAGAGATCGGGGGTTCACGTTCTGTCGGCTCCTATATCAAAGTGTGCGGCAAGAGGCCCAAGGGCATGGATGGAACACGGACTACCCAGGATCAGATTACAACTTTGTTACCAGGCTCGCAGAATTAACGACTGCGAAACCTGCCCGATGGGAGGACGGTCAGCCAGGATTCGCTGTAGTACGGGCTACTCAGGAAGAGCTATACGAATGCCCGTTCCTGTTCATGTCGGATGTAGGTACGGTCGGATTTAGCGAATTAGAGGTTGTACGTCTGCGGGATTATTTGACCAAAGGTGGATTTATTTGGGTCGATGATTTTTGGGGTGACTGGGCATGGCAGCATTGGGTAGGAGAAATTACGCGAGTACTCCCAGAATATCCGATTGTAGACATCGATCCTGACCATATGATGATGCACGCCCTATATGAGGTGGAGAACATACCTCAAATCCCTTCCATACAATGGTGGAGGAGAAATGGGCGTCGTGGCACTTCAGAGCGAGGGCGAGAGAGCGAAACTCCGCATCTTAGGGCCATCTTCGATCCTGAAGGACGTCCGCTCGTAGTAATGACTCACAACACAGACATCGCAGACGGGTGGGAGCGTGAGGGGGAGGATTATGATTTCTTCTACGAATTTTCTCCAGAAGCTTACGCCCTAGGGATCAATGTTGTCCTATACTCGTTGAGCCACTGAACGGAAATTGGATGAGAGGGCTTTAGCGGATATTCCTCCCCTGAGATCTGGCTATCATTCTCCGACGCCTTTCCAGCCACCCGGGCACACGATAGAGCAGTAGTACGCTCAAGCAGAGCGCGAGAAGCAGTGGGAGGCGCACGTCAGCTTTTGAGTTCGCGAGCCAGTAGAAGTGCACAACGCCGAGGGTGGCGGCAAGGTAGATTCCCCGATGGAGCTTGGTCCAACGAACCCCCAGGCGACGCATCCAGCCTTTTGTGGAAGTGAGCGCCAATGGAACAAGTATCACGAAAGCAGAGAAACCAACTGTGATATAGGGTCTTTCGATGATGTCTTCGACCATCCACCTCCAATTGAAGACCTGATCAAAAACAAACCAGATATTGAAATGGACGAGAGCATAGAAGAACGCAAATAGGCCCAGAGGGCGTCGGAGTCTGATGGCTCCATTCCATCCGGTTATACGACGTAAGGGGGTGATTGAAAGTGTCACCAGGAGCAGGACAAGCGTGGTCATGCCCGTGATGTGAGTCAGCGTCTCGACCGGATTAGGTCCTAACCAACCGAGAAATAGTCCAGCTACAAGCCAGGAGCCAGGACTGAGGGCAGCAATCCAAATCCCTACCTTGCACACCAAGATCTGGTGTTTTTGGATCACGATGTTCGAACCAATGCTAGAGTGGAGCTTACTTCCAGCGGTGAAGGTCCATGCCTGCGTAAAGGTGAGAGACTTCCTCGGCATAGCCATTGAACATCAGGGTTTCGTGATTCTTGAATAGTGACGGCAGTCTCCGTTCTCGGGCCTGGCTCCACCTCGGGTGCGATACTTCCGGATTCACATTTGAGTAGAAGCCGTACTCAACGGAGTTCGCCATCTTCCATGTGTTCGTTGGCATCTCTTCTACAAATTCAATTTTGACGATCGACTTAATTCCTTTGAAACCGTATTTCCAGGGAATTATGAGCCGGAGTGGTGCTCCGTTCTGATTAGGCAGTTCAGTGCCATAGACTCCAGTCACCAGAGTCGTGAGTGGGTGCATGGCCTCGTCCATCCGAAGCCCTTCTACATAAGGCCAGGGAAGCACCCCCGTTTTTTGATAGGGCATTTGTTCTGGTCGGTAAACTGTCTCAAAGCGAACAAATTTCGCGTTACCGGTCGGCTCAACTCTTTTGATCAACTCAGCGAGAGGAAAGCCATACCATGGAATGACCATCGACCAAGCTTCAACGCAACGAAGGCGGTAGATCCGATCTTCCATCGTAACCGGGGCCAGGATATCATCGAGCTCATAATTGCCCGGCTTATTCACATGCCCCTCAATCGAAACCGTCCAAGGCTGAGGTTCAAATTCACCGGAATTTCGTGAAGGATCTCTTTTATCTGTACCAAACTCGTAGAAGTTATTGTAGGTCGTGATGTCACGATAAGAATTGAGTTCCTCTCCAAGCTCTGATTTCAGGTTCCGGAAGCGTGGAGGAATTTCCTGTGATTGAGCACCTATGTCATTTGGCAAGGCAGTGCCACCAAGTGCCAGTGTTGCTAAGCCAAGGCCAGCATCTCGAATAAACCGTCTGCGCCCTAAATAAATCTCTGGGGGTGTGATCTCCGAGGATGAGATATCAGATGCTCTTTTGGACCGAATGATCATGAGTGATCTCCACGTAGCAGCTAGCCAACGAAACAGCGCACTTGGTCGATAGAATAAAGATGGGGCACGCTCACGAAAAGCCAAAATGATTAAGAGAATTCGCACCCCTGGCTGAACAAGGCCTGCCGTAGACCAATCTCATAACCAAAACAGAACTAGTACAAATTACCTATATCCCTAAGAGGGCAAGCCCTTTCTAGCGACTCCGTCGACTGCGTCGATGAATCGGTCTAACTCAGGGAGTGTCGTATAGACGCTTGGGCTGACCCTGAGCCCTTCGAATTCAGAGTGATTGATCGCAACACTTATGATCCTGTGATCATTCCAGAGATAATCTCGGAGATCATTCGTTTCGATTCCCTCGACCTGTACGCAAGCGATACCACAAGCGAATCCAGGTTTGAGACTCGTATGAAGTCGCACATTCTCATTCTGAAGAAGTTGTTCAGCCCAATAGTTCCTGAGATAGATCAATCGCTCTTCTTTCCGCTTTGGTCCTAGTCCCTGATGGAATGTGAGCGCTTCTCCGATAGCCAGATAATTTGCGGCAGGATGGGTGCCAATCTCTTCAAACTTACGGATGTCGGTATCCATCCGTTCAGGTGCTGCCATTAACGGCCATATCTCCGGAATCTTCTCCCGGCGTACGTACAGCAAACCGGTCCCATGTGGTGCAAAGAGCCATTTATGAAGGCTTGTTGAATAGTTGTCCACATCTAACTCAGCCAGTGAAAAGTCAAAGTGAGCTAGTGCGTGTGCACCATCGATGATCAACGGGATTCCATGCTCTCTAGCCAATGCGTTCAACTCGGTGACCGGCAAGATTTGACCAGTTAAATTGATCATATGACAGGCTAGAATCGCCTTTGTGCGGGGCGTGATCGCTTCCGCAAAGAGTCGCACTATTTCCTTCGGGTCCTCAGCTGGCACTGGAATTTGGATCTGGTTTAGTACGATTCCTTCCCGTCGGACACGCTGCCTGAAGGTCGTGATCATACGGCCGTAATCTTGCGTTGTGGTTAGGACTTCGTCGCCACGTTGCAGGTCGATTCCAAATTGGACTGCTTGCAAACTTTCAGAGGAGTTTCTGGTGAAAGCGATTTCTTCTGCGTTGACCCCCCATTGGCGTGCCATACGGTCGCGTACGCCTTCGCGCTGGGGTTCTAGCACCTGCCACATCGTATATGTAGGCGCAAGATTAGAGAAATCTAAGTGCCTCTTCATGGCATCTTGAACCAAGGCTGGAGCAGGACTCACACCACCGTTATTAAGGTTGACCAAGCTGCGGTCCACCGTAAAAGCTTGAGCAACCTCAAACCAGAAGTCCTCATCAGCTGCTAGTGCCGAAGCAGTCCCAGGATGTTTGCGGAGATTCTCCGCTATGTCATGGGCGGTTGCACGTAGCTCTGTTGGGCGAATTGACAAGCCCATGGCTGCTGCTGCTGTTGGGACTGAGATTGTGCCCAAGAAACTCCGACGGCTTTGCATAGTTCCTCCGAGAACTTGATCGGTTTTGTTCACGATATTGTGAGGGGCTGACTCTGTCCAACACTTTCTGTTGCGATAGCGGACCAGGTCTTCATCTGGAGATGCATCTCGGATAGTGGCCTAACACTTATTGGACTAAACCGGAACAATCAGGGCGATGTGCCATACTGATGGTTCGTGATACGAAGTATTTCTCTGAACCAGTATTCATGCGAATTCGTCATCGACTCATTCTAGCCATCTTTTTTTGGTTGCCATTAGCTGCGTCAGCCCAAGATGTCGGAGACACAATTCAAGTAGATTCGTCTGTTGTTTCGGCTGGGTATGATCTCGCGGGTATAACTGTGCGTGTTGCCCGCCCTGCGCTCACAACAGGAGGGGCAAGTGCGGTAGTCCTCGAGCTCGATTCCTTGGGAGCCCTCCCAGCTCCTTCGATGGAAGAAGTGCTCCGGGCGATGCCCCTGCTTGTGATTCGGAAGAATAGTCGGGGCGAATCCCAACCAGCACTCAGAGGATCTGAAGAACGGCAGATAGGAATATTTCTAGATGGGATTCCCATTACCATTGGCTGGGACCATCGGAGTGACATGTCGATTGTCCCTATGACTGGGGCTCAAAGTGTCAGAGTGGTGAGGGGTTTATCATCGGTCTTGCACGGGCCCAATACGATTGGCGGAGTGATAGAGGTAGATATTGCGCGTGGCCCCTCGCGACCTATCCCAGAAGCACCCGTATCGCTCGGACTTTCACTGGAAGAAGCTGGCGGGACGAGCCTGTCAGCTACTGCGGCAAGGAGTATTGAGGTACCGAATGCTAACCTTGTGATCCGTGCAGGGGCCGGACACAGAGCGAAGAGAGGAATACGTCTGCCCTCCTCAGCTACCGAAGATGCTCAACTTCATGATGAATACTTGGTGAATCGAGAAGGGCTGAGACTGAACAGTGATTCGCGGCGTGCGGATGGCTATCTAGCTGCTCGCTATCTGAACGAGAACGGTGGATGGACAGCTTTGACTACCTCGGTTTATGCCCTTGACCGGGGGGTACCGCCAGAAGCACATCAGGATAATCCTAGATTCTGGAGATATCCTGAACAAAACCGTGCTTTGATTGCCGTTTCAGGAGGAAGTGGAGAGCTAGAAACGGAGACCGGAGTCAGAAGTTTCGAGTTTAACTTCGGGTTCGACGCGGGTTCGAGTCAAATTGATAGATATGAATCGGAGGCTTTTACCTCGGTAGGTGGGGGAGAGGAGGCTGATGACCGGACGATTACCTTTCGGGCAAAAGGAGGTCAGTCACTAGGTACTCGGGGGGATGTGCGCTCGGCCTTCACTTTTTCCCAAGTCCAGAGGGATGAGGTCTTGAATGGTGGCGGCGCTGCTAGATATCGTCAGCGTCTCTGGGGTTTGGGAATAGAATCAGAGTGGCGAATTGGTAATCGCGATGTGACACGACTCTCCCTCGGGGCAGCCTTGGACGGGAGTGATACTCCTGAGAGTGGAGACAAACCAGCGCTGGACGGACTCAATGATCTTGGCTTTCGTGCAGGTATTAGCTCGTTAGTTAAAGAGGGGCTTGTCTTCCATGCCAATCTTAGTCGTAGATCCCGCTTCCCATCGCTCAGAGAACTTTATTCAGGAGCATTAGGACGATTCCTGCCAAATCCGGATCTTCGACCAGAAACGCTATTCGGCTCGGAGGCAGGGCTGACTTTTGGAGCTGATGATTCGTCCATTCAAGTGGTGGGATTTTATCAGCGTCTAAAGAATGGAATAGTGAGGTCATCGGTCGTGGGAATCGATGATATCCCTAGATTTAAGCGTATTAACCACGACCGAGTGAAGAGTCTCGGGTTGGAGTTTCTCACAGTTCGCACGATGGGGGTCGCGACATTGACCGGGGATCTAACGATCCAGGATGTAACTGGTATCGATCAAAATGGAGGACGCGTAAAGCTGGAGTATGAACCTGTCATTACTGGCAGATTTGGCTTGGAAGCTCCCTTGGGGGCAATTTTTCGTGCATCAGGGGATATCCGTGTTATGGGTAGCCAGATGTGCGAAAATCCAGAGATAGGTGGCCTCCAGAACTTGTCGAGCAGCAGTATGGTTGACCTGCGATTACGTAGTTTCTTTAGGCTTCATTCCGGCCCAGGCCTATCACGCGTTGAGGCAGGAGTGGGTTTGAGGAATGCTACTGACGCTTCTGTTTACGACCAATGTGGACTCCCACAGCCAGGCCGTACGTTCCAGATTCAGATACGTTTGTGGTAGGTACTATTCCTTGAACGCTTGAAATCTGATTCAATGATCCGGATTACCTTTTTGGGAACTGCAGCGTCCCGGCCTACTGTCGGACGTAATGTGAGTTCAATAGCGGTTCAGCGTGAGGGGGACTTATTCCTCTTTGACTGTGGTGAGGGGACGCAACGTCAAATGATGCGCTTTGCCACGGGCTTTTCAGTCAAATGGATATTCATTACGCATCTCCATGCGGATCATTTCCTGGGGGTAACTGGCCTCCTACGTACTATGGCACTCCAAGGTAGAACTGAGCCAATCTCTCTTTTCGGTCCAACGGGTTCGGAGCGAATTCTACAGGCTGCAGTTCGACTAGGGGTGGAGCGTGAGAAATTCCCCGTAGAAATTAACGAAGTACAGCCAGGGAAAGGACTGAAGTGTGAAGGCTACCAAGTACTAGCATTTCCGGTGAATCATGGAAATAGCGCCGTGGGTTGGTCCTTGGTTGAGGACCAACGCCTTGGGCGTTTTGATATAGAGAAGGCAAGAAAGCTCGATATCCCAGAGGGTCCGCTTTTTGGAAAATTACACCGCGGAGAGGATGTTGAGATCAATGGGCGTGTAATCCACGCTGAAGATCTGGTAGGAGAATCTAGGCCCGGCCGCAGAGTCGTATATACCGGGGATACCCGCCCATGTGAGAGTACAATAGAGTCTGCCAAAGGAGCAGATATCTTAATCCACGAAGCTACCTTCGGTGCTGAGGAGCAAGACAGGGCTCGAGAGACATTCCACAGTACTGCGGCCGAAGCAGCACGTGTCGCCAAGGAATGTGATGTGCGCTCATTAGTATTGACTCACTTATCAGCAAGATATTCAGAGGATCCTGGGATATTACAGGGTGAGGCCAGCACAATTTTCCCTGGAGCTAAGGTCGCCCACGACGGCCTCACTATCGAAGTGGATTATGACGAGGGCCCTCTAAGTGATACAAAGTCATGAGCGAATTCTTAAAACCTCCGGTAAGCCAACTTGTTATTCTGGGCATGTGCTAGGGGTAGGGGAGCGGCTTAAGGATGAGAATAGGCCGAAAGAGGATTCTGATTTCGTGAAGGTCAACGTCCCAGGTGATAAATCGATCACCCAACGAGTACTGATTCTCGCTTCGCTTGCTTCGGGTGAAAGTCGTTTGAGCGGACTCCTACACGGGGGTGACGTTGAATCTACTGCTGAAGCCCTCCGTTCACTGGGCGTAGGACTTCCGAGCATCCCCACAGACGGGAGTGAAATACGCATTACTGGTGTAGGGCTGAATGGTCTGCGATCACCCTCCAAGAATCTGGATTTAGGTAATAGCGGAACGGGCGCCCGGCTCCTTCTTGGAGTCCTTGCCGGTAGTCAGATTGAAGCCACTTTGGTTGGTGATGCTTCCCTCCAGTCTCGCCCAATGCGGAGAGTCTGCGAACCTCTTCATCTGATGGGAGCGCGTCTGGAACACTTGGGAGAAGAAGGGCGCATACCTATCCGAGTTGATAGTGCTCCTCCACTACGCTCAATCGATTGGTTGAGCCCAGTACCTAGTGCCCAGGTAAAGAGTGCGATTCTTTTCGCTGGTCTTGTAGGTGGAGCCAAGGCAGTGGTTACAGAGACACTACAGTCACGCGACCACACTGAGCGTCTATTCGCTGAAATCGGGGTTCCACTTTCGATTCAAGAGATACCAAGTGGCCATCAAGTAGAACTCAGTTTACCCCCAGATATTATCGATCCTCTCGATTTTTCAGTTCCGGGGGATGTGTCATCAGCAGCATTCATCATCGCTTTCGTCGCCCTCGGGGGAACTGGTCTCTCAGTCACCATAGATAATGTCAGCCTTAATCCTACTCGCACTGGATTTCTTGATGTGTTTTCCCGAATGGGAACTGATTTGACGATTGAGAAGGCGACCTCAGAGGACACCTGTGAGCCAAAAGGCTCAATAGCAACTAGTCCTTCGAAGCTACACGGTACTGAAGTGAACATAAGAGAAGTCCCGGCTGTTATAGATGAACTCCCGCTCATAGCGGTGATGGGTGCCTGTTCGGAGGGAAGAACGATCATTCGTGGTGCTGATGAGCTTAGACTTAAAGAATCAGATCGGATTCACTCGCTAGTGCAAAACCTTAAGGCACTGGGGGTGGGGGTTATGGAACATGAGGACGGACTTGAAATCGAGGGAGCAGGGCGTCCGTTGAAGGGACAAGTCCGAGCATTCGGTGATCATCGGATCGCTATGGCGTTCGGTGTGCTCGCGAAGCTAGAGGGAGCGCATATAGAGATCGATGACCCGACACTTTCTGATATTAGCTTTCCGGGATTCTGGGAAGTTCTTAATAAGCTCACCCAAGCCGCTTGAGTATGATGGATGATTTTAGACGAGAGGGACTGATTATTACACTTGATGGGCCCGCCGGGTCAGGAAAATCGAGTACTGCTAAAGCTGTAGCCAAAAGATTAGCCTTCCGCCATCTAGATTCAGGAGCATTATACAGGGCGTTAACCCTCGGACTTCTTCGGTCAGGTGTAGTAGAGTCGGACTGGGAAGCTCTCAGTGAGCAAGAATTCGCTAACTTAGATATTGACCTTCAAGCGACCGAAACTGGATTTCAGGTCCTCATAGGAGGCGAAGTTGTAGATAGTGAACTTCGCACTGCTATGGTTACGGATAGAGTGTCCTTTGTGTCCAGCTTAGCAGCTTGCCGACAAAGTATCTTGGGATTACAAAGAAAAGCTGGTAAGGATGGACGGTTAGTTGCGGATGGCCGAGACATGGGGACCGTGATTTTCCCTGAGGCTGCCCTCAAGATCTACTTGATCGCTGACTTGGAGGAACGGGCAATTCGACGTTTAAGAGAAGTAGGGGAGGATTCCCCTGATGGTTTCAGGCTTGCACAGCAAGCGAGAGCTCTAGATACAAGGGATCAATCGGATAGTCAGCGGGCAATTTCTCCACTAAAAATGGCAGAAGATGCTATCGAACTTGATACGACGAGATTGGCGTTCGAAGAACAGGTGCAAGCTGTCGTAGATCTCGCACATCGGTTGACCCTGTTCTAGACAGAATCTAGCTTCTCCTTTCCTAGATAACCCTTAACCCGGGCTTGTCCTCCAAGCACCGGTTCCGTTGCCCTTCCATCCGTTCGGGTAACGAATGGAGTTGTGATGAGTGATATCCTAGAGCCTGAAAACGACTCGGATCCGCAGGACTTGGAAGCAGGAGCTCAAGGTTCGGATGACGACAGCCTGGAGCCCGGTGAAGAGACGGTGGTCGACGCCATGACGGGAGAAGTGACGACGTTATCCGCCCAAGAAGCACAGGTTATGAGTTCTGTGCACGACCCTGTCGATGGGATTTCACCAGAGCTCTTCAACGATCCATATGGAGAAGAGCAACTCTCTACTTCAAAAGAAGATTTTGAGGCTCTGCTTTCTCACTTCAGCGCAGATTTCCAAGAGTTCAAAGAAGGAGGAATTGTCAAGGCGGTTGTTCTCAAGGTGACCGATGCAGTGGTGATCTTAGAGTTCGGCTTTAAAAGTGAAGGGGCAGTTCCTATTGATGAGTTCAAAGACCTTCCAGCTGAAGGAGAAGATGTTGAGGTCTTACTCGAAAGTCTCGAAGATGACGATGGTGCTGTTGTCCTGTCGAAAAAGAAGGCCGATTTCTTAAGGGTCTGGGAGAAAATCCGCGAAGCGCATGACGAAGACCGCCCAGTAAAGGGGACTTTAGTACGAAAGATCAAAGGTGGTGTCACTGTGGATCTCATGGGAGTGGATGCATTCCTGCCGGGATCACAGATCGCTCTACGGAGGGTTCCAAATATCGAAGACCTCATAGGAGAGGTCTATCAATTCAAGATCATCAAACTCAATAAGCGTCGTCGAAACATCGTAGTTTCAAGAAGAGTGATACTTGAGGGTGAACGTGAGAAGAAGCGTGAGACACTGGTCAAGGAGCTTCTCATCGGGCAGGTCCGAGAAGGACAGGTCAAGAATATTACTGATTTTGGTGCATTCATTGATCTTGGAGGGCTCGATGGACTTCTCCATATCACTGACATGTCGTGGGGCCGTGTTGGACATCCTTCCGAGGTTGTCGACATAGGGAAGGCGATCGATGTGAAAGTCCTAGATATCGATTGGGACCGAGAGCGAATCTCACTAGGACTTAAGCAATTACTCCCCTATCCATGGACGGACATTGGCAAGAAATACCCTGTTGGTGCTCGTGTACATGGTAAAGTGGTATCTATTACGAATTACGGTGCCTTCATTGAGCTTGAGCGTGGCGTAGAAGGGCTGGTCCATATCTCAGAGATGTCATGGACTCGAAACATAAGACACCCTTCGAAGGTAGTTGAGATTAATGAAGAGATCGAAGGAGTGGTCCTTCGGGTTGACCCAGAGGACGAGAAGATTTCCCTAGGGATGAAGCAGATCGAAGAAGATCCATGGTTGGCATTACCAGCAAAATATCCGACCGGAACAACTCTCGGTGGAATGGTAAGAAACCTCACTTCATTTGGTGCATTCGTAGAGATCGAAAACGGGATCGATGGGCTTGTCCATGTATCAGACATGAGTTGGACAAAAAAAGTTCAACATCCTTCTGAGATCGTAGATAAGGGTCAGGACATCGATGTAATGGTCCTAGATGTCGATCCTGAAAACAAACGAATTTCCCTGGGACTAAGGCAACTCACTGATGACCCTTGGCCAACTCTTGTTGAACAATACGCACCAGACGTCGAATCATCCGGAGTAGTCGTGCGAATAGAAGAGGAAGAGCTGACGATTGATCTTGGGGATGAGGTCGAAGGGCTCATCTCACTAAGCAATGCTGGCATAGGGGAGGGCGAAGCCCTGGATGAGTACTACTTACCGGGTGATTCGGTAAGCGTCCGGGTAACCCATTCAGACTCCGCTGATAGGAAGATCGACCTTGAAATCACTGAAACCCCGGATAAGAAGGCTCCGGAAGAAGTGGAGGAGGCTCGAGTTGCAGCTGCTGCTTTAGAGGCAGAAAAGGCAGAGGCTGAAAGTGGACCTGAAGACGAACCGGTCGGTTATGGAGACTTGAAAGAGGAGCATAAGAAGAAGGGTGATTCTGATTCGGACGCTCCCGAAGCTGAAACGGAAGAGTCAGAAGACGAAGACGCTCCCGAAGCTGAAACGGAAGAGTCAGAAGACGAAGACGCTCCCGAAGCTGAAACGGAGACCGTAAAGGACTAGCGATGTGGTGTTTGCAGCAACTGAATCATAGGGGCTTGCACCCACTTTCTGCTGCATTTGAATGAAGAGGCGGTTTTGGTCCGATAAGACCCCGATAATGCCCATCGGAGTAGTCATTACTCTCGCAATCATCAGTGGTTGCCGTCTGGCTGGCATTGCTGGTGAAGTCTCGGTTAGCCCTCCTGCTGAAAATCTACCTATCTCTGGCGGGAATGAAGTAATAGGGTCAGAGATTGTGGGAGGACTAGATACCTCTACCTCGACTGAAGACTCCACGGCCACCGAAGAGTTACTTCCAGAAGCTTCTCCGGATGAGGTAAAAGTTCTTGAGATCGCTACTCTTCTTCCATTTGGTGGACCACCGGGGCTCGCAGAATTTGCTCAACTAATTGCAGAAGGTGTTGAAATCGCAGCGGTAGAACTGAGCGAACCGCTATTAGACGTTCGCATCACCTCACTGGATGATCAGGGTGACCCAGCACTCACCGGGATCTTGATTGGGGATCTCGAGGATTCAAGCATTCGAGGAGTGATAGGCTTTCTAGAAGATTCCTCTCTCGAAATTGCCGGGAACGCACGTCAGACAGCAGTGCCGTTGGTTTCACCCACTGCCCGAAGCGCCTCACGTGCAGGGGCCGGAGTCTATTCTTTGGAAGGTCCAGATCCGGTAGCTGCTGAGGAGATGGCCAGGTATGCCTTCGAATATGGATACACGCGAATTGCAGTATTGCATTCACAAAGTTCGGAATCGGTTCAAGAGGCCAACGCATTTGAAGAAATGTCTCGAACATTGGGGCTTCCTGTTGTTGGCCGTTACGCATATCAGGTGGGAGCAACATCCTTTGGTGAAGAAATCATAGGAGCCCAGAATGCTTTGAGGGCTGCGGAAATTGCAGCGCTCGGTCTCGAGGAAGATGATACTCTAGATGTGGAACTACTTGAGCCCGTAGCGCTGTTTGTGCCTATCCCATCGGAGGATGTTGAGTTCGTGGCACCCCAAGTGGTTCACTACGGATTGGATACGCTAGCTATTGATATACTCGGGACATCTGGATGGACTGACTCTCAGGTTCTAGAAACAGTGGACCTTCGTCACACCACCGGAGTGGTAGCTACTGCCTCTGTGGGTCATGCGGAAGATAGAAATACGTCTATACAATTTCGGGAAGCATACGAGAGACATTTCCAGAGAAGTCTCATCAGTGGGGTTCCGGCTCTCGGTTACGATACCGCACTTCTACTTATTGAAGGCCTCAAGGGGGGCGCTGAATCTCCGGAAGAGATTAGAATAGCAATCGAGGGATTACGTGAGATTGAGGGTGCAGCTGGTGTATACTCGCTCGTGGATGGACGAATTCTCCGACTTACTGAAGTAGTTTATATCGATGAAGGCATCCTTTTACCTGTTGGCTAAAGTCTAAGAATCTAATGTCAATTCATGAGAAGCTCGCAAGGCTCGAGGAACTGCGACGTAAATCAAAAAAGGGTGGCGGAGAAGAAAGGCTCTCTGCCCAACATTCAAAAGGCAAACTCTCTGCCCGGGAACGTCTGAAGCTCCTAGTAGATGAAGGCTCATTTACAGAGTTAGATCGGTTTGTGACGCACCGGTCTGTAGATTTTGGGCTTGATGAGAAGAAAATTCTTGGAGATGGAGTCGTAACTGGTTACGGTACAATCCATGGCCGATTGGTATATGTGTTCAGCCAGGATTTTACGGTTCTTGGTGGGTCACTGTCCGAAACTCATGCTGAAAAAATCGTAAAGATTCAAGACTTGGCTCTTAAAAACGGTGCTCCAGTAATCGGATTAAACGATTCCGGAGGCGCACGTATACAAGAAGGTGTTGTAAGCCTCGGGGGGTATGCTGACATCTTTCTAAGAAATACACTAGCCTCGGGGGTAATCCCCCAAATCAGCGTCATTCTTGGCCCCTGCGCGTGGGGAGCGGTCTATTCCCCCGCAATTACTGATTTTGTCTACATGGTTAAGGGGACCAGTTACATGTTTGTTACTGGTCCCAATGTTGTGAAGACGGTGATGCATGAAGATGTTGACATGGAAGGTCTTGGTGGGGCTGAGGTTCACGCTTCCGTGTCTGGAGTTGCGCACTTTGCATGTAACAGTGAGCCCGAATGTCTAGCATCTGTGCGTGACCTGATGGGTTATCTCCCTCAAAACAATACGGAGTTGGCACCGATCGTAGAGGTTTCAGATCCGTTTAACCGGAGGGAAGATCAACTCTTAGCGATAGTGCCTGACAACCCCAATCAACCCTATGATATGCGAGAGGTCATAAAGTGCGTGGTCGACGAGAGCGAGCTATATGAGATTCATGCTCAGTTCGCCCAGAACATCATCGTGAGCTTCGCACGTTTGGGTGGAAGGACGATAGGTGTTGTAGCAAACCAGCCTGAATCCCTCGCAGGTGCACTCGACATTGATGCATCGGACAAGGGTGCTCGATTTGTTCGGTTTTGTGACGCTTTTAATATCCCGCTAGTCGTTTTCGAGGATGTCCCTGGCTTTCTACCTGGAATAGCACAGGAACATGGAGGCATTATTCGCCATGGTGCGAAGCTCTTATACGCCTTCGCGGAAGCAACTGTACCCAAACTGACAGTTATCACTCGTAAGGCCTACGGTGGAGCTTATGACGTGATGAACTCGAAACACATTCGTGGTGATATCAACCTAGCATGGCCTCAAGCTGAGATTGCCGTAATGGGCCCAAAGGGAGCGGTAGAAATTCTGTTCCGGCGAGAATTGGATGAGGCTGAGGATGCAGAAGCTGCTGAAGCCGAACAAATTGAAGAGTATCGGGAAAAGTTTGCGAATCCTTATATCGCAGCAGCTAGAGGCTACGTGGATGATGTGATAGACCCAAGGGAGACACGCGAGCGACTGATCAGCGCCCTGGACATGCTACAGAACAAGCGTGACAAGAATCCACCCAAGAAACATGGGAATATACCATTATAGACTACCAAGACCCTGAAACATTTTGGCTTGAGATAGCGTAAGTTTTAATCTCATCTTATTGAGTTCTCTCCTATGGAAACTTCATTATCGAGTTTTTATAAATCGTCTAAAGGAGTTAACTCCTACTTACCTCTGATTCGGTAATTTCCTTGATCCACTCTATTTTAGTGGCCAACCGTGGTGAAATTGCTGTCCGCATAATTAGATCTGCTCGTGAACGTGGGATCCGTGCTATAGCGGTCTACTCCGAGCCTGATCGATTAGCACCACACGTCCTAGCCGCCGACGAAGCATATCACATCGGTCCAGCTCCCTCTTCGGAGAGCTACCTTAGGACGGAAGGCCTAATTGAGGTGGCTAAGGCCACCGGAGCAGACGCGATACATCCTGGTTACGGCTTCCTTTCTGAACGTTCTTCATTTGCAAAAGCGGTGGAAGATGAGGGAATCATCTTCATTGGACCTTCTTCTGAAGTCATTGAGGTGATGGGTGATAAGATCCAGGCAAGGCGGTATATGCAGGATGCCGGAATCCCTGTGATCCCCGGTATTACTGAACCTGTATCTACCCCTGAAGCGGCCTTAGAAATCGCTCATGAGATCGGATTTCCTGTGTTAGTCAAAGCTGCTGCTGGAGGGGGTGGAAAGGGAATGCGGGTGGTGGAAGAGCCGGGTGAACTCACAGCCGCCTTCGAGACAGCCCAGAGAGAAGCACTGTCGGCTTTTGGGGACGGCACCCTCTATCTAGAACAAGCCCTTAAACAACCCAGACATATCGAAGTTCAGATACTCGCAGACACTCAGGGTTCAGTTCTTCATCTGGGAGAACGTGAATGTTCGATCCAACGCCGACATCAGAAACTTGTTGAGGAAGCCCCTGCCACCGCGCTCTCCACTGCAGAACGCGAGTCCATCGGGAGCACCGCAGTCCAAGCAGCAACAGCTATCGGATATACCGGAGCAGGGACTGTCGAATTCCTCTATGAGGATGGGAACTATTACTTCCTGGAAATGAATACTCGAATCCAAGTAGAACATCCGGTCACTGAGCTAGTAACTGGTGTTGATCTTGTGGACTGGCAAATTCGGATTGCTTCCGGAGAAGCATTGGACTTCACACAAGAGGACGTTCGGATATCAGGGCACGCGATCGAGTGCAGGATCACAGCAGAAAACCCACGAATGGGACTTCTACCTTCTACGGGAACTGTAACCCACCTCGAGGTGCCAACCGGACCTGGAGTTCGTTGGGATGGTGGGATTAGAGAGGGCTCTCATATCTCCCAGCACTATGACCCCTTGATTGGGAAACTGATAGTGCACGCGAATACGCGAGAGGCCGCAATACAACGAATGGCCAGAGCACTTGATGAACTTGTAATACTTGGGGTCGAAAATTGTGCATCGCTTCAACGACGGATCATGGATGAACCAGATTTTAAGAGAGGGCACCTTTCAATTAGATATTTGCAAGAGCACCCCGAATTACTGAACGAATCCCCAATAGATCCGGAAGCAATACGCTCGATTGCGATTGCTGGAGCGCTTCTCGAGGCAAAGGATGAGCAACGGACTCGCTTGGCACGAACCACCCCCAGATTGTCACGTTGGCAGTCGGATGGGATGTCATCAGAGCCCCCCAGAAGATGATGGTTAGTGTCCCTGCTAGTGGACTCGCTGATATCACGATCCGAAGCTTGGCCTCCGATGGATCAGGGGTGGGTGAGCTCCCTGATGGGCGTATTGTTTTCATACCCCGTAGTGCGCCCGGAGATATAGCACGCGTCAAGGTAACCACACTGAAACGCCGATGGGCTAGGGGCCAGCTCAAGGAAATCCTTGATCCTACTGAAGAGAGAAGCCGTCCGCTTTGTTCAATTTATGACAAGTGTGGCGGATGCTCTCTCCAGCACATTCCTTACCCTGAGCAATTGAAATGGAAGGAAAACTTTGTGCTGGAAGCCTTGTCAAGAATTGGAGGATTAGAGGTAGACGAGGTTCCGGTGACGGCGTCACCGCACAAGTCACAATACCGTAATAGGATGACATTCACTCTCAGAAGACTGCGCGGTGGGAGAGTCGTGGCGGGATTTCATGGCCTCCATAGGCCAGGTCATGTAGTCGATGTGAGGCGAGAGTGTGTCCTACCTGAGCCAGAAATTACCTCTGCTTGGATGTCCCTGAGAGAGAATTGGGGGACAGGCGCCAGACGACTACCATCTGGAGGACGCTTGCGGCTAACCCTTCGGAACTCAAGGTCAGGAGTAGATCTACTTATCGAGGGTGGTAAGGGTACCTGGAATCCTGAACCTTTAATGACGCGTGTATCACCAATATCCACCGTGTGGCATGAGGCGTCAGATGCGGGAGCTATAGAATTAGTCTATGGCAAGGCCCACGAAGAGATTTGGATTGAGAAAGAGCTTCTCTTGGTTGGAGATGTATTCCTCCAAGTTAACCGTGCTTCTGCCCACCTATTGCAGGAACACGTGATAGCAATCGCTGGGACACCAGATAGCGCAATCGACGCGTATTGCGGTGTGGGTAATTACGGACGACATCTCGCGAATTCAGGCACCACGGTTGTAGGGATCGATGTAAATGGAGCCGCTCTAACTTCATCCTGTGAGGATAAGGACATTAAGTACCGGACAGTGGAGGGTGCAGTTGAAGAGCACCTTGCGAACTTCCTGCCTGTAGATTTGTTGATACTTAATCCTCCACGCAGCGGCTTAGAGCGCACAATTCCACTCCAAATTCTAGAAGCTCCACCAGAAACGATAATCTACGTTAGCTGTGACCCAGCTACCCTTGCTCGTGACCTCAATCGCCTAGTACCCACGTACTCCTTGGCAGAGTCTCAGGCATTCGACCTGTTCCCTCAGACTGCGCATATCGAAACGGTTGCGGTCCTAAAGCGATCCACAAATCAATGATTTACCAGGTCATCGTAGAAGACTTGACTTTTGAAATCGAAATATCTGATGATCAAGTGAGGATTGATGGAGAAGTAGTTTTTGTGGACCTGGCTGCACTTGATAAAGCGAATGAATATAGCCTGATCCTAGAAGGGAGTTCTCAGCCTATCCATGCAACGAAACAGGGCAGAGGGACATGGGACATTCTATCGAACAAACGTAGTTTCCATGTCAATGTTCTTGACCGACTCGGTAGAGCTATCAGGGGAGCAGAAGAGCAAGAAAGTCAGGTCGAGCACCCTGAGGTAGTCATTGCACCCATGCCAGGTACGATAGTCGATGTAAAAGTTGAAGAGGGGGATTCCGTTGAGGCAGGACAGGGGCTTGTAATCGTGGAAGCGATGAAGATGGAGAACGAGGTGAAAGCAGATGCAGGAGGGTGTGTGCAGATAATCCACGTAGCGAGTGGAGATGCAGTAGAAAAAGGAACGGTCTTAGTGGAGCTTGTGCCACCCGGAGAGCGGACGAGCTGATTGATGAACGAGAGAGAGAAACCTCGTCCGATTTATACCGACAGTGGTATTGAAGTAGACCCTGTTTACACCACAGCGAGGGTTGAAGACAGCCCTCTTCCTGGGACCTTTCCTTTCACCAGAGGAATCCACCCAGATATGTATAGGGAGCGGCTGTGGACGATGCGTCAGTACGCGGGCTTCGGCACTCCTCAGGAAACGAACAAGAGGTTCCACTACCTCTTGGATCGGGGGCAAACAGGACTCTCCGTTGCATTCGATCTGCCAACCCAGATGGGACACGATTCCGATGCAAACATCGCAGCAGGTGAAGTCGGCAGGGTTGGAGTAGCCATCGATTCTATTGAAGACATGAGAGTCCTGTTTGAAGGGATACCCCTGGGGGAAGTATCCACTTCAATGACCATCAATTCTACGGCGGCTATTTTACTAGCCCTCTACATTGCACTTGCGGACGAGCAAGGCGTTGATCGCAATCTCCTTGGTGGCACACTCCAAAATGATATTCTCAAGGAATACATAGCTCGTGGAACATATATCTACCCAGTAGAGGAGAGCCTTCGCTTAACTACTGACATTATTTCTTTTTGTAGAGAAGAACTTCCGAATTGGAACCCCATATCTATCTCTGGCTACCATATTCGCGAAGCGGGTGCTACCGCCCCTCAAGAACTTGCATTCACACTTGCTAATGGTCTGGAATATATAGCACGTGCAGTTGAAGCCGGGCTCGATATCAATGCTTTTGCTCCTCGTCTTTCATTCTTTTTTGCAGCGCATAACGACCTTTTCGAGGAGGTAGCAAAGTTTCGAGCCGCTCGCCGCCTCTGGGCTACACTTCTCAGGAAAAATTATGAAGCATCTGACAATTCGTGTCGTCTCCGGTTTCATGCTCAGACGGGTGGCTCAACATTAAGTGCTCAACAAGCTCTCAATAATATCATCCGTGTAACGATACAAGCTCTTTCAGCAACACTCGGTGGTAGCCAATCCCTTCACACTAACGGGTATGACGAAGCCCTCGCATTGCCGACAAAGGAAGCAGCTAAATTAGCCCTCAGGACACAGCAGATTATTGCCTCTGAATCAGGTATAACCCGCACGGTAGACCCCCTTGGCGGTTCATATTACGTGGAGGCATTGACTGACCAAATCGAAAGTGCGGCTGTCAACTACCTGGATACAATTGAAGAACTAGGGGGTGCCTCTAAAGCCATCGAGTACATGGTGCAAGAGATCCGAACTGCAGCATATAAGGTTCAATTGGATGTAGAATCTGGGCAGAGGGAAATCGTAGGAGTGAACGTGCATGCCGAAGAGGACGAGGCTCTATCTATAGAAAAGCCCGCCTACGAGGTATTGGAACAGGAACAAATTGCTCGTCTCAAGGCGCATAAGGAGCGAAGAATAGATGGGACAATCAGAGAGGAACTTGAAGGTGTACGCTCAACCGCCCGTGGGAATGCTAACCTCATGCCCCGACTTATTTCGTCTGTGAAATCTGGGGTGACTTTAGGTGAGTTAAGTGATGTTCTTCGTTCAGAATGGGGAGTCTACCACGGGTAGGCACCCATGTCCCTCATAGTTAGCTTCGTTACCCATGCCAACCTACGATTACCGCTGTCCAAACGGACATCAGTTTGAGGTTTTCCAGAGGATCTCTGCAGGTCCCGGAGCCGAGTGCCCAGATTGCGGTGAAGATTCAGAACGAATGATTTCGGGTGGGGCAGGCCTTATTTTCAAGGGAGAGGGTTTTTACATCACTGATTACCGGTCCGAAGACTACAAGAAGAAAGCTTCATCAGAGAGTGGGGGAGTGACCAGTAAATCAGACTCGGATTCGGGAGCGTCCAAAGAATCCTCTTCAGGTCTAGACCCTAGTAAACAGACCTCTCAAAAGAGTCTTGAATCTGGAACCAAGGGCTCTGGCTCAACATCGTCTGACTCTAAATCCGATAACTGAACTGTGCTCCATAAACCCATAGAAGCCGCTCTTGCTGCGGTGATCAAAGAAATGGGGGTAGATGAGGTAGAGATTCATCTGGAACGTCCACGTGACCCTGCCCACGGCGATATCACATGCAACATTGCTCTGATCCTCTCCGGAAGCCTCAATAGACCTTCTCGTGACATTGCGGAAGAAATCGCTGCTTCTCTCCAGAGGGACACGGCAGGAATCGCGTCCGTCGAGGTAGCTGGGCCTGGATTTCTGAATTTCAGGCTATCTGCGGTTACGGCTGCATCGATACTAGACGAGATCGTGGCTAAGAACAAAACCTTCGGAAGAGAGGACACCCGCGAAGGTGCGCGCGTAATGGTCGAGTTTGTATCAGCCAATCCCACCGGACCACTGCATCTCGGTCATGGTCGGCAAGCAGCCCTGGGAGATGCGATCGCTTCTTTGCTTGAGTGGACGGGATGGGAGGTGCATCGAGAGTTCTACTACAACGATGCTGGAACACAAATAGATAAACTCGCTGAGAGTGTAAGGGCTCGGTATCTAGGTCTGTTTGGCAGGCAGGAGGAAATACCCGAAGGAGGATATCATGGCGAATACATCAATGAACTTGCCGAATCACTAGCCGAGGAATTCGGGGATCAGTTCGTGCTTGATGAATCAAAGGAGGCTGTAGAGAAAATACGTAGCTTCTCAGTCCGATGTCTTCGGGAGGAACAGGACTCTGACTTGGATGATTTTGGAGTCCACTTTGACGAATACTATCTCGAGTCTTCCTTACATGACAACGGGCGTGTGAATTCAACGTTGGAAGCTTTAAGGCAAACAGGGTTTGTGTACGTACATGAAGGTGCGACCTGGCTTAAGACCACGGCATTTAGTGATCAAAAGGATCGAGTGATGGTCAGGAAAAATGGTCTCCCGACATACTTCCTTCCTGATGTTGCATATCACATGCATAAGTGGACACGAGGATATGAACGTGTGATCAATGTTCAGGGGTCGGATCACCATGGTACTGTTGATCGTGTAAGAAGTGGGTTACAAGCGTTGGGATTGCCGAAAGGGTATCCAGAATACGTATTGCACCAGATGGTTCGGGTGGTCAGAGACGGAAGTGAAGTAAAATTCTCGAAACGGGCTGGCACCAGCATCACCCTTCGGGAGCTCTATACAGAAGTCAGCACTGATGTGACCAGGTACTTCTTCCAAATGAGAAAACCGGATGCTCAAATGGTTTTTGATCTGGATGCCGCTCTCGATTACTCAGACAAGAACCCGATGTATAAGATCCAGTACGCTCATGCTAGGATGCATTCGATCTTCGCCAAAGCACAAGTGATGCCTGAAGAAATTGAATCGGGTTCGGCAGACTTGTCTCTCCTTACAGAGGATTATGAGCGACAGCTNATCAACCAGCTNAGAGATTTCCCTNGCGTANTAACCCGTGCNGCTGAGAATTGCGCACCACATATCGTGTGTGAATACCTCGAACAGACNGCCAGTACAGCAAATANTTGGTACCATGCCGGGAATCCAAGCAGNAATCCAAGTCTCGCAGTACTCGTAGNTGACTCTAAGATTCGGGGTGCACGGCTTGTCCTCGCACGTTCGTTACAAATTGTGTTGCAAAATGGACTTGCCATCCTAGGGATCACTGCACCGAAAAGAATGACGCAGGAGCTAGCGAGCGATGGCACATGAAACCTCTCACCTGAACCGGATTATCTGGATATGTCGATCCTTGCAGTAGGTAGTGTTGCTATAGACTCAGTAGAGACCCCATTCGGGCATGCTGAACGAGTGATCGGCGGGTCTGCGGTCTTTTTTTCAGCCTCCGCATCGCTACTTACTGAGGTTAGCGTCGTGGGTGTAGTAGGGGATGATTACCCACTAGATCAGCTTGCTTTTCTCAAGAAACGCGGTGTAGACCTTTCAGGAATCCAGAGAGAGAGCGGAGAAAGCTTCTCTTGGGTAGGAAAGTATCATTCAGACTTAAGCAGTCGTGACACGCTAGAGACACGACTTGGAGTCTTCGAAGGATTCAACCCAATAATACCTAAAGAACTTCAGCAGTCAGAATACGTTTTCTTAGGGAACATAGACCCGACCCTACAGCACCAGGTTTTAGACCAAGTCGACTCACCTAGCTTGGTCGCTTGCGACACCATGAATTACTGGATTGAGGGTAACCGAGAGTCCCTTATCAACCTTCTGGCCAGGGTCGACATTCTTATGCTGAATGATGAAGAAGCCCGCCAGCTCTCGGAGAAGTCAAACCTACTTCAAGCATCCCGATGGATCCAAGAAAGGGGCCCGAAGATGGTTGTGGTGAAAAAGGGAGAGCACGGGGCTGCGCTGTTCACTCGCGATGGGATTTTCTTTGTACCAGGATTCCCTCTGGAGCAGGTATTTGATCCGACTGGTGCGGGTGATGCTTTTGCAGGAGGGCTTCTTGGGTACATAGCAAAAAAGAACTCCATTTCAGTTGCAGACCTTCGGCGAGCTGTAGCATATGGATCTGTGCTCGGTTCGTTCGCGGTACAGAAGTTCAGTATCGATGGCCTTAGGGACCTGACTGAATCAGACATTTTCGGGCGTGTGAAACAACTGAACGCTATGACAACTTTTGAGATTGATGAGGGAGTAGAGGATTTTGCCTGAGAGTGATATGAAGTATCGCGAAGCAGGAGTTGACCTGGATGCTGCTGAACGTTCTGTGCAGAGTCTCGGAAAATTGGTTCAATCTACCGCGGACGCCTATACGCTTTCAGAAATTGGTAGTTTTGGCGGTCTCTATAAGGTCCCCAGTGATGTGGCAGACCCCATTCTAGTATCAAGTGCTGATGGGGTAGGTACTAAAATCAAATTGGCTTTTATGACTGGGGTTCACGATACGATTGGCCGGGATATTGTAAACCATTGTGTAAATGACATACTCGTCCAAGGAGCACGGCCGCTCTTTTTTCTTGACTATCTGGGGCTAGGGAAACTTGAGGAAGCGGTAGTATCAGAAGTGGTCCGAGGGGTAGCTGAAGCATGTAAGGAGAACAATTGTGCCCTACTCGGAGGCGAAACAGCAGAATTACCTGATCTCTATTCCCCTGGTGAATATGACTTGGCGGGATTTATTGTCGGGATCGTGGGTAGGGCCTCTCTAATAGATGGATCTAGGGTCAGGGAAGGCCACGTGCTCCTCGGTTACGCTTCCTCTGGTTTGCACACAAATGGTTACACGCTGGCAAGACATATCATATTCGACGTAATGGGTCTGTCTCATGACAGTGAGATCCCCGGCTTGGGGAAATCTGTTGCGGAAGAACTAATGACCGTCCATCAAAGCTATCTCCCTGTCCTTATTGACCCTCTGTCCCATAACTCAATCGAAGGGCTCGCCCATATTACTGGTGGTGGGATTCCAGGAAACCTTCAAAGGGTGCTGCCTCAAGGACTAGGGGCGGTAATCGATAGATCTTCCTGGGAGATACCTCCGGTTTTCCGCATCCTCCAGGAAGGAGGCGGGGTTTCAATCGAGGAGATGGATCGGGTATTTAATATGGGTATCGGAATGATCGCTGTGGTAGAAGAGACCGAGACCTCATCACTGATTTCATCAGCTCGTGAGCGTGGGAGTGATGCTTGGGTGATTGGAGAAATCACAGATGGGGGAGGAGTCGAATACAAGTGAGCACTCGGGCGCTGGGATTGCTCATTTTACTAGTCATACTCTCGCCATCTGCTGGATCGTCACAACAAGGACAAGCGCTGGTCTCAGGATGTGTTACAGGCACGCCACAACTTCCGCATGCTTGTGTTGATGCGACCCTAGCTGCCCGAAGCCTCATTACAGACACGGGCTTTTTACTCAGCTTGGGGTCTGCTGCACCAGGGAGCTGGGGGCCACTTAGGAGGAACACCCCAAGATTCGACATTTCATTCCGGATAGCTGGACTACGAGCCCATATCCCAGTAGTCACTCACGAACCTGCGGTGGGTCAGGCAAGGGGGGAGTTTGTACTTAAGACAATCCAGGGGAATCTTGTCGCAGGATTGTTTGAAGGGTTTCAAGTAAAGCCTACTGTAGGTGGGCTACTCTCGTTGGATCTGTTGGCTCAAGGACATTTCCTTTTTCTGCCTAAGGAAGTAGGGCTGGACAGCAAAATGGGAGCGTTCTCTCTGGGTATTCGCCTGGGGCTAGTACGTGAAACATTCACCCTTCCTGGAATTGCGGTCAGTGTTTCTCGCAGATTTATAGCTCCACTGACCCTTGATTGGAGATCTGCCCGCTACTCAACCGATCTTGTGATCAAACCATCGATTTCATCGATACGCCTAACGATCGGCAAGAGTATATCCTCACTAGGGTTGATGGCCGGGACTGGCCTAGATTCGCATAACTCTGAAGTTACACTCATGGTATTACCCCAGGACAGCGGCCCTACAGAGTTTAATGCTCCGTTAACTATTCGCCGCCCAGTTCTCTTCAGTGGTGTGTCCTTGAGTCTATTGATTCTGCAACTGTCGACCGAAATCGGCTGGGCTTTCGGACCCTCCATGCTAGACGGGCGTGCTCTAGGCCCCATTGATCTCAATCAAGGATCAGGATTCTTAAGCCTAGCTGCCCGGCTTAGTGTTCGATGATTATGATCAAGCAATGAACGACACACAGATTTCTGATCAACCAGAGCTTTCTCGAGAAGACCTAGCCTACCTTGACTGGGCACGTAAGATCGCTCGACGGGGATGGGGTCGCGTGCATCCCAATCCACTTGTTGGATGCGTTCTTGTGTTGAATAATCAGATTGTCGGGGAAGGATATCATAGGGAGTTTGGAGGTCCCCATGCCGAGATCATTGCCCTAGAGGATGCGAAGAGCAAAGCAGAGGGAGCAACGGCCTATGTAAGCCTTGAGCCGTGTAATCATGAAGGTAAAACGCCGCCATGTTCTCAGGCATTGGTCCAGGCTGGGATAGCTCGTGTTGTGTACGGGGTAGCTGAACCCGGGATAAAAGAGGGCGGTGGAAAGGATATGCTGTCCCGAGGGGGCGTAGAAGTAGTAGGCCCAGTATGGGACTCAATCGCCGGGCGAATGGAAAATCCTTCCTTTTTTCACAGCCAGACTCATGGAACGCCCTACATAGCGCTAAAACTGGCTCTCAGCCTAGACGGCTATATAGGAATACGTGGTGGAGTGCGGACCCGAATAACCGGTGTGGATGCGGAACGAGAAGTCCATCGATTGAGAACAGGGTTCGACGCGATACTTATAGGAACCGAGACTCTGCGAGTGGACAATCCACGCCTGACGGTGCGCATGGCCCCGCATGGACGAAGACCTGTTCGAAGGCTTGTTCTAGATGCTCGTGCTGAACTTCCCAGTGATGCTGCGATATTCGATGATGTGGAACTAAACCCTCTTCATATATTCACCCATCAAGATGCCTCTGAAAGTGAAATTACGAGGCTCGAATTGCTCGGGGCTCATGTCCACTCAGTGCCAAGAACCAATCGTGGTCTTGATCTTGAATCTATCATGGTAGTTGTTCATGAACTGGGTGTTCAATCAGTACTTTGTGAGGGTGGAGCCAAGCTAGCAAATAGCTTGATTCGGAAAGATTTAGTTCAACGCCTATACTTATTCATCGCCCCCAAAACACTTGGCGCAGGGGGTGTCGCGGCATTCAGCGATGGAGAGGGAACATTAGAATGGGAAGACTTCCTACCTTCACTGCCTCCTGAAATGCACGGACGGGATACCCTAATCGTGCTTGACCGGAAATCTGACTGATGTTCACTGGGATAGTAGAGGGAATAGGGCTTGTCGATGAGATCGAGGACCATCAAGAAGCTCGACGTTTTTATATAGAAGCTCCCGAACTAGCAGTCGCACTGGAACCTGGCGCTTCAGTAGCGGTAGATGGCGCCTGTCTCACAGTAACTTCAGTCCTATCCGAGCGTCTCGTCTTTGATGTCATCGGCTCAACACTTGAGAGAACCATTGCAGCAACATATGAAGTAGGGAGAAGGGTCAACCTAGAAAGAGCTGTTCCGGTAGATGGCCGTATAGATGGTCATATCGTTCAAGGACATGTGGATAGTACGGGATCCTTCATTAAGTCGGTTAAGAAAGGTGAGTACTGGATGATGGATTTTTCCATCCATGAAGACGTCCACGCACTGACAATCTCCCAGGGATCGATCAGTATTAACGGCGTGAGTTTAACGGTTCGCCAACTAGGGCAAGACTGCGTTTGTCAGATTGGCGTGATACCCTTCACATTTCAGCATACCAACCTCAGTGATCTCGAGTCTGGGGATTGCGTAAATATCGAGGGAGATCTTATCGGGAAGTACATCAACAAGATTCTCTCAAAACGGGGTGGATGAGAGAGAGACAATGGACTTCGACACAGTAGAGAAGGCTATAGAAGACATCCGGGAGGGGCGGATGGTCATCGTAGCCGATGATGAAGACCGCGAGAATGAAGGAGATTTGGTCATGGCTGCAGCTAAGGTCACACCTGATCATGTGAACTTCATGACCAAATATGGCCGAGGCCTGATCTGTGTAGCCTTAACGGACGAGCGAGCGGATGCCCTCGATCTTCCGCTTATGACCCAACGCAATACCGATCCGCAAGAAACAGCGTTTACGATCTCGGTAGATGCTCACCGTCGTTTCGGTGTGACGACCGGAATCAGCGCTCAGGATAGAGCAAAAACCATCGAGGTCCTTACAAGCTCAAACTCTGACCCTAGTGACCTGAGGCGTCCAGGTCACATTTTTCCGCTTAGAGCAAAACCTGGGGGAGTTCTCAGAAGAGTTGGGCAGACGGAGGCTTCGGTGGACCTCGCTCGGATGGCTGATTTACCTCCTGTCGGAGTGATCTGTGAGATCCTGAATGAAGATGGGACGATGGCACGCCGACGTGAGCTAAAGGATTTCGCAGTTGAGCACGAGCTCAGATTTATAACCGTGGCTCAGATGGTTGCATATCAGCTCACAAAAACCCGAATCATACAGCGCGTTGCTGAGGCTGAACTTCCAACGAAGTTTGGAGAGTTCCACGTCATAGCCTATGAAAGCATGCTCGATGGTCGTGAGCATCTCGCAATTACAAAGGGGGATCCGAGCGGCAAGCCGGATGTTTTGGTTCGTATGCACTCTGAATGTATGACTGGTGATGTGTTCGGCTCCATGAGATGTGACTGTGGTGAACAACTGGTTGCTGCTATGCGTCAGCTCGATACGGAAGGCCAAGGAGCCATCGTCTACCTTCGCCAGGAAGGCCGAGGAATTGGGCTAGGGAATAAGGTGAAGGCGTACCAGCTTCAGGATGAAGGGCTGGATACGGTCGAAGCCAATGAAAAACTGGGGTTCAAGCCTGATCTAAGAGATTATGGCATTGGGGCACAAATCCTTCTGGATTTGAACCTCCAGTCGATTCGCCTGCTCACCAATAATCCACGCAAAATTGTGGGTTTAGATGGCTATGATATTGAAATCACAGGGACTCAGGCGCTGCAGGTTGAACCAAACCAACACAACGAACGATATCTCGAAACAAAACGCTCTAAGTTAGGTCATACCTTATGACTAGTGATGGGGCAGCACTTAGTGTCTTGTCGAGTGAATTTGACCCTACCGGCCTGTCTATTGCGGTTATAGCTAGTCGATTCAATACGGACATCACTGATCGCTTGGTCGCAGGAGCAGTGGATTGCTTCACAAGCCATGGACTGAACCCGGAGTCACTTGAGATCATACGCGTTCCGGGTGCATGGGAGTTACCACAAGCGACATCCGTAGTGCTCCAGCTAAATCGTTATGACGCAATCGTAACCCTGGGATGCGTGATCCGAGGAGAAACTCCTCATTTTGACTACGTATGCTCCACAGCAAATGATGGCTTGGCCGCTCTTTCTCGAGAGGCATCCACCCCAATTCTTTTCGGGGGGCTTACTACGGACAACCAGGAACAAGCATTGGCGAGGGCTCAGGAAGGCCCGAATAACAAAGGATATGAGGCAGCGGAGGCGGCCCTGCAGATGGTAGACCTTTATGCAAGGTTGAATGCTAATTGAGTGAGAGTGACGGGCCGAGGCATGCTCACCGAATACGAATCGATCGAACACGAGCCCGAGCCTGGGTCCTCCAAATTCATTACAAATGGGAAAGCTCAGGTTTCGATGGTAACTTGACAGAAGCTCTCAGTGACACATCTAAGACACGTATTATTTCAAAGACAAGATTACCGTACATAGAGAAACTAGTAGCCCTACTTGAGAATCATCTTGAAGAGATAGACGCTCATATCAGCTTGGCACTAGAGAACTGGCATCTAGACCGTGTTTCTAGCATTGACAGGGGAATCTTAAGGATTGGAGCAGTAGAGATGTTTTATCTAGAAGAGGTTCCACCGAAAGTATCTATCCAAGAGGCCATCCTCTTGGCGGAGGCATACGGCGGGAGTGATTCACCCCGCTTTGTGAATGGTGTGCTCGATGCGGTCTTCAAGCACCAATCGAAAGACCAAGCAATTCCCCAGAACCTGACGGGTTAGTCAATGCGCATTCTGGTCGTGAATTGGCTCGACCGGGAAAACCCCTTAGCTGGCGGCGCTGAGATCCATCTCCATGAAACTTTTAGCCGCATGGTTCAGCTAGGGCATGAGGTCACGCTCCTAACATCAGGTTGGAGTGGTTCTGATACACCAGTAGATCTTGATGGGATTGCTGTTCACCGAACTGGTACCCGTTACACCTTCTCGTTAGCCGCAATCACATACTATCTGAGCCACCTATCTAATGAGTCATTTGATGTAGTAGTCGAGGATCTAAATAAGGTCCCTCTCTTCACACCGTACTGGACTCGGTCACCCATTGTCTTACTCGTACACCATCTTTTTGGGCTAACCGCGTTTGGATCAGCCCGGATTCCAGTTGCATCAGCAACTTGGTTACTTGAACAACCTATACCTTGGATCTTCTCTAGGACTCCTACAATCGCTGTTTCTGAAAGCACGAAGGAAGATCTGGTTAAAAGAGGATTCAGCGCTGAAAAGATTGAAGTGATCCCGAACGGGATTGACCTCGACTGGTACAGCCCTCGACCAAATCATGTTCGTACAAAGCACCCCACAGTCTTGTACTTAGGCCGACTCAAGAAGTACAAACGTGTCGACTTACTCCTCCACGCAGTCAATAAGCTGACACAGGAGGGTTCAAGAGTAACGCTCAAGATAGCAGGGACGGGTGATGATCGTGGACGGCTTGAATCCCTTTGTACCAAGCTCGGCATCGCTAATGACGTAGAGTTTATGGGGTATGTTAGTGAAGAGAGGAAATTAGAACTTTTACAGACATGTTGGCTTCACGCTCTCACGTCATCTAAAGAGGGGTGGGGCATTTCCTGTATCGAATCGAGCGCCTGCGGGACCCCAACGGTAGCTAGTGATTCACCGGGGCTTCGAGAATCTGTCATATCCGGTGAGACCGGCCTACTAGTCCCACATGGCGACCAAGATAGACTTGCCTCAGCCATTGGTTCACTCCTAACAGACCGACAGACCCGTGAGGAAATGGGCCGGCGTGCCCGGCGATTCGCAGAACGATACTCCTGGGATGAATCTGCACGAGCGATAGAGGATTTCTTGAACCGGCATACCTGAAAATGTCCCGGGGAAGCTGGAACTTGTCGATCCTTTACTGATTGGGTAGCGTCTCTTTCGCTTTAACTGATCAAAATACAGTCCTTATCTCCAAACAGGGTAATTACTTGGCGCGCTCTGTATTTACTTCCGAATCAGTAACTGAAGGACATCCCGACAAAGTTGCGGATCAGATTTCTGACTCTGTGCTTGACCATCTCTTAGCAGGAGATCCGGAATCACGTGTTGCTTGCGAGACTCTCGTGACTACAGGGCTTGCACTTGTAGCGGGTGAAGTCTCAACACAGTCAATCGTAAGCATTCCTGAGGTCGTCCGAGGTGCACTGTCTCGCATAGGCTATACCGATGCGGATTATGGGATTGATGCTCTTACCTGTTCCGTACTCACGAGTATTGATCAACAATCCAGTGATATTGCAATGGGTGTTGATACAGGTGGTGCAGGGGACCAGGGAATGATGTTTGGATACGCAACAAATGAAACGCCGGAGCTGATGCCAGCACCGATTCAATACGCGCATGCGATCACCAGACAACTCACCAACGTTCGAAAGATGGGAGAAGTAGCTTGGCTGAGACCGGATGGGAAATCTCAAGTAACTGTTGAGTATGAGGACGGGCGACCACTGCGGATACACACAGTTGTTGTGTCAGCCCAACACAGTGAGGATGTAGGACATTCTGAAATTACGAATACTCTAATAGAGAAGGTAATTAAGCCTGTCTTGCCAGAAACTCTCGTTGATGATGATTGTGTGTTTCACATTAACCCCACTGGTCGTTTTGTCAGGGGAGGACCTCATGGCGATGCAGGTGTGACAGGGCGAAAGATTATCGTAGATACATACGGTGGCTTAGGGCGTCATGGAGGTGGGGCATTCTCGGGCAAGGATCCGACAAAAGTTGACCGGTCAGCTGCTTACGCAGCTCGCTGGGCCGCTAAGAATATTGTTGCAGCAGGGTTGTCTACTCGATGTGAAATCCAATTGGCCTACGCAATCGGCGTAGCAGAGCCGGTTTCCATTCTCGTTACAGATCTTCGAGACGCTCAGGTGTCCGAATATGAACTAGCTCGAGCAGTATCAAAGGTTTTTGATTTTACTCCGTCAGGGATCATCGATCGACTCAACCTGAGAGCACCTATCTATACGCCGACAGCAGCATATGGTCACTTCGGTCGTACACCAGAAGCGAGTGTTCCAGAAGCGGGTGGTGCCGAGGCCCAGTTTTTCCCTTGGGAGCTAACTGATCGAGTGGAAGACCTGAAGGATGCTTTGGATAGTTAAGAGAAATGATGCATCGAATGGGGGTATCGAACTCAGGGGCGGGCAAGAAGTACTATTCTTTCTGAGTTCTAAAGAACCCATAAGTTACTTCGGAGTATTTGAGGGGGCTGAACCCGTGCCTAAGTCGCTGTACAGATCAATCTCTCGGAGGAACTTCGATTGCTGATTGAAGTTAGAGTTCAGAGCCTGTGGGTCGATGGAACCACAAACACCCCAGTCGTAATGCTCAAGGAACTTTCAGGTGAACGAGTGCTCCCAATTTGGATAGGGCCAGGAGAGGCTAGCGCTATCGCGACTGAACTCGCAGCAATGGAGTTTGCACGCCCACTAACCCATGACCTCCTTTGCACTGTAATGAAGCAACTCGGCGGAAACCTCCAAAGAGTCATAATCAGTCGCGTTGAAGATAGTACGTACTATGCGGAACTTTCGGTTCTTAAGAACGGTGAAGTCATCTCGTTGGATGCACGTCCCTCTGATTCAATCGCAATTGCCCTTAGATCTGATACGCAGATTTTTGCTCACGAAGAACTTCTTGAGGTCGCTGGACACCCTAGTGCTGAAGACTTTAAATCGGCTGGTAATGAACCCTCTAGCTCGCCACCGTCTATGGGTCCTGACGAGTTAGAAGAGCATCTTCGGAGGCTTAACCCTGAGGATTTTGGTCGCTTTACTCCTTGATCACTGGCGGTATGCTGGCCGATTCGCTCTAGCAAGCCTCCTTATAACAACTGGCCTTTTTATGGCCACAAGCACTGTGTTCGCTCAAAGTGGGCAGGGAACCCTTCTTCGAGGTCAGGCCTTATTAGGGAATGAGGCGTTAACAAGTGGAACAGTAGTCCTTCATCATCTCATTGGCGGAACCCAGGGGGAACTAGACTCTGTTTCTTTGGGGACCGATGGGACTTTTAGCTTAACTCTACCCAATCCACCTGACCCAGCCATAAGAGATATCTATCTCGCCTCTATCAGACATGATGGAGTCCTTTATTTCGGAACTCCTTTAACTGAACCAGAACATCTCGATTCAATCTACAGAATCCAGACTTATGACACGGCCTTTGCTCCTTCTGGTGGAGCTGATCTCCCGATTGAGATTCGAAATGTATTCTTTGAGTTCGATGGTGATCGATGGCACATCACTGACCTCATCGAGGTGTATAACGAAACTGGTAGGACCCTGGTTTCAGAGGATCCAGGATTCATCTGGAGTTACCCACTAATCCCTGGGGCCACTGATTTTGAATTAGGGCAAGCAGAAATGTCTCCGGAAAACATAAGTCTAGAAGCGGGTCAACTCCTTATTAGGACACCATTGCCCCCAGGAGAGAGGCTTTTCGTAGTAACGTACAAACTCGACGAGCCTTTTGTATCAATTCCGATGCCGGGACTCACTACAGTCATGGAACTGCTGGTGCGGGAACCAGCGCCTCCAATGATAGTGGAAGGCCTCGATTCTTTCCCACGAGTCGAGCTAGAGCCGGGAACCACCTATCGTAGATATTCAGGTAACAATCTAACAGGATCGAGCATCAATTTATCCGAAGCTAAGATCCCATTCGAGCTCCCAGTATCCTGGATGAGCCTGATACTAGGAGTAGTATTGGGAGGGGCGGCGCTCTTCCTGTTGAATCGTGATCCGATCAGAGCGAATACGCGAGGAGCCGCAGTTAATCTTGGCGATCGAGAATCAATGATTCACCGAATTGCTGTTCTAGATGAAACGTTTAAGAGCCAAGAAGATTGGAGTGAGAGAGAGCATGAGGAGTACCTCATGGAGCGAGCGAAGCTCCTACAGCGAGTTAGAGGAACCGACTAGGTGGCTCCCGTCACTACCACGGCAGTGCTCCTACGATCACACGAATACGGCGATACGAGCCGAATCCTACGATTTTATACCGAAGACCACGGCCTGGTCAGTGCTATGGCGAAAGGCGTGCGGGGTCGAACAGGCCGGGGACATTTGGCAATTGGGACATTCGCCACAGGTACCGTAAGCTTATATCTAAAAAACCATCGGGACCTTCAGACAATGAAGGACTTCTCTTGTTCACGGATTCGAGACGGACTCGGCAGGGATGTGCTTCGGTTCTGGGGAGCGTCGGCAATTGCTGAACTTGTCCTCATGCACGCTGACCAAGAACGTCGCCCAGAACTCTTTGAAGCAATCGAGCATGGGTTCGATGCCTTAGAGTGTGCTAACTCCACACAAATTCCGACGGCCACCCTTTCTGGTATCTGGCAGATTGCCAGAGTACTCGGGTTTGAGCCCCAGCTGAAGACGTGTATTCGGTGTGATCTTGACTTTGTCGAAGATGAAGTTGGACGATTTGATTTCCCAGCTGGAGGTATAGCTTGCCTCGAGTGTAGCGAGAACATAGAGGGCCCTCGAATTGGTCCAGTAGCTCGGCTCCAAATTATGCAATTAGTTCAGAGTCGAATCGATGATGTGATTGACTATCCCAAAAAGCATTTGGCAGTGCTCTCTCAGTTTCTGAGCTATCATGTCGTATCCAGGCCGCTAAAATCCTTGGAGTTCATACAACAGCTCCTGCCTGAAGATGTTGAACCACAGTGAAGCAATTGATCCTAGGTACCGCCGGGCATATCGATCATGGGAAAACTGCCTTAGTTCATGCTCTTACTGGAACTGATACGGACCGCCTGAAAGAAGAGAAGCGCCGTGGTATAACAATCGAGCTAGGATTCGCTGAATTAGCTCTAGGTACCCAACGCTTGGGAATTGTGGATGTACCTGGGCATGAGGGATTCATTCGCTCTATGGTAGCTGGAGCTACCGGAATGGATCTCGTACTCTTGATTATTGCAGCAGACGAAGGGGTCATGCCTCAAACTAGAGAACATCTCATTATTCTCGAACTTCTTGGTGTTCCGGAATTGATTGTTACGTTCACAAAGTCTGATCTGGTGGATGAAGAATGGCGTGAACTTGTTCGGAGTGATGTGGAAGAGCTATTAGCAGAGACCCCCTATGCTGGGGCCCGGATGGTCTTTACGTCCGTGATCAATGGAGAGGGCTTAGACGGGCTCAAGGCAGAGCTTTGCGATACAGTCAAGCGCCTCGGACACCGGAACGATGACGATCTCGCACGGCTTCCCTTAGATCGAGTGTTTACAATTCAGGGTACTGGAACTGTCGTCACCGGAACATTATGGACTGGGACCCTGAGAAGAGGAGCGCAGGTGCGACTTCTCCCGAATGAGTTCGAGTCCCGGATACGGAAACTCCAAGTTCATGGGGGTGATGTTGAAACAGCCACTCCGGGTAATCGAATAGCCGTTGCGTTAAGTGGAGCAAGTTCAAATAGGCAAACGGTGACCCGAGGCACTACTCTGGTCTCCGATCCAAACTGGAACAGTTCGTGGATGTTAACCGTCCATGTTCAACTCATTCAAGGAATAAACTGTAGCATTAAGCACAATCAGAGGATCCGTGTCCACATCGGCACCTCAGAAGTTATGGCTCGTTGCGCCTTGCTGACGAAACAGAAGATTTCTTCAGGGAGCCAAGGTTGGATACAACTCCGTCTTGAAGAACCGGTAGTCGCTCGTGCTCGTGATAGAATCATCCTCCGAACCTACTCGCCGATGATTACAATCGGAGGCGGAGTAATCGCTGAACCACAGCCGGTTAAGCGAAAAGTTCTCGACGACTCTGTCCGGGCCGCCCTTGAAAATGTTCTTGAAGGCGAACCAGTCGTCGCCGTCAAAGCTTTACTCTCAATAGCCTCCTGGTACGGTATAGACACCAAGGCTCTTCCAGTCACTTCTGGATTACCACCTGGAGTCGCTCAGGACGCTGTTGCTCGGGTCCAGAACGATGGTGGATTACTGACATCAGGCCAGCTCTTCTCAAGAGAGATTGCACTTGAAGCTGAACGATTAATCCTACGTACGGTTCATCAGGGACATATTGAAAAACCACTCCTTAGTGCGATCCCGCTAACAGTTCTGAGGTCTAGCCTACCTACCTGGGCAGCCCCAGAAATCGCAGATGCGGTTATCGATAAGCTTACCAAAGACGGGGTGCTTGAGAGACAAGGAAGTGGGGTTAAGGATCAGGGATATCAGTCACGTCCATCACCACGACAAGAGCAATTGATCGCAGAACTCCGTGATATCTATACTAGGATGGGCTTGGCGACTCCTCTAGTAGGTGAATTACCTCCACATCTAGCTCATGATCCAGATATCTGGGGATTGCTGAAATTCCTCGAAGAAAAGGAAGACTTTGTTGTTATCGCAGATGGATATTACGTGTTAAAGAGCGAGTTTGAGGCTGCGGTCGAGCGTGTATGCGACCTCCTTGGTGGCCAAGTAAAGCTGGGCCCCTCAGCATTCCGTGAAGCTCTACCCCTTAGTCGCAAACAACTAATCCCTATGCTTAACTGCCTTGATGGGCTGGGCATTACTGTAAGGCACAATGGTGGAAGAGAAGTGCCACTCCCAAAAGGCTAAGCAATGTCATGGCCAGTGATTTCCTAGAGCTCTTTACCAAGGAGTCCACTCCTCTTTACCTGGCACCACAGGCAGGCGTAAGTGAATCGCCCTTCCGAAGACTCTGCCGTTCCTACGGAGCGGATGTTGTAGTAAGTGAATTTGTGAGCGCGGCTGGCATAGTTATGGGATCCCCTCGTTCGCGCGAATACCTCCGTTTCGATTCTGAAGAACACCCAATCGGTATCCAGATTTTCGGGGCAGATCCAGGCATGATGGCAGACGCTGCTGCGTTTGTTGCAGAAACGTACGGTCCAGATTTCATAGACATCAATTTTGGATGTCCGGTTAAGAAGGTAGTAAAGCGTAATGGAGGATCAGGCTGCTTGCGTGACCTAACTCTAGTGACCTCCATCATTCGAGCAGTGGATGAAGCAACTCGCCTGCCGACCACAGTGAAGATCAGGAGCGGATTTAATGAGGGATCTCGCGACCCAGTGGGCATAGCTCTTACGTGCCAAGATGCAGGAGCGCGAGTGCTCTGTATTCACCCTCGAACCCGGGCAGAGATGTATAAGGGTAAGGCGAGATGGAGTGAGATTCGGGCCGTAGTTAAGGCATTAGCTATTCCTGTTCTTGGAAATGGTGATATCACCTGTGCCAAGGACGCTTATCGCATGAGACACGAGACAGGATGCGCAGGAATTATGATCGCCCGTGGGTCCCATGGGGATCCATGGATCTTTAGAGAGACAAGGGCAGTGCTCGATGGAAAGCCGAGTCCACCGAAGCCCGACGTAAAAGAACGCTTGAATATCTGTTTAGAACACGCTGAAAACGCGATTGCTTTTGGGGGTAACCCCCAAAGAGCAATCATTGATTTCCGGAAGCATCTTGGCTGGTACACGAAAGGCCTTCCGGATGGGCGTGAACTCCGTACGAAGCTATTTCAGACTACAAACCTCACTGAGGTTAAGACACTGCTAGAGAACTACCTGCAGGTTTGTGAGGCCGCGAATTCATAGGCTCGGGTTGATTGCACGGGTGGACTAATGGGTTTGATCGGGACTAAACTTCTCTGATGAGATTTTTGACAGTTCATCCATATATTCATAGGGGGCGTCACGGTTTCGACGTGTTTGGTGAACGTGGAGTAGCGTGCTGAGGTCTCGATCCTCATGAATCTTCGAGAACATTTTTAGCTGCCAACGATAATCTGGCGCTGGCTGCGTAAGCTTACTTACGTGCCCGTCTCTTTAACTGCCTGCCCGAGACAGGTTTAGAGGCGACGATAAGTCGGGCTGGTTCCTAGGCTCCGCCGTTGAGTCAGGGAATAAGACATTAAACGGCTAACCGAGGGTTTGGTTGATCGCTGACCACCCGAGGTGAAATCACCCAGCGATCTACGCACGTAGAAGCTTTGCTGGAGCCATATGCGGACGGGGGTTCGACTCCCCCCGCCTCCATTTATACCTGCTTACAACAACCCGCAGCACTTCATCGGTTATGGGAGACCAGGCTCCGTGCGCTTAAAGCTAGTAATTTTTGCCCTCACATTTTCTCCGATCATGATCCTGGACCTAGTCACAAAGCGCTGGGCCCTCGAGGCGCTATCGTATAGCAGTAGCCAACTATTCGGTGGACTGATCCCGCTTACCCTGGCTTTCAATAAGGGCGCCGCCTTTGGGATTAGTATAGGAGAGGATTCACGCTGGTTTTTTGTACCAGTGACGATACTCGCCTTGGCTCTACTTGGTAGCTTACTCAAGCAATCCAGTAACACTGACTTTCTCAGAATCTTCTCTATTTCACTAGTTGTTTCAGGCGCTCTCGGCAACCTCTACGATCGGGTACGCTGGGGAAGGGGAGTAGTAGACTTCATTGGCCCCATTGACCTCGGAATAGGGCACTTCCCGATTTTCAATGTTGCAGATATGGCGATCAGTTGTGGAGCAATCCTACTAGCGATCTCCTTTTGGATGGAAGAACGAACTCAGTCCAGGGCAAACAGTTCGGAAATAGTTGAACAACTGGATGAACTAGCCGCATTGAAGGAACTGCCTGACGAGGAAGCACCCTAAACTAGAGAATGATCCTATTCGTCATCCGGTAAGAACAGGAGATACTCAATGCGGCGCCCTCGCACTTTTGCAACCTGGAGAACACCCCCGGTTACTTTGACAGTGTCACCGATCAAAGGAAGGCGATTGAGCCGTCCGAATACTAAACCCCCGATCGTATCGTAGCCCTCTTCCTCTTCGGGCATCAGAGTGAACCCAAGTCTCGCGATAGCATCTCGCAATGACACTCCACCCCATACCCGAAGATGACCATCTCCTGTTTTCTGAAATGGAAGGGGTTCGTCTCCCTCATGTTCATCCTGGATCTCTCCCACGATCTCTTCGATTAGGTCCTCGAGGGTTACGAGTCCGGCTGTTCCGCCAAATTCGTCGACGACGACCGCCATCTTTACTCGCACCGCCCTCATTTCTGGGATCAGATCTTCCACGGGCTTGGAAGTGGGTGTAAAGGGTACATCACGGATTAGTCCATCTAGATTTTGAACACCAGAGTGTGCGGCTCTCCAGACGTCTCGAGCGACAAGAATCCCAATGATATTGTCGACTGTCTCTCGGTAGACTGGAACCCTTAGATGACCAGTCTCCAGCATGATGTGCTGTACTTCTTCTATAGTGGCGTTCACCGGAATCGCGGTCATATCCATCCGTGGTGTCATCACTTCACCTACCGAAACCTCATCTAGCCTGATAATCCGGTTCATCACCTGCCATTCTTCTTCATCAAGCGTCCCTTCACGCCGGCCTATCTCGGTGAGAACCGCAAGTTCATCTCGACTGACTGTTGATTGTTCACCCTTAGGGGTGAGAGTGCGCGACAACCAACCTAGGGGCCACAGAATAGGTTTCATGACAAAAACCATTACCCGTAAGACATGGGCGGTGGGCTTCGCCAGTTGCCTCCAGTGTCTTGCCCCAAGAGTCTTCGGGATGATTTCTGATATGATAAGTACCGCTAACGTAAGCCCTATGGAGAAGGCTGTAAGAAAGGGGTCTCCGAACAAGTCCTGAACCACAGCCCCGGAAAGCGTCGCTCCCACCGTATGGGCAATAGTGTTTAGTGTAAGAATTGCCGCGATCGGTTCATCGACATGTTCTTGAGCTTCTTCAAGCCATTTCCCAGCCCATTCCCCATGCTGTTTAAGGAGGGCTATATAGGAGTGGCTGACAGAAAGAAACACAGCCTCAAGGATTGAGCATGTGAAAGAAGTCCCGAGGCTTATCCCAAGGATCCAGGCGAGGGCTCCCATGATGGCGATGATTATCGTGGCTTGTGGGTACAGTGCACAAGCCTTTTGAGTACGTGACCAGAACGCCTTAGTCTATTACTGTGCCCACTCGGAGACTTTGATTAATCCTTCAATTCATCCAACAAGGAGACGAGGGAATGGCAACTTATACCTGCGAGCAGTGTGATATGAGCGTAAACATTACCTGCGCGGAGTGTGGACAAGACTTAGCCCATGATACCATCACTACAGGTGACGGGAGAGAAGTAGATGTGTCGAGATGCCCCGACGGTCATGGAATGATTAAGTCGCCCACGTGTTGCGCCGAAGATATGACGTGTGAGCTTGTCTAACTTGGGCCAAATAAGAAGTTCCGGCTCCAATAATCCAGGACACGTATCAAAGATGCTTTGCAGAGCCATACACTGATGAATCTGTGGAAAGCCCTGATAGTGTTGGCCATCACAGGATGCGCAGGAAGAAGTACCGCCTCTCCGACTCAGCCTCCCCAGGGAACTGGAGCAGATGCGGTTTATTACATCTATGTCGGTGCAGAATCCGCAGACCTTCTCCACCGCATCCGGCTTGGCCCGTCCGGTATGGATCTTGACCAAACCACTCCAGTTGGTGAGATGGCAGTTGAGACGGAAGGGCCCCATGGCTTGAACGTGTCACCAGATGGGAGGCACCTGTACATGACAACTGCTCACGGTGTCCCTGATGGGAAACTATGGAAATTCCATGCAGGCCCAGACACTCTAGTAGCTTCCCCGATTCTGCTTGGAAACTTCCCAGCGACCCTAGACCTAACCCCAGATGGTCTCTACGCATTCATCGTGAACTTCAACCTTCATGGTGAGCATGTCCCGTCTACCGTATCAGTGGTTTACACGCCAGATCTTGTTGAGGTTGACCAGATACCAACGTGCACCATGCCGCACGGTCTACGGATGGCCAAGGACGGTCTGTTCGTGTACTCGAATTGTATGATGGATGATCAGTTGGTCGAGATCGACACACGTACGTTTGAAGTTTCAAGACGCTTCTCAGTAACTACAGGATCAGAAGCAGCACTGTTCGATTACCAAGTCGAGGAGGTTGTGACTGGTGCCAGGGGCATCACTAGGCCATTGGAACCCCTTTCCACAAGAGAGCCTATGGAGTCTACGTGTTCACCTACATGGGCTCAGCCAACACCCGATGGTCGCTCTATCTTTGTAGCATGCAACAAGAGTAACGAGATCCTAGTCATTGATCGAGAAAATTGGGCTCTTGAACGCAAGATGTCTGTGCCGGGAGGGCCCTATAACCTGGCAATTTCTGAAGATGGCGAGATTCTCATCGCATCCTTAAAGGCTGCTGGGAAAGTCCAATTCCTTGAGGCTTCAACCGGAAAGAGTCTTGGACTGGCGACTTCTACTACGACTGTAACTCATGGAGTCGTGATCACACCTGACTCGCGTTACGCGTTTGTGAGTATGGAGGGGAAGGGTGCAGATCCTGGTAAAGTAGATGCTTATGACCTCCAGACATTTCAATTGGTGGGGTCAGTAGAGGTTGGACAACAAGCTGGGGGAATCATCTTCTGGAAGATGGAACCCATAAGCTGAGCAAACGGACCTGAATAGATCCTGAGATTCATATGCTACTCGTAATCGACAATTACGATTCATTCACCTTCAACTTAGTTCAGTTCTTAGGCGACCTTGGCGCAACACCAACTGTTATCAGAAATGATACAGAGAGTATTGAAGGCCTAATCAACCTAGAACCCGAACGAGTGGTGGTTTCACCAGGCCCTCGAACACCTACTGATGCAGGCGTCTCGGTCGATGCTTTCAAAATCCTAGGAGCTGCAGGAATTCCTATGCTCGGTGTTTGTCTAGGGCATCAAGCCTTGGGTGAAGCTTTCGGAGGCAAAACCATCCGCGCTCGGAAAATCATGCACGGCAAGAAAGGACAAATACGACACGAAGGTTATGGTATTTTTGAAGGACTACCCTCACCTATGGAAGTAGCACGCTACCATTCATTGGTGACCGATAGCACGATATTACCAACAGAATTAGTGCCGGTAGCCTGGAGCATGGAGCCCGAAGAGGAATACGAGATACAGGCGATGCATCACCGGGATTTACCGCTCTGGGGTGTTCAGTTCCACCCAGAATCACTATTCAGTGAACACGGGAAACGAATGTTAAAGAACTTTCTCTACCTCTAGCCCTTTTCGGCCAAGGAGTTACTGATGCCGACCTCCAGCATTACTGCGCTGTGCTTCTTCTCAGCCTTTATGGTGACCGCTCCGGATGCTTTCGGACAAGCTGTCGGAGGTTCTGACGGTGCCCGCCCCGTACAAGGTGATCCTGGAATCTCATCAATGCTCGTTCTAGAGGATGAGGCATTCAGAGTTCTTCGGGATTACGCAGAACCTGGGGCGACTCGACGCTTGCACACGCATAGTACTGCGACATACCAAGTGTTCATGCTTGTAACCGGTAAAATCAGATTGACAGTAGAAGGCCAGGATGCAGTCGATATACTTCCTGGCGAAGTAGTGTCACTACCAGGAGGTGCGAGCCACACCTTCACGAATACCGGAGAAGTAACTGCGACCATAGTGGAGGTTTTCGGAAAACCTACCTCAAGATGAGATTTACTCTACGACCCCTTCAAACGTGCAAATATCAGTCTGAATCCTGAGTTCGCAGGATAGTTTGATTCAGTACTAATTTGCACCTGATGCACTAGTTGACCCTCAGCCCCTAATTCAGGTAGGTTTCAAGGCGTGATTTTTGTCGTAAATTCGCGCCGTTTCGGCCTCGTTAGCGTGTCTTGAGCACCAAAGTCCTGGGAATCGTCCCAGCTCGACTCGCGTCAGCTCGTCTACCCAATAAACCTCTCTACCCGATTCTCGGAAGACCCTTGATCGAATGGGTCTGGCGTCGGATAGAGGCAATGACCGTGCTGGATCATGCGGTAGTAGCAACGGATTCCACTGAAGTAGCCAACCTCTGTAAGTCTTTAGGTGCACCGGTGGAGATGACATCACCCGACCATCCTTCAGGAACAGACCGTGTCGCAGAGTTAGCAGATCGATCTGAGTATCGGGGGTATGACATCATTGCAAATGTCCAAGGAGACGAACCGCTACTTAAGGAAGCGCATGTTCGGGAGACCATAGACCTTGTACGAAATGGAGCATGGGAGGTTGGGACCTGTGCGGCACCGCTGAACTCTGATGATGCCCGCACCGACCCTACAGTCGTAAAGATTGCCAGAGCCGCTAATGGCCGAGCCCTCTACTTCTCCAGAGCTCCGATTCCTTATAAGCGCGACGAACGACCGGTACCCGGAGAGCTGGAACGAGAACCATTTCTGCGCCACGTTGGAATTTATGCTTACACGCGAGAGGCTCTGAATGACTGGGTTGCGCTCGCGCCATCTCAGCTGGAACGCTTGGAATCTCTAGAACAACTTCGGCCGCTAGAAGCTGGGCTGAAGATCGGGGTGGCCATAGTAGGTGCCGCTGATCCAGGCGTAGATACTATGGCAGACGTTCTGCGCATGGAAGAAAAACTGAGTACTCAAGGAATCCCGAGTTTCGCATGACCAAATCAGAAAAGAGCAAAAGCCTCAATACCACCAAGTACATATTTGTAACTGGGGGTGTGGTATCCGCCCTAGGAAAAGGAATCGTGGCTGCCTCAATTGGCAGGCTCCTCAAAGAACGAGGATTCAAGGTTACCCTGCAAAAATTTGACCCCTATATCAATGTAGATCCAGGAACGATGTCACCGTTCCAACATGGAGAAGTCTTTGTTACGGATGATGGAGCAGAAACAGACCTAGACCTTGGCCATTATGAACGGTTTATCGATGAATCCCTTTCGCAAGCAAACAACATCACGACAGGTCGTATCTATCAATCTGTAATCTCTAAAGAGCGAAAAGGTGATTATCTCGGCTCTACTGTCCAGGTGATACCCCATGTGACAGATGAGATTAAGGACGCGATCCAACGCCTAGCGCCCGAAAACGATGTCGTGATTACAGAGATTGGAGGCACCGTAGGTGATATCGAATCCTTACCCTTCTTAGAGGCGATCCGTCAGTTTCGGGTAGATCTCGGTCGTGAGAACGTGATTTTTGTACACCTCACGCTTGTCCCTTATATCGCGGCCGCAGGAGAATTGAAAACGAAGCCAACTCAGCACTCTGTGCGAGAGCTTATGCAGATCGGAATTCAACCAGACTTCTTACTTTGTCGGACTGAACACGAGCTCTCAGATGAGATCCGGCAGAAGATAGCGCTCTTCACAAATGTCCAACTCGAAGGAGTTATCGAGTGTCTTGATGTAGCAACAATCTACGAAGTACCTCTCTCGCTTAAATCCCAAGGGCTCGACGATGTAATCTTAGAGAGACTCCAGCTGGACGCGCCTCAACCAACCCTTAGTGGATGGACCGAAATGGTGAGGAGATTCAAGAGGCCTGAGTCAGGCGAGGCTCGCATAGCAGTTGTCGGTAAGTACACAAACTTAGTTGATTCCTACAAATCAATTCAGGAAGCCCTCATCCACGGGGGAATCTCGAATGATGTGAAGGTTTCTGTCGAATGGCTTTCCTCAGAGGATTTTGATGGGGAAAATCATGTGAATCTCTTAAAAAATTTCCAAGGCCTCCTCATCCCTGGAGGATTTGGTCCACGAGGAATCGAAGGGATGCTGGAAGCAGTTCGCTGGTCTAGAGAAAATGAAATACCGTTTTTTGGCATATGCCTGGGATTACAGTGTGCTGTAATTGAGTTCGCTCGGAATGTCTGCAATCTAGAGGACTCTCACTCTACCGAATTCCTAGAAGATGCATCCGACCCTGTAATCTGCCTTCTCGACTCACAGCGCCAGGTGACCAAGAAAGGCGGGACTATGCGCCTAGGAGCTTATCCCTGTATTCTCGGAGAGGGGACTGCAGCGCGTGATATC